>CAYTYP010000019.1:68939-76142 GCA_964441405.1 uncultured Acidobacteriota bacterium
CTTAACGGAGCAACCTGATTCGAGGAGTTTGTTTCAATTCGTCATTCGTAATTCGTCATTCGTAATTTTGTTTGGGGCATAATGGAGATCCGGATAAATAAGCAGCGGGAAACACAGAGTGCGAAGGCAGCGACGCAGCCGGAACAGGCTCGGCGCACACGAAAGAAGACAGCCCAGAAGATCGGCAAAGCGCCGATTGCAAACCGTCGACTGCGCGCCACCTTCAAAATATTCGCCAAATTTTCCATTGTCCTCCTCATAACGTTTTTTTTGGCGTCGATTTTTGTTTATGCCTTTACTTCTGAAAGATTCCGAGTGCATGCTGTTATTTTTCACGGCTGCAAACAAACGAAGCCAAAACAATTGGAATCGATAATCCGGAAAGATTTTCCGACTAACATTCTGAGAATCGATCTTGGCCGACTGAAAACGCGACTGGAGAAAGAACCTTGGATTCGCAAGGTCGAGATACGGCGGATTTTGCCGTCCGATCTGATCCTTTATATCCAGGAACGATCGCCATCGGCAATCCTTGAAATAAACGGCGAACTGATGATCGCAGACATGGAGGGCGCATTGCTGGACGCCTACGATCCACAATACGGTAAATTAAACACTCCGGTTCTGAAGGGATTTGTCGGGAAGGACGCCGCCGGTTATCGACAGAATTATCAGGAGAACGCCGCGCGTATTCGACAAGCGTTGGATATGCTTTCTGAGATCGAGTCCGGCTCGCCTTCCTATGCCGGCAATATATCGGAAATAGATATTTCGGATCCCAATAATCTGAAAATTTTCCTGGTTGATGATTCAGCTGAGATTTACCTTGGAGAGAAGGATTATCTGAAACGTTTTCAGAAGCTGATGGACAACCTGAATACTTATCAGGAAGTGAAAAGTCAGAATAGCGATATTGCCTCGGTGGATCTGCGGTTTGCCGGCAAGATCGTGTATCACAACCGCAGACTTAATTAGGAATGACGAATTACGAATTTCAACATACCGCATGTTTAGCGGAGCAACCTGATCCGAGGAGTATGTTTTAATTCGTAATTCGTCATTCATAATTCGTAATTTACTTGGAGTAAGGAGTGAGCAGAAAAGATCCCATTGTTTGTGGCCTGGATATAGGAACAACAAAAATCTGCATGATAATTGCGCGCGCACAGGCCGAGGGCGGGCTGGAAATAATCAGCACCGGTTATGCCCATTCGAGCGGACTCAAGAAGGGCGTCGTTACCGATCTTGAAGAAGCAGCCGCTTCCATACGAAAAGCCGCCGATGAAGCGGAAACAAAATCAGGCGTTTCTGTGGACTGGGTTACTATCGGGACGGCCGGAGATCATTTTCAAAGCTTCAACTCCCATGGTGCAATCCCGATTGAAGGAAATCGTCAGGAAATAACCACGGAGCATATGGATCAGGTTATTAAAGCGGCTCAGTCTATTCCTATTCCGCCGGACCGTGAGGTCATCCATGTTCTGCCACAGGAATTCTTTCTGGACGATCATGGCGGGATTCAAAATCCGGTGGGTTTGTATGGTTCACGGCTGGATGTTAACATCCACGTCATAACCTGTCATAGCGCACTGAATCAGAATCTGATCAACGCTGTCAACCGGGCTCAGATGCGCGTAAAAAAAGTCATTCTGCAACAGCTTGCAAGCGCAGAAGCTGTTCTGACAAAAGATGAACGCGATCTTGGAACGGCGATCATCGATATTGGCGGCGGAACGACCGACATCGGAGTTTTTGTAAGGAATGCGGTTTATTTCACATCCGTTTTGCCGGTGGGAGGCGCTCATTTCTCGCGGGATCTGGCAATAGGGCTGCAGACCCCTCTGGATGAAGCAGAACGCATTAAAAAAGATGCCGGCACCGTCCTGACCGAAAGAGTCCGAGAAGACGAAATTATCGACGTTCCGGGGATGGGAACCCGTACAGGACGTTCTGCTTCCAGAAAACTGATTTGCGAAATTCTGCGGGCGCGCGCAATCGAAACTTTAGAACTGATAAAGGATCAGATGTCAAAAGCCGTCGAACACGAACAACTTATTGCAGGAGTCGTTCTCACAGGCGGCGGCAGCATGCTGGACGGCATGTTGGAACTGGCCGAGGAAATTCTTGGCATGCCTGTCCGACAAGGATTGCCTTTGGGTGTAAAAGGTTTAACGAGCGAATTGTCACATCCGGTTTACGCTACAGCAATAGGGTTGGCTTTGTTTGGAGCCGAAGAAACAGGATATCGGAAAAAGGGGCGAACCAAAACAAGCTCCGCCCCCTGGCTATTCAACAGGATATTTTCATTGGCAGGCAATTAGGGACTGGGAGGAAAATTGAATGCAGACGGAGAAATTGAACTTTGAAGATGAGGCATTAAAAATCAAGTTCGAGGAAGATAGACAGCCCCCTGCAAAAATTAAAGTGGTTGGGGTAGGCGGAGCCGGCGGAAATGCGGTCAACCGAATGATACAGGCAAAGATCGGAGGAGTGGAGTTCATCGCCGCCAATACCGATATTCAGGCATTGCACAACTCCATAGCGCCTATAAAGCTGCAAATCGGAGCCAAACTTACTAACGGGCTAGGCTGTGGCGCCGTTCCCGAAAAAGGGAAACAGGCTGCCCTTGAAGATACGGAGCGGATTATTGAGTTGCTGGATGGCGCGGACATGGTTTTTGTAACAGCCGGAATGGGCGGCGGGACCGGAACCGGCGCAGCCCCGATTATCGCCAGCCTTGCGACCGAACTGGGAGCCCTGACCGTAGGAGTTGTCACGAAACCCTTCAATTTTGAAGGCAAGAAACGTCAGTTGCATGCGGAAGAGGGAATTCAGGAGCTGAAGGATGTCGTCGATACTCTCATTACTATCCCTAATGAACGGCTGTTGGTCGCCATGGGCGCGGACGCCCTGCTTGAGGATTCCTTCCGCTATGCGGATGACGTACTGTGCCAGGCGGTTCAAGGCATTTCCGATATCATCACCATGCCTGGAATTGTGAACGTCGATTTTGCCGATGTCCGTACTATCATGTCCGGCAAAGGCATGGCCTTGATGGGGACGGGAATTGCAGAAGGAGCAAACCGGGCGGTCGAAGCAGCCCAGCGAGCCATATCCAGCCCGCTGCTGGAGGAAACAACCATCCGCGGAGCCAGGGGAATCTTGATCAATATCACCGCCACCCGCAGCAGCCTGCGACTGCACGAAGTGGACGCCGCCGCCAAGATAATCGAAGAAATCGCCGGCGCGGAAGATACGATATTTGGAGCGGTTTACGACGATACTATCGGCGATCGCATCAAAATAACCGTCATTGCCACAGGATTTAACCAGAATGGGAATGAGAGGGCTAAAGGAGCCTCCGAATACCTTCGCGCCATTGGCAATGTAATTCCACTGACCCCTTCGGATTCAGCCAAATCTATTGATTATCAACTTGCGTCGCTTAAAGAAAACCTCGACGAGCCGGCCTATAAGCGCCGCCGAGCCGAATAACACCGGTTAAAACATCAATGCCACGGAACCCATCACGAAGCACACGGAAATAAATCAATAAATTCCGTGTACTCCGTGTTCGATTCCGTGGCGTTGTTCTATTTATCAGCTTTTTTATAGCTGACTGCCAGGCCACCGGATCCCTGTATATCCAGAATTTTGGTTTCGAGCGAGGAAATGCTGCGTGCATATTCGAGGTAATCCCCTCCCTCGCCGCTCCTGGAACCTCGCCCGAAGCCGCCACGCCCCCATCCTCCAAACCGTTCCATGACATTGTGAGCGGCAAAACATCCTCCTGTAGATATTTTCGGCAACACGGCTTTCAGGTAATTGACATACCAATCCTTGTCCGCATCGCAGAATACGAAATCAAAAGGACCTTTTAAAGCAGGAACGATGTCGTGCGCATTCCCCAGCCGTGCATCCACGTATTTATCAAGCCCCGCTCCGCGAAAATTAGCGACAGCTTCATCATAACGGTATTTCTCAAGTTCAATGGTCACAAGCTTCCCGCCCGTTTTAGCCAATGCCCACGCAATCCAGAGTCCTGAATAGCCGGTGGAAGTCCCTATCTCGAGCGCGTTCTTATATTTATGTTGAAGAACAATGTCGTGCAGCGCTTTCCCATCAACTTCCGGAACATTCAAATCACGCCAAGAGCCCTGACGGCTTTCCATGAAAGCCTGGACTTGCCGGTCAATCGCCTGGAATCTATCGTTATTCTGTTCCTCTGCTTTGTTCGTCGAAAAACCTACTACGATCAAAACAAAGCAAATCACCGTAACAGATAAGAATTTGGCCATAAAGATCTCCAGTTAGGTTATGGATAGATACGGATCTTCGGGGCGGGAGTTACAAGGAAGGATGCGTAGAAACCCGGCATTAAAAAACTTCGAGGATTTGAACCTTGGAATCAACCAAAACTCAAATCCTCGATTGTTTTATAGAAAGCGTTCGGGTCTGTTATTTCACTCTTTTGGCTATTATTTCCTGTGGGGGGCGAGGGCCGCCAGCTCCACCAGCTCCGCCTGGACCGCCACCAGGACCCATACCAGCTCCACCGCCAGGCCCACCGGGACCGCCGCCACCAGGTCCGCCTGGACCGGCTCCGCCGCCAGGTCCGCCCATACCGCTCATGGCCGGTCTCTCAATGGTGAATTTTATCTCGTCACCTGAGAATTTTCCCTTGTAGGTGCTCTTCATTTCCATTGCTTGGCCCTGCATGTCTATTTTGCGAATCACGACAAAAGAAATGTTTTCACCCTCAATTTTGCCTTCGGTAATTTCGACATCGGTGCTCGGCTGGCCCATGAAGCCCGGCATGTTGATCGTTCCGGTCAACTTGGCGCCTTCCGCCTTAAAGGTGTAGGTGGTAATCGAAGGTTGACCACCATCTCTGCCCTGTCGTTCCGACGTCCATTTGCCTGTGACATCAGCAGCCAACACGGATGCTGCCAAGAGCGGTAATACAACCGCCATAATAACGAGGACTTTGATCTTCATTGAATTCCCTTTCTCCTTGTTAAGGTCATACTATCAAAAAAGCATTCTTTTAAAGGACGGCTTTGCTGATTAGGTACGCAAGAGCCCAAATTGTGTTACAGCCCCCCTATCCCGTTTACGCATTATAGAGATCCTGGGGAACTGTTCTGATACAATCCTGGATTATACGATTTGCGATTGAAAAATCGAGTTATCATGCACAATTTTACGGGAAAAGTTATCCGATTCATACTATTAGTTTCAGCTTTTTGTGCGCTCGGTCTGATCGACTCTGTCGCTCAGTCTGCCAAACCCAACGTCTGCCTTGTCTTAAGCGGCGGGGGCGCCCGTGGCGCCGCTCACATCGGCGTTCTGAAAGCGCTCGAACGGGAACATATTCCCATCGATTGCATTGTCGGCACGAGTTTTGGCGCCCTGACGGGAGGCCTTTATTCCCTAGGTTATTCCGCCCCCGAAATTGAAAAATTTTTATTGAGCCAGGACTGGAACGCCATTTTCAGCGACTCCCCACAACAGCGCTTCATGCCTGCTCTGGAGAGGAGAAACGCCCGTTACCAGGTTCAGTTTTCGTTTAGAGGTTGGAATCCCGACCTTCCCACAGGATTGTGGGAAGGTCAACGGATGACGGAATTGCTGGATCTTCTCACCACGAGCCCCATCCTGGATGCGCAATATGATTTCGACCGACTCCCGATTCAGTTTCGAGCTGTTGCGACGAACCTGCTGGACGGGAAAGCATTTGTTTTCAAACAAGGGCGCATGACCGAAGCGATCCGGTCTTCTATGGCGATTCCGCTGGTCTTTACCCCCGTGGAAAAAGACGGGATGCTTTTGGTAGACGGTGGGATAGCCGACAACCTCCCGATTGACGTTGCGCTCTCCCTGGGAGCCGAAACCATCATTGCCGTAGACATATCCTCTCCGCTGCTGCAGAAGAGCCAGATCCTCAATTTCATCAACGTCATCGACCAGGCGATCAGCCTGCAAATGGTAAAGAAAACCGAGGCCAATCGCGGGTTGGCGAACCTTTTGCTGCAACCGGACCTTCAGAAATTCACGTCCAATGACTACCATAAAATACCCGAAATTATTGCCCATGGAGAACAGGAAGCGAACAGGCGCATGGGAGAGATAAAAAGTCTCGTTTCCGGCATTCCTCCACAAATTCCCAGGATACGGGCCACGAATGACACCCGGATCATCGAATCCATCTCATTGGAAGGATTAAAACAGCTTAAATTCTCCCAACTGGGCAAACTGGCGCGGTTGAGGGTTCGTGCAGGCGACACGCTGGATTTATCTGTATTAGTCGGGGATCTCGGCCGGTTGTATGCAACCCGGTTGTTCGAGAGCGTGGATTATCGACTTGATTCCCTTGGCGACAATAAATATCGCCTGACATTTCTCGTCAAGGAGTCCTCGACCAAGACGCTTGGATTGGGCCTTCGTTATGACAACGACTATGATTTTATCGCGCTGGCGGAATTTACAGCGCGCCCATTATTTGGCGGCCCCTCCAGCGCGACTTTAGCGAGCCAGTTCGGCGGTGTGGAAGAGCATTTTGCATCTCTGCATCTGATTGCACCCTTTGCACCCTGCCTGTTTCTGGAGCCAAGAATTGAATTGCGCCAACAGCAGCGGCAGGACATACGAAATCAGAAATTGGTCAATACATTCAGCGATAGACGCGCCGGCGCACGGCTCATCGCCGGCGGCTCGCTATTCCATATACTTGAAGTGGAGGGAGGCTATCATAGCGAGCGAGTCAAGATTCAAGGCGGATCTGAACTTAATCCGTCAACCGTCAGCCCGGCAGTGCTGGCAGGTCTTACATTCAACCTTTATCGGGATTCGCTGGACCGCCGGGATTTCCCTCAGGCTGGAGCGAAGACTCAGGTTTTGATCGAAAAACAAAGCACGGGGCTCGGAAGTGATTTCGATTATTCCAAGTGGCAAATCGATTATCAGCGTTATTTTCAGCTCTCGCATAAATCCACGGTTCAGCTTAATGCAGGCGCGGGTTTTTCGCGCGGCGCAGTTCCCTACTACGACCTTTTTTTCATTGGAGGGAATTCCAATGCAGAAAGGACTTCAAGACAATTCCTGGGACTCGATCGTGATGAAATCAGGGCGAACCAGGTGATTCTTTTGGGAGCAAGCTACACGCGACAGATCTTCTCCAACGCTCTTGGGATTGTAAAGCAA
>CAYTYP010000020.1:0-76135 GCA_964441405.1 uncultured Acidobacteriota bacterium
CTCCGGTAATAAGAACCTTCAATCGGTTTTCCTCCATTCGTCCAAGTGAATGATGAATCTAGTATGGCTGCCTGCCTGCCGTCAACCGGATAACCATATAGATCCCTATGAATCCGCGGCTTAATTTAGTCTATAATAAGCATTTCCGGCCAAGCGTATTTATGGGCAACCTAGCGAATTTCATTTCACCTAAAAAAGACGGGACCCGCACCCGCCGCTTCGTCCTCGGCGGTATCATCCTCCTCGTTCTTGCACTGGCCGCCACCCAGATTATGAATCACACCTCGGTGGGAAGCACGAAATTCATTCGTATGACCTTCCTGCTTTACTCAGCCACCATACTGGTCGTTTTGGCGCTGTTGATTCTCGCCACCGTTCTTGGAAGAAACCTGATCAAGCTTTATTTCGAAAGAAAAAGCGGGCAGGTAGGAAGCGGATTCAAAAGCAAGATGGTCCGCACCTTCATCGCCCTGTCTCTTTTGCCTGCGATGCTTTTATTCGTTATCGCTTATGGATTGATCAGTTCCTCAATCGAGCAATGGTTCTACTCACCGCTCGCTCAAATCATGGACAGCAGCAGGAAGCTTGCTCAACAGTACAATTCCGAAGCGGAAGAACGCTCGAAGTACTTTGCTTCTTTTATCGCAGGATACATCCAGGCGAAAGGCCTGCAATCCGAGGTCCGGTTGAGCTTGCAGGAATTATGCTATCAGTACGATCTGGGCAACATCCGGATTTTTGATCTAAAGGGCAATATTATTGCAGACTCCGGCAATAAGCTTTCGGCTCACGATCATCAAAAGAATATTCAACGCCTGATCTCACAGTCGACTGCCGGACAGCAGGTTTTCCAAACCGTTCGCGACACTCCGACGAACGCTTTGCTGGATATAACCTGGGCTACGGCGCCCATTCGGGATTCTCACGGCAATATCATTGCGGTCGTTTTAACGGAAAGTCTCCACAAAAGCGCAAATTTCAAGGCCCTCTCGGTAGAGGAAGGGTACAACAAATACGAGCAGCTGAAGGCGGAAAAGACCGCCCTGCGCATCAATTATCTGCTCTTCCTGGTCTTGTTGACATTGCTCATTGTTTTTGCCTTCGCCTGGTTCGCATTATACCTGGCAAAAAGGATTACGGTTCCGATTGAAGCGCTGGCGCAAGGCGCTGCGGCCGTAGCCGCGGGAGATCTCGAGCATCGTGTGGAATGCCAGGCTATCGACGAACTCGGAAGCCTGGTCGCCTCTTTCAATCGTATGACAAACGATCTGCAAGAAAACAAGCTGAGAATCGAATCGGCGCAGCAAAGTCTTTTATTGAAGAATGTGGAACTCGACGACCGGCGGCATTACATTGAAACAGTTTTACAGACTATAGCCGCAGGCGTGATTTCTCTCGATAATGATTTTTGCATCCGCACCATGAATCAGGCGGCCATTCATATGTTGCAGGCGAATAATTCGCCGATCAACGCAAAACTCGAGGATGCGGTTTCGGCGCCGGCCGGCGATATCCTTCGAGGCCTTCTATTGAAATCTACAGCGCTGGGCGTGATTGTTAAAAACATCGAGCTGACCCTCAATGGCAAAGCCCTTCAGCTGGCCGCTACCGTCACTCCTCTGGAAGACAGCGCCGGCAAGCGCAGAGGATGGGTTGTAGTTCTCGACGACATGACAGAACTGCTCCGAATGGAAAAGATGTCCGCCTGGCAGGAAGTCGCCCGGCGCATGGCGCACGAAATAAAAAATCCACTGACTCCAATTCAGCTCTCCGCCGAACGAATTTTGAATCGCTACCAACAAATCTTTTCCACTCTGAAGGATGCCTTGAGCCCCTGGCAGCCGGAACTTTTGAAATATGACAAAGTCGTCCATGAATGCGTTCAAACCATCATCCAGGAAGCCGGATCCCTTAAGGGACTGGTCGATGAATTTTCCCGTTTTGCTCGTCTTCCGGAAGTGCGCCTGGAAAAAGCGGATCTGCATCACATCATAGAAAATGCTCTTAATCTCTATGACGGACGCATTTCAGGCGTGCAAGTGCAAAAGGATTTTGATTGGAATATCCCCAGCCTCGATCTGGACCCGGAACAGATGAAGCGCGTGTTTATCAACCTTTTCGACAATGCTCTGGAAGCTATGGCCGAAAACCAAGAGAATAAAATGCTGCAAATCAGGACATCTCTCAACACGCACGAGACAACGGTCAGCATTGAAGTCGGCGATACCGGCCGGGGATTTTCTGAAGAATATCAGGGCAGCGTTTTTCTCCCCTATTTTTCTTTCCGGAAAGGCGGAACGGGATTGGGGCTGGCGATTGTGCGTCAGATCATCACAGACCATCACGGCAAAGTGCGGGCGGAACAAAATGCGCCGGGCGGAGCCAGAATAATTATTGATTTACCTCTTGGCTCCGGCCTGAATCCGGATAAGAATGATTCCCTATGACGCACTCGGCTATATTGATTGTTGATGATGAAAAGGGCGTGCAAACTTCGCTTCAGGGAATTCTTGAAGACGCGGGCTTTGACTCCCAGGCGGTCTCCAGCGGTGAAGAAGCCTTGGAACTCCTGCTGAAAAAACAATTCCCGGTTGTGCTGCTGGATATATGGCTGCCGGGCATCGATGGACTTGAAGCGCTCTCCAAAATTCGACAGATCTCCCCCGATTCGTGCGTGATCATGATTTCAGGCCACGGATCGATTGAAACAGCAGTCCGGGCTACTAAATTAGGCGCCTTTGATTTTATTGAAAAACCGCTCTCGCTCGATAAGACCTTGCTTACTGTTAAGAATGCTTTTCATCAGCATCAATTGGAGGAGCAAAATCGACAGCTTCGGGAACAGGTTGAGCGTAAGTACGTCATGATTGGCGATTCCGTACCCATGCAGGCGCTGCGCCAGCAGATCGCATTCGCCGCTCCTACCAACGGGAGGGTCCTCATTTATGGCGAAAACGGCACAGGGAAGGAGCTTGTGGCGCACCTGCTTCACCTGCACAGCTCCCGGCGCGATGGAGCATTCATCGAAATGAACTGCGCCGCAATTCCTGAGGAGCTCATTGAAAGCGAATTATTCGGGCATGTTAAAGGATCGTTCACCGGAGCATCCGAAGACAAGGAGGGGAAATTCGCCCAGGCGGATTGCGGCACCCTGTTTCTGGACGAAGTGGGCGATATGAGTCCCAAAACCCAGGCCAAGGTTCTTCGGGTTCTGGAAGAACAGCGCTTTACGCCTGTGGGAGGCAACGTCTCCATGAAGGTGGATGTTCGTGTCATCGCTTCCACCAACAAAACTCTCGAGCGGGAAATCGAACTGGGAAATTTCCGGGAGGATCTGTACTACCGGCTTAATGTCATTCCCTTTCAGCTTCCGCCGCTGCGGGATCGCAAAGAAGATATTCCGATACTCACGAACTACTTTTTAGAGGACTTTTCAAACCAATATGGCAAGAAACCGCCGGTCCTCACGCACAAAGCTATCGAGATCCTGGGAAATTATCCCTGGCCCGGCAATGTTCGCGAATTGCGCAACATTATGGAGCGCCTGATCATTATGACCCCTCAGCGGCGCATCGATGTTTTTGATCTTCCGGAATCAGTCCTGCAGAGAACCCTGCCGATTGCGCTGGAGCAGGATGAAGACGCTTCTCTCCAAGGGGCGCGGGAAAGATTCGAGAGGGATTTCATCGTCCAGAAGCTTATGGAATTTAAGGGAAATGTGAGCCGGGCGGCCCAAGCGCTTCAGATAGAACGCAGCAACCTGTACCGCAAAATGAGACAACTCGGGATTCCCTATTCCGGAAGAGAAAACGGCGATTCCGGCGACGATCACAATTAAGATTGGCTCAGGGTTAAAATATGAATCTGCCTTAACGCTTCATAAGCGGCGATGCCGACGGCTGTGGCAAGGTTAAGGCTTCTTACATTCGATGAATACATAGGTATTCTCAAAGTATGTTCCCAATTTTTTCGCAGTAAATCCTCCGGCAACCCACTCGACTCGGGGCCGAATACAAGACAATCCCATGGGTGATAATCAACATCCGTATAGAGCCGATCGGCGTGAGCGCTGAAATAGAAGAAACGTGATCCCGGAAGTTCGGATTGCAATTCGGCCAGATCCTGCTCGCGATGAAGATCCACATGAGGCCAGTAATCCAGGCCGGCGCGCTTGACCGAACGTTCATCAATACGAAAACCCAGGGCGCCGACCAGATGCAAAGGGATTCCATTGGCGGCGCAAAGCCTTGCGACATTCCCGGCGTTCGGGTGAATCTCAGGTTTATACAGTGCAATATGGATCGAATCCGTACAGTCATTCATCATTATTTAAGAATAGTCTAAGCGCCCTTCCAATGGAACTAAGTTACTAATCATTGGCAAGTTCAATGTGCTCACACGCCCGCTCGGAGCTTTTTGGCTTTCCTTTTCCACTTAAAATCCATTACTCTGAGAGTTGGATTTTTGAAAAGGGGCAATTCGGATGCAAGCCTCCCGCGAAATCAGACAAAAAATGGCGCTTATGATCGGAAACCTGATCTGCCATTGTATCCGGGATGCCCGAATGATCCCCTACATCATCAACCAGGAAGAGATGATAAACATCCTGGTTGACGATCCTACCCGTTTCCAAACATTAGTTCAGCAGGAACACTCCTCCAAAACCGAGTATTCAAAAAAAGACCTTACCCTCAAACTGGACGCCATCGAAGAGCTGGGAAAATTCGAAGCGCTGAACTCCATTAAGGTTCCTCTCTGGACCGGAGCCGAATCGGACATCGCTCCCATTCTGGATTTGACGAATCAGCTGACGAGAACGTTTGCCGTATATATAGGCAACGCTTCGACGCTGTTCGACAAAAACTTTGAGGAGTTCATGGGCAAGTTCCGCCAGTCGCTGCGCAAGACAGGCATGACGATTAAGACGATCGATTTTGAAATGGAGGATGTCTCCATTCTGGAAGAGAAAGCGGAGGCTTATCTTTTAAAGGGCGAGTTCCTGCAGGCCTTCACTTTTGATCGTTTGCTTTCTTCCCAGGTCATGATCAAGCAGGTTGTGAATATTCCAATATCGGGAGTGTTGCTGAAGGATAGTCTCATCCGACGAGCTTTGAAGGATTCAACCCTGTCGGCGCCGCTCATAAGATTTCTCCTTCGCGTGTCCTACATAAGTCATGGAGTTTGGGGTGATATGTTCCCCATTCTGGCAGCTATTGCACATAAAGAGCCTGAGTTGTGCGAGCGTACTCGCCTGGTTGAATTTATAGAGCAGGACGTCGTGTTTTCGTGCAACCTTCTGTGCAGATCTTATGCGGAACTCAGCAAATGGACTGCCGCTCAAAGAAGATCGGCGATAGAGAGCAGCCTTGAAAAATATAAGAATTCCATGAATCAGGCTAAGACTGCTTCACGAGATCGGTAAGATTCAGATCCGTCACTTCCAGCGCTGATTTCACTCCCATCCTTGCACAAGCGCCATCATAGATTTGCTTCACCGCTTTTTTAGCCTGCTGGAGCTCGAGAAGTTTTTCTTTAACTTTTGCCAGTTCTGCGCTGATCTCTTTATCCAACTGCTCCAATTCCTCTTTCGCCATTTGTCGCGTGAGCTCATATTTCTGTTTCTGTTGGTCCGTCAGCATTTTTCCTCCTGACATCAATTGCTGATAATAAAGTAATAGGCAATCGCGCCAATCAAGCCGAGAACGCAGATGAGCGCTATGATTACCCCCGGCAGCCTGCCTTTATTGGCGCGCAGCGACGCACTGGTCACAAAAAGCGCTCCGGAATGGGTGGATGCGGATTCCGGCGAACCGGTTTCCATCTGCCGCGGAGGATAAACCCGCTTCTGCGCATCTGGAAACTCGGAGAGCATGGATTCCAAAGACTCAGGCTGCACCTGTAGATTGGTCTGTTTCAAATCCGATTCCGTGATGACCTGTTCCAAAAGGCTGCTGACAAGTGAATCCAGTTCATTGGATTGGGTTTCCGGGCTTTTTTGCAGCTGCAAGTCAGCCATTTCATGGTCAAGAAAATTCAGGACCGTTCTTTCATATTCTTCATCCCGACCCTCTATTCTGTAGCCTTGAACATTCTCCCTGCCCATACCGTCTCTCTCCTAAAGGTTGCATGCCGCTTCTGATAGATATTCATCGGCTTGCCTGCCTCCGAACTTCAATCCTGATAGTGAGTTTTGGGAAATTAGATCCGATTATTTGCAGCGGTAGATATCGACGCCGGCAATATTTTTTTCTAACCGGCAGTTCTTTTCGATGAATTCGCGCAACATGGGATAATTCTTGATAGGGTATCGGCCAAAATCATGGTAGTTGCCCGGCGATGTATCGACAATCAATTCAGGAGGATCGTTATTTAAATCTTTCTCCAACATCGGCCAGGCTTCCGGGACAAGCTGCCAGGCTATATCGGCGCGGTCCGCTTCATTAGGATCCTTGCCTTTCAAATACCCGGTATGGATATGAGTGTTGACGAAACGTGTGGACGGAGTTCGTTCCGAGTAGACATAGAGAGGAGTGAACCATCCCCAAACAAATATCTTATCTTCGGGATTGGTATGCTTCTTAATGTATTCGGCGGCCGGACGGAAATCCGGTTTGATTTCACCCCAGGTATCCGTTGAGGCTTCGAAACTGACAGCCATCCCCGTAAAAACAATCCCTGGAAGCAAAGTCAACGTTACCGCCGCATATCTCCATAGCTTTCTGCTTTTTGCGCTCCCCTCATCCAAAAGCTTCCCTGTAAAAAGAGCCGCCATCAGGGAAAGAGGAGGAATGATTTGAATAAAATAATGCCCAAACATTCTGCTGCCAAGAAATGTAACCAACGTCCCGGAAACAAACCATAAAAAAATAAACAGGGAGAAGGGATCTCCCCCCAGGCTCTTATGATTATGAAGACCTGCAGCGACACGTTTTATCCATACAAAGGAAAGAATCCATAAAATTACAGTCGCGATAACAAATGGGACAAATTCAGCAACTATCTGCGATAAAAAACTCTGGCTCGAAGTTCCGGCGCTGATATACCGGCTTGGATAGGTTATGCTCCAGAATATCCAGTCCGCCAAAATTCCTTTTTTATAGAAGATAAAAGCAACGACAGCTATCGGGATGCAGAAACCCGCGCCAAATTGCATGCAGGCAAGGAAAGACGGAATAATCCGCTTTTTCCCGTACAAAAGAGGAACGATTATAAGCAGATAAACAAATACTGCAATAAGTTGAACGCCCCCGACCTGTTTGATCAATGGAGACAATCCGCTAACAAGTCCGGCGAAGAAAAACAGCCGGCCCTTCTCTTTCGTGACGGCGTACCATAGAAGAAGCGCCGCGAGAGAATAGGGAAGCGCCATGAATATTTCCGTATTTGCTGCAATCATTTTAGCGTATAGCGCCGCCGTAAAGGTCAGGTAGAACAACAGCGCGAATAAAGCCGACTTCGTTCCTCCAATTTTTTTTGCAAGAAAGCTCAATACAATCGCAGTGCCCAGGGTGCAAAGAAAAGTGACCATATGGACCGCGGTCATGTTGTATTTGCCAAACAGAGAAAATATAGTTTTGTAAATGTAGAATATTGCCGGAGGTTTATTTTCAACCGCATTCAAGTACGGCATCCCGCCGTCCATAAGCGTTGCGGCGATTCCCGCATAACAGCCCTCATCAATATCCTGCAGGACGTGAAAGAAATACGGGATTCTTAAAATGAAGCCAAATAAAAGGATAAGAACAATAAAAATCAGCGTTTTTGTATGCTTCATGCCCGTCATGATAATGATGGTTTTAAGACTGGTAACGGGGAATCCTGAACCGGGAACTCTTGTTTTTGGAGGCGCCGAGCGGACTCGAACCGCTGCATCGAGGTTTTGCAGACCTCTCCCTTAGCCACTTGGGTACGGCGCCTTGCTTTGAACCGCAGTCGCAATTGTATGCGATTACCTTGGATCGTGCAAGTATTGCTCGAAAACATTTGCCGCTTTATTTTTGCCCTGTTATAAATATGCTTTTGCCTTCGCGCCGATTTCGCGCGATCGGCGTCAATCCAGCGGTCCCAAACAAAGGAAAATATTGTGCCTGAAGCGGTTTATTTCCCTTATTGGAGCGTCCTTCCTTTCATCCTGATGTTGCTTTCGATGGCAATCCTGCCGGTCGCAATGCCGGATTTATGGAAAAGCAACTGGAATAAAACTATTTTAAGTTTGGTAATTTCATTGCCGGTCCTTTTCCTGGTCCTTAAACATAAGCCTCAACTGCTCAGCCACTCGATGCAGGATTACGTCTCCTTCATTGTCTTACTTGGAGCGCTGTTTGTAATTTCCGGCGGAATTCATATCCAGGGCGCTTTTGCGGGAACTCCGCTGATGAATACGATTTATCTGGCAATAGGCGCAATATTGGCCAACCTGATCGGGACCACCGGCGCTTCCATGCTGTTAATACGGCCCTACATGCATGCAAACCAAAAACGCCGGAGAAAAGCGCACCTCATAATATTTTTTATTTTCCTGGTCAGCAATATCGCCGGACTATTGACGCCGCTGGGCGATCCCCCACTATTTCTCGGATTCCTTCGCGGAGTTCCTTTCTTCTGGACTTTAAGACTGTTTCCTCAATGGCTGGTTGCCGTCGGAATGATGCTGTTAATATTCAACCTTTTCGATCAATACGTGTTTAATAAAGAGGATGTCGAAACTCCAGGCGCTTTGACCGAAGAGGTGCAGAGTCGTCGCAAATTAATCATCAAGGGGAAAAGAAACTTTCTCTGCCTCTTGGGAGTGATGATGGGAGCTTTCTTCAGCGGCTATTTCGGTTGGCCAAAAGGAATTCAGGAATCGATCATGATCGCGATGGCCTTGATCAGTTGGTTCGGGACTCCCCGCGCGGTCCACAAATCCAATCATTTTAACTTCGAACCCATTGCGGAAGTCGCAGCTTTGTTCCTGGGGATCTTTATTACCATGGTCCCCGCGCTCCAAATCCTGAACCAGCAATCCACTGTATGGAACCTTCATAAGCCCTGGCAGTTTTTTTGGATGACCGGGATTCTTTCCAGTTTCCTGGACAACGCGCCCACCTATCTTACATTTGCCGCACTCGGGACCGGAACCATAGGGGGAAGCGCTGAAAACCTTGGCCTCCTTACGCATTCCGCTCTGGGCGATACCCTGCTGCGCGCCATTTCATGCGGCGCCGTATTCATGGGAGCCAATACCTACATCGGCAATGGCCCGAATCTCATGGTCCGAAGCATCGCGGAGAATGCAGGGATTAAAATGCCTTCTTTTATTGGTTATATGGCGTACTCAGGCTCAATTCTGATCCCTCTGTTTATTGTTATTTCAATAATTTTCTTTCGCTGATCCGGGCTACTGAGATGAAAGCACAACATATTTGGTATTGCCGCCGCGATTGATAAGGAGAAGCGCGTCTTGAGCCCCAATCCGGCTCATGGCGCGGCTGAACTCATTCACGTTGTTTATGGCTCTGTGATTCACTTCAAGAATCACATCGCCTCTTTGAATATCCGATTCCGCAGCAACGCTTCCGGGTTCCACATTTGTTACAACAACTCCGTGCGTATTGCCCGGCAGCCGAAGCTGCCTGGCAATGTCCGGGGTGAGTTCGTCGACCGAAAATCCCTGCAATGAGGAGTCCGAATCTCCATCCTGCCCTTGAGCCTGTTCGCCCTTATCCGGCAGTTCTCCCAGTTTTACCGTTAGGGTTTTCTCCGAACCGTTGCGAAGGATCCTCAGCTGAACACTGGAGCCGGGGGGCGTCATCGCGATCTTGAGCTGAAACTCGCTCGGATCATTAACCGATTGGCCGTTCAGTTGCAGGACAATATCGCCCTTGGTCAGGCCGGCTTTGGCCGCGGAACCGTTGGGCGCGATATCGCTGAGCAAAACCCCTTGTGCTTTGGACAATCCGAAGCTTTTGGCGATTTTCGGCGTCACCGGCTGTATCCATGCGCCCAGATATCCACGAACTACCTTGCCGTTTCTCAGTATTTGATCCATGACCTGGCGCGCCATGTTGATCGGCACGGCAAATCCAATGCCCTGGTTTCCTCCGTTCTCCCCGGCGATTATTGCAGTGTTGATTCCGATCAATTCGCCATGGACATCAACCAGAGCGCCCCCGGAATTCCCCGGATTGACGGCGGCGTCTGTTTGGATGAAATTCTCATACCCTTCAATGCCTAAATTGCCTCTGCCTTTAGCGCTGACAATCCCCATCGTAACAGTGCCGCTCAACCCGAAAGGATTGCCCACGGCAAGCACGAAATTGCCGACATTAATGGAATCGGAATTGCCCAGCGTCAACACAGGCAGATTCTTGGCGTCAAGCCTGACAACCGCAATATCGGTCATCGGATCCGTTCCAACAATAGTCGCTTTAAAGGTGCGCTTGTCGGCAAGCAAAACCTCAATGTCATTGGCCCCGCTCACAACATGGTTGTTCGTAAGCACATAGCCATCAGCGCTTACAATGACGCCGGATCCCAGGCCGCGCTGAAGCTGCTTCTGAGGAGCGCGCGGGATATTCCCGAAAAATTGTTGGAAGAACGGATCGGAAAAGGGCGTCAGCCTGTTTTGAGGCGTTCGAACAATTTTGGAGGATGCAATGTTGACGACGGCAGGCGCCACTTTTTCAACGATTGGATAAAAGCCGCTCTCAAAAGAAATATCC
This sequence comes from uncultured Acidobacteriota bacterium, assembly GCA_964441405.1. GTDB lineage: Bacteria > Acidobacteriota > UBA6911 > UBA6911 > UBA6911 > UBA6911. The sequence goes on from CAYTYP010000020.1 coordinate 10,704, forward strand.
TTGCTCAATACAGGAGAGGATGTGGAAACGTACATAGGGATTTTCCCTCCCGTACGCAACAGGGATCCCCCTCTTTTAACAGTCACGGCAGATCCCACCACCGCGCCAACAACAAGAGCCAGAATAATTGCCGCAATAATCCATCCCATTCCTCTATGGTTCGCCGTTGTCATATGCACCTCCATGGTTCGAATCAAAGCTCCAGCCGATCTCTTTGAACCGGTGGCTTATTAATTCTCCGAAATCCTGGGAAAAAAGCAAGCCTCTGTTCTTATATGTGACAAGGATTCCTTCATGGTATCTTTATAATTTATTTAGATCTTCTTCATAAATAATCTTATAGACTTAATTATTTTGCAAAAGAGATTTAATGGCTCATGACCAGTCCGTAAATAAAGTAGTCGTTGCAACAACAGTAATGCTGTCGTTTATTTCGTTTTGGAAAGCGGCGGCTATAGTGTTGTGCGACCTCGGATCGTCCGCTTATTACGCGGGCGGCATCGCCGAGGGATATCTTGGAAAATCCGCCCCATGGTTCATTCTTGGCATCATGCTGTTTTCCTACGCGGTTCGGGCGGTGTACATCGAGAGTTGCAGCATGTTCGTTCGGGGAGGCGTGTATCGCGTGGTGCACGAAGCGTTGGGCGGCACTCTGGCGAAGTTTTCCGTATCCGCCTTGATGTTCGACTATATCCTGACAGGCCCTATCAGCGGCGTAAGCGCCGGACTGTATCTGGCAGGGCTGATCAATGAAACAGCCGACCTCCTTCACTCCCCAAGCACTAAGGTAAATCCTCCTTATTTCGCCGCCTTTTTTACAATTCTCGTCACTTTATATTTTTGGCGCAAGAACATCATCGGGATACATGAGTCCAGTCAAAAAGCCCTGCGGATAATGCAGATTACATCCGTAATGGTGGTGATCCTGATCGTATGGTGCATCATTACCGTTCTCCAGCGCGGCATTAATCCCGTTCCTTTTCCTACTTTGGAGAACATACATTTCACCGAGGACGCGGTAGGCTGGTTGAAAGGATCGGCATGGACGAAGGTGAGCTTCATCGCCATATTAATCGGCATGGGGCATTCGGTTCTTGCCATGAGCGGAGAGGAAAGTCTGGCCCAGGTGAATCGCGAAATCGCTTCGCCTAAACTTAAAAATCTGCAACGAGCGGGATTCATAATTTTCATTTACAGTCTGCTGTTCACCTCCCTCGTCTCCTTTTTTGCGGTTGCGATTATCCCGGACAATGAGCGCGTGAACATCTATATCGATAATTTGATCGGCGGGCTGGCGATGAACGTGGTCGGTCCGCTCCCGTTGCGGCTCCTCTTTCACGCTTTTGTCGTCATAGTCGGAACGATCCTGTTGTCCGGAGCCGTCAACACCGCTATCGTCGGATCCAACGGCGTTCTCAATCGAGTCGCCGAAGACGGGGTGCTTCCCGAATGGTTCCGGAATCCTCATAAAAAATTCGGCACTTCCTCGAACATCATCACCATGATAGTGGCGCTGCAGGTGATCACTATTATTCTCACTCGAGGCAATATTCAACTCCTTGGCGACGCTTACGCCTTCGGCATCGTATGGAGCTTCGCCATGCAGGGTCTTTCGGTTCTGGTCTTGCGCTATAAACAGCCGGAAGAACCGGAATGGAAGGTGCCGCTGAATTTCCGAATTGCGGGAAAAGAGTTACCGCTCGGATTGGTTTTGATAACAGCGAGCCTTTTCCTCCTGGCAATCGTCAATCTTTTCACAAAGAAGATCGCAACGGTTTGGGGCTTCAGTTTTACAGTAATCATTTTTACGATCTTTACTTTATCGGAGCATTACCATCGAAAGAAAAAAGCCCATTTAGGCGAAACTGAAAAATTTCGCCTGGTAGCTCAGGAAATGATTTCACAACAATCCATAAAAGTGCGCCCGGGAAATGTCCTGGTAGCCGCTCGAAATCCTTTTGAACTCGGGCACCTGCAAAAAACGCTGGAACGCATAGACACCCGGAAGCAGGATATAGTGGCGCTGACTGTCAAACGCACTTCAAGACATGGCTCGGGAGGATTTGAGCTGGAACCGGACCAGATTTTTACGGATAAAATAGCGCAGCTGTTCACCAAGGTAGTCTCGGTAGCGGAAAAGGCGGGCAAGCACATAGAACTCCTCGTCGTGCCTGGAAGAGATTACAACCGGGCTATCGTAGAGGTCGCGCAAAGGTTGAAAACCAATCTGGTCGTAATGGGATTGTCCGCAAAGATGAATCCTTCAGAACAGGCGAAAGCTTTCGGAGATGCGTGGGAAAAATTGCCTGCGCCGCGTCCGCAGTTGTCGTTGCAAATCCTGGATGAAACAACAGGGAAGAAAATGTTTTACAACCTGGGGCCTCATCCTCCCAGGCTCTGGCCCGAAGATATGGAATTGCTCCACAAACTTTGGCTGAATTTTACAAGCAAAGGGCTCGGATATAAGCTGCATCATCGGGACGTGGTCCGGGTGGCGTTGCACAGGCTGGAATCGGAACTCCGCGAGGGGAAAGAAGCTGAAATCTTAACCGAACTGAATAAAGAAACTAAAGATCATAGGATTGCGGGCTCAAAGGACACGCCCCAACAGGATTGATCGATGGATCATCACTCCTCGGTTGCGGGCTCACGATCGGACACAATCACAATCTGCATATCCTTGGCAAGCCGAACGACTCTTAGGACCAATCCACCCTGCAACAACGGTGCAAAGAATTTTTCTTGCGGGCGCGCAAGGAATATCTGGGTGATCTGATTTTGACGGGCAAAGCCGACCAGGGTCCGCGCAGCGTCTTTCCCTTCCAGAATCCGAGTTTCGATGCGAAGGTTGCGCGCGAAATTGAGGTGTTTTTCTATCGCATCCCTATTTTTATCAAACATGGAATCCAGGTCTGCGGAGGCATACACTGCGACAGCAAAGCATTCCGCTCCCAGGTAATCACTCACGCGCCTGGCGCGGCGAATCAGCATGGCAGTCTTCGGATCGGCGGTCACATATAAAAGGATTTTGTGGCGCATATCCCGATCCGAATCCGACTTTTTCAGAGTCGCTTGGGATTGTTCTATCTCGTGAGCAGTTTCTCGCAGCGCCAGTTCGCGCAGCGCTGCCAACGTTGATTCGCGGAAAAAATTCTGCAGCGCGCGTTCAATTTTTTCTTGATCGTAAATGACGCCTCGTTCCAGGCGATGAAGGAGCGCCCGGGGCGACAGATCAACGACAATGACCTCTTCAGCCTGCTGCACCACCCAATCCGGAATTGTCTCCCGCACACGAATCCCGGCTATTTGCCAAACCTGGTCGTTTAAACTTTCCAGGTGTTGAACATTCATGGTTGTCACGATGTCGATTCCGGCATTACGCAGCGCCTCAATATCCTCCCACCTTTTATTGCGGGAAGATCCGGGCACATTCGTATGGGCGAATTCGTCGACCAGACATACTCGAGGACGCCTGGTTAAAATCGCATCGACATCCATTTCCTCGAATACGGAACCTCGATACTGGAGCTTAATCCTAGGGAGTATTTCCAGCCCTTCTGTTTTCGCAATCGTTTCTTTACGACCGTGGGGCTCGAAGTATCCTATAAGGACGTCGACTCCATGAGCTTTCAACGCCTGGCCTTCCTCGAGCATCTGATAAGTCTTGCCGACGCCGGCCGCGTAGCCCATATACAGTTTCAGTTTCCCACGCTTAACATCGGACATGTGCTTGGTCACTGCGGAAATATTCGCACATCCATCCCCCGCGACATGCGTATTAATTTGTCAACCGGATCGCTCCAGGGCCAACGCCTGTGACTCTGAGTGTGTCCTATAAAAAGCTGAGTGATCGCGTGTGATTTTGCACAATCAAGGATCGCAGTTACAGGATTCTCTCTCTCCAATATCTCGATTTGGGCTCCAGCGGCCCGTGCGATTGCCAGCTTTTCTTCCAGCGTTGCGTTGTCCGAAACGGAGAGGCCTGCCTGTTTCACATAGGAAACATACAATTCACCATGGAACTTATCCGCAATCTTTTTAGCAGTTGTGATCATTTCATTTGCATTCGCACGGGGCGTGATGCAAACCAGGATCCGCTCCTGCGTTCCGTAACTCTGTTTTATGCCATGTTTCTCGAGATAGTCGTTCAATTGATGGTCGACAACATCCGCGGCCAGGACCAAAGTCATTTCGCGCAGTTCAGACAACTGCTGCCGGCGCTTTTCCGAGTTCACCCGCTGCTCGGGCGAACGCTCGATCGGCTCTTCCGGCGGAGCGTCCACTATCTCGATTTCGTCGGCGCTCCTGATAAAAGATGCAGGCACTGTCTCGATTACATGCTTCCCGGTGACCGCCTCCACCCGTTCTCTCAGCTCTTCGACATACTGAATATTTATGGATCCGATGACTTTGATTCCAGTTCTCACCAGAAGTTTGGCCTCCCGCCAACGGGTCGAATTTCGGAGTCCGGGAGGATTGTTGAATGCAAGGCCATCAATGACGCAAACAGCAGGGCGGCGCTTAATGATTGCCTCAACATTCATGGCCACTCCATCCCGGTATTTCTTGAGCGGTATGGACTCCAGGTTATCAAGAAGCTTTTGAACTTCAGGGGACGCTTTTGACTGAACGGCGCCTACGACGACATCCTGTCCCCTCGCACGACGCCGGCGCGCCTCGTCCAGCATCCGGAATGATTTTCCAACGCCCGAAGCGTAGCCGAGAAATATTTTAAGGCGGCCCTTTGCGGGCGACTCCTCGTTTTGAAGCTCACGCAAAAGCTCTTCCGGCGTCTTGCGGCGAATATCGCGGTTCATAGCATTACCACATCAAGTATATCGCTAAGAATGATCTCAGTTTATGTGTAAGATAACAAAATTGATTTCGTATTGTCCTCGGAAAATAAAACTGCCTTCAGCCACGGCTCAACGAAGCCCGGCAAAGGAAGTCTCCCGGAACCGGAAATATTGATCGAGTGCAAGGTTAAGGTTAAGAACGTTTACCCGCGGATCTCCCAGAATCCCCAATGACGGAGTCTCGGTAGTTTGAGCGATCAACGGTTTTATTTGCGCAACGGATACGCCGCGAGCTTTCGCTACGCGGGCGGCCTGCATCATGGCATTGGCCGGACTAATGTGCGGATCGAGACCAGAGCCGGAGCCGGTGACAGCATCGGAAGGAATCGGCGTCTTTGGTTTAAAAATCAAACGATCTTTATCGTTATTAAAAGCCTTTATCAGTTTCACGTCATCGAGATTGCCCTTGGCATCTTGGAATCGGTTTAGTGGCGCTGAGGACTCATAGGGTATGCCATTTTCAAGGCAGTAATGAACGATGCGAAGGCTTATGCCCTCGAAATCGACTGCTTCATTATTTTTATCGTCCACCTTGACCACGCCGCGGATAAGTTTGGCGCTGGTTGGGCCAAAATTCGACCCGCTGGAAGAAGACGCATCATATCCAGCGGACGAAGGGCGCGGGTGAAAATATTCCGGCCGAGTGAAGTTCTGGCCAATCAGTCTGGAACCCACAATACGACCGTCTTTCACAATCAAGCTTCCGTTGGACTGCCGGTGAAAAAGCAACTGGCAAAGTCCTGTGACAACCCCGGGATAAATCAACCCCGTCAGGATTGTCAGAACCAAAGTTATTCGGAATCCGGGGATCCATTGCTTCAACATGCGTTTTCTCCTATTACGCCCAGCCGAGCGCATGAACAATTTGATCGACAAGCCAAATGCCTGGAAATGGGGCGATAAGGCCTCCTAATCCGTATATCAGAAGGTTTCGACGCAACAGGCCGGCAGCGTCGGCCGGACGGTATTTCACTCCGCGCAAGGCAAGCGGAACCAGGGCGATGATAATCAAAGCATTGAATATTACAGCCGAAAGGACAGCGCTCTGGGGCGTATGAAGCTTCATTATATTGAGCGCGCCGAGGGCCGGATAGACGCCCATAAACATGGCGGGAATGATTGCGAAATATTTCGCCACATCATTGGCTATCGAAAAAGTCGTCAGGGCTCCGCGGGTAATCAGCAATTGTTTCCCAATCGCGACGACTTCGATAAGCTTGGTCGGATTGCTGTCAAGATCCACCATGTTGCCTGCTTCCTTTGCAGCCATCGTGCCGGTGTTCATCGCCAAACCCACATCGGCTTGCGCCAGGGCAGGCGCATCATTCGTGCCGTCTCCGGTCATTGCAACCAACCGGCCGGCCATTTGCTCTTTCTTGATGTAATCAAGTTTGGCCTTGGGCGTCGCCTGAGCAAGGAAATCATCTACGCCGGCCTCGCTTGCGATTGCAGCCGCGGTGAGAGGATTGTCGCCGGTAATCATAACCGTGCGAATGCCCATGCGCCGGAGTTGAGCGATCCGCTCCTTCATCCCGCCTTTGACGATATCTTTAAGGTATATGACGCCCAGCAGCCGGTTCCCATCAGCCACCGCGAGAGGAGTGCCGCCATTGCGCGCTATCCTGTCGCTCATTTCCTGAACGTCGCCGGCGACCTGTCCTCCATTCTCACGAACATATTTGCAGATTGCATCTGTCGCTCCCTTGCGCAGGCGGCGACCTTCGAAATCAACGCCGCTCATGCGTGTATAGGCAGAAAAGGGGATGAACTCCGCATCCCCTTCGGGGATGTGCCGTCCTCGGAGGCCGTATTTTTCTTTTGCCAGCACCACGATTGAACGGCCTTCGGGCGTCTCATCCGCCAGGCTGGACAGCTGAGCCGCATCTGCAAGTTCAGCCGCGCTTCCGCCGTTGGCAGGCAGAAATTCAACAGCCTGTCGATTTCCAAGTGTAATAGTTCCTGTCTTGTCCAACAGAAGAGAATTGACATCGCCTGCCGCTTCCACTGCTTTTCCACTAAGCGCCAGCACATTGTGCTGCATTACCCGATCCATTCCCGCAATTCCAATGGCAGACAGCAGACCGCCTATTGTCGTGGGAATCAGGCACACAAGCAATGAAACCAGGACCGCCACTGTTGGGATCGTGCCCGTTCCCGACTGGCCGACGCTGAAGACTGCATAAGGATGCAGTGTGACGACAACCAGAAGAAATATCAAAGTCAAGCCGGCAATCAGTATGTTCAGGGCGATTTCGTTCGGCGTTTTCTGACGCTCAGCTCCCTCCACCAGGGCTATCATACGATCCAGAAAAGTTTCGCCGGGATTTGATGTAATCCGAATTGTGATCCGGTCGGAAAGCACCTTCGTGCCGCCGGTCACGGCGCTGCGGTCGCCGCCTGATTCGCGGATTACCGGGGCGCTTTCACCGGTGATTGCCGACTCGTCAACGGTCGCAATGCCTTCGATCACTTCCCCGTCTCCGGGAATCAGATCACCGGCCTCGCACAGCACCACATCCTTGGCCCGCAGAGCGGAACCTGGGACCTGCGTTATCCTGCCTCCGGATTCCAGCCGTTTTGCCGACGCATCCGTTCTTGTCTTTCGTAGAGCATCCGCCTGCGCTTTCCCGCGCGCCTCAGCCATCGCTTCGGCGAAGTTGGCAAACAGCACTGTCGACCAGAGCCATAACGAAATCTGGAATGAAAACCTGTTCCCCGATACTCCCGACAAGAGATCACGGACAAGAAATATCGTTGTGAGCGCCGCACAGACTTCAACTACAAACATTACCGGATTTTTCATCAACGTAATCGGATTCAACTTCAAAAAAGAAGCTCGGACAGCGCGCCCAACAATCTCAGGATCGAAAAGCGGCCTCGATCTCGCCGTTTTTTTAGGAAGAAGCGAAGCAGGATTTTCTTGAATGATCGGCTGTTTTAAGTTTGGGGGTGCAGTCACCCTAGACATCTAATTGCCTCCAATAATCGCCTAAAAAAGCCGACCGCGGTTCATCAGGAAGTGCTCGATAATTGGCGTCAGCGAGAGAGTTGGGAAAAAGGTTAAGGCTCCAAGGATAAGGACTACTCCGGCCAGAAGACCCACGAAGAGAGTTCCGTGAGTTGGAAGCGTCCCGCTGCCGACAGGCGTCGCTTTTTTCAGCGCCAAACTGCCGGCTATAGCCAGAACAGGGATGATGATCAGGAAACGCCCGGCCAGCATTGCAATTCCAATTGTCAGGTTGTACCAGGGAGTGTTGGCGCTAAGTCCGGCGAAGGCGCTGCCATTGTTCCCCGCAGCGCTGGAATAAGCATAGAGGATCTCAGAGAGGCCATGAGGGACATTATTGCTCAGGTTGGCGATAGCCGCTCCCGGCGGGTTCCAATAACTATCTTTTACAAAGTGGATCTGCGAGCTGAGAGCGGTGAATAACAGGATGCCGGCAGCGCACGCAATCAGCGCAATCATCGCCATTTTGACTTCTTTGCCTTCGATCTTCTTGCCGAGATATTCCGGCGTGCGGCCTACCATAAGCCCGGCGATGAACACGGCAAGGATGGCGTAAAGCAACATCCCATACAGCCCCGAGCCGACGCCCCCGAAAACCACTTCAGCCGTTTGTATGTTGAACAACAGAACCAAACCGCCGATCGGCGTATAACTATCGTGCATGCTATTGACGCTGCCATTGCTCGCATCCGTGGTCGCCGTTGCCCACAGGGCGGAAGGAGCTATTCCGAAACGCGCTTCCTTGCCTTCCATGTTGCCGCCGGGCTGCGCAGGGGTCGCCGCCGTTTGCACGCCCAGGTTGGCGATATTAGGATTGCCCGCCTGTTCGGCTGGATAACAGATGAAGACGCCGACTAAAAACAACAGGCTCATCGTCGCATACAGAGCCCAGCCCTGCCTGGTATCCTTCACCATCTTCCCGAATGTGTAAACCAAACCGGCAGGAATCAGAAGGATGTACAAAGATTCGAAAAAGTTGGACAGGGGCGTTGGATTCTCAAAGGGATGCGCTGAATTGACATTGAAAAAACCTCCTCCATTGGAGCCCAATTGTTTGATGGCAACCTGGGAGGCCGCCGGGCCTTGGGCAATTATCTGAGTCTTGCCCTCAAGGGTGGTCGCTTCTATATTTCGATGGAAATTCTGAATAACGCCTTGAGAGCAGAGGAAAAGCGCGCCGACCAACGCAAGCGGCAGCAGGATATACACTGTCCCCCGCACCAGGTCTACCCAGAAATTGCCGATAGTGTTTTGTTGTCGCCGTACAAATCCCCGGATCAGCGCTACCGCCACACCCATTCCGGCTGCGGCTGAAACGAAATTCTGCACAGTCAATGCGGTCATCTGGACGAAATAGCTCAGGGTCATCTCCCCGCCGTAGGACTGCCAATTCGTATTCGTCATAAAACTGACGGCCGTATTAAAGGATAGATCCGGCGTTGCCTGCTTATTGCCGAAACCAAAGGGATTTAGCGGCAAATATCCTTGAAGCCGCTGAATTGCATAAACAAAAACGAAACTGACAACGCTGAACGCCAGGAGTGAAGCTGCGTATTGCGTCCAGCGCTGTTCTTCCTCCTCTTTCACTCCACCAAGCGTATAAATAAGACGTTCCATCGGGCGCAAAACGGGATGCAGAAATGTTCTTTTCCCTTCATATATGCGCGCCATGTAGGAACCTAGAGGCTTCGTCAACGCAAGAAGCACAATGAAATAGATAACTATTTGAAGCACGCCTTGGCTTGTCATGGGGCTTTCCTTAGAAGCGTTCCGGTTTCAAAAGCGCATAGATCAAATATACGAATATGCCGACCGAAACGAGGCCGGCGAGGATATAGTCCATTTGCGTTCTCCTTAAAGCTTGTCGCAGGCTTTTGCAAAGGCCCGAAAGATCAACAGGATCAAGCTGCCTGCCCCCAGATAAAAAAGATCGAGCATTTGAGTTCACTCCTCAGGGGAATAGACGTGAATGCAACAAAGATTGTTAATTCAAGTTTAGGGAGGATGCCTGGCGATTGAACGTCTCGGATACTTATGCTGGCGAAATTTCTCGAACTGGTTGTGGCCGACATATCAAAACGCTCCCTGCCATTAGGATGCGCTTTGAGCCCTGAAGAACTCCTAGAGGAATCCGGAATATTTTGTGGAAAATATATAAATATTTTATGAAGATTCGGGAGAGCCGTTGAAGCGATATCCAACCCACGGCTCCGTCGTAATGTATTCCGGGGCGTCGGGATTCCGCTCGATTTTCTTTCTCAGGTTTTTGATAAACACGCGCAGATAGTCGACCTCGCGTCCATAGTCGGCTCCCCATACAGACTGCAACAACTCCCGATGAGAAACAACCTGGTTGGCATGCTGGGTCAAGTAACGAAGCAAATCAAGCTCTTTGGGAGTCAAGTGGATCGGTTCGCATTTGTTTGCGACGGTACGGGCAACGAAATCAATCACCAGAGATCCGATTTTGATTCGGTCCGGATTCGATTGAAGCACCGGGACCCGGCGGAGCGCCGCGCGTATCCGGGCCAGCAGTTCCGGGGTGCTGAAGGGCTTCGTTATGAAATCATCGGCTCCGGCGTCTAAAGCAGCGACTTTATCGAATTCGGAGTCTCGAACCGTGAGCACGATGATTGCAACATTCTTGTCAGCCCGCATCATCCTGCAGGCGGCTAATCCTCCCATGCCGGGCATGTTGATATCGAGCAGCACCAGGTCCGGATGAAACTGGACCATTTTTTCAAGTCCCTCTTCTCCGGACTTGGCGTCCTCTATCTCATATCCTGCGCTAATCAATGTGGTGCGCATTAATCGCCGAATTTGAGGTTCATCGTCGATTACCAGTATTCGACCTGCGCTCAAGATGCTCTCCTTTATATTCAGTGGGCAGAACCAACCGGAATGTTGTTTCTCCAGGCAAACTCGAAACAGTCAATTTCCCGCCATGGGCTTTCGCAATGTTTTGGGCGATGCTCAATCCCAGCCCTGATCCGGGGATCCGGGTTTGCACGGAAGGGCTACGATAGAATCGTTCAAAGATGCGCCCCTGCTCCTGCGCCGGTATTCCTTTGCCAAAATCTGTAACTTCGATTCCAAGCCATTCTTCGTCCCGCCGGATCCGGATTCTCAAAGGAGTTCCCGGGGGAGAATATTTGAGGGCGTTATCGACCAGTTGCTTGATGGCAAGCTTTAAGAGATGCCGGTCCCATGCGCCTGTAGAAACCTCGTCTTCCCGCTCTATCTCCAGGGACCGTCCCTGCAGCTCGTTTCTCAAAGCCCCTGTAACATCGTCGATAATTTCAAAAATATTCAAGATTTCAGGATTTACTTTAATGCTTCCCGTCTCCAGGCGCGCCATCGCAACGGTATCATCAATCAGATTCCCCAGGTGCTGCGCTTCCTCATCCGCGATCTTAAGCAGCTCCATCCGGCTTTCTTTCGCCTGATCGGGGCTATCCAGCAGCAACGTCGTAGTCGCTCTGATGGAGGTAAGGGGAGTTTTGAATTCGTGGGCCATGGCGTCGATAAGAGTCGTCCTCAATTGCTCGCTCCGTCTTGTTGCTTCGATTTCGTGCGCAAGATCCTGCGCTCTGGCCCTCTCCAACCCGATCGCCACAAGGTTTGCAATTCCCTGCAGAACGGAATCCGTGATTCTGGAGCCCTGAACCGCAAGGCTTGCGATGGGCTCCGCTCCGAGCCGTATGGCGGCAAAGGTACAAGAACGGTCGTTCAAAAACGTGACGCCATTCAAAGCGGTCTCTCGAAGTTGGTTTTCCAACCCTTCCACTTCCGAATCCGGGCCCGCTCGATAAAATTTTTCCGTGCGCCGATCGTACATTACCGCCAAGCCCAATTGAAATATTTCCGCCAGTTTTCGGATAAGTTGCGCTGGAAAGGACTCGGAACTGTCGATCAAAAGTATCGCCCGGCTGAACGTATACAGCCTCTCTATATCTTGTTGCCGTTCAATTGCATCCAAAGTCCTCCGTCTCGCCTTTGTCGACAGCCGGCTGGCGACCAGCGATGTCGTGAGAAATGTAAACAAAGAAATCCAATTCTGAGCTTCGGCAATATTGAATGTGCCCACCGGCGGGAAAAAGAAAAAGTTAAACATCAGGGTCGCCGCAACGGAAAGGATAAAAGCTTCGACAAATCCCCAGGCGCTGGCGACTCCCAAAACCAGGAGCAGGAATGCAAATCCTGCAGTCGTAGCATTGACATGAAAGAAGCGAGCGGAAAATGTCAGCGCTGTTAAAAGCACTAAAGCCAGCAGTATCCGTAATGGACGCATGTTCAAAGGGCGCGCACCTCCGGAGATAGGATTAAGGGAAATGCTCAGATATTTCAAGAACATTAAGTAAACGAGTCGCCGCAAAAACATTCTAATATCGCCGCTGCAGGATATAATAGGCGGGCACTTGAAATTATTGGAGCCATCAGAAATTCAACCAAGCACATTTTTTATGAGCCTTCGGCATGCCGAAATTATCACCAAGAGATGAACTGGAGTGGGCGTGCAAGGATGCGCGTCTCCACGAACTAATGGAGCGCTATCCTGAACAATGGAGAGCCACCGGTCCGGAGCTTGTCGCCGCGATTGAAGATGGCCGCGCTCAAACGCTAAAAGACTATTCCTTAAAAGCAAAAGCGATTGAGGAAACATGGCATAACAGGATCCGTAAAAGTCGACAGAACACAACGGCCATCGCATCAGCAATGCCGCATCTGATCCGAAGCAGAATGTCTCTGCTCGCCCTGGAGAAATGTTATCAAGCCGCCGCCCTGGGCAAAATTACCGGCAAGATTCGTTTTAACCGGATCAACGGATATATCATTCAAAAATTGCTCTTCAGCCGTCATCTGACACGCAAACCGGCCTCGCTGAAATGGTTTCGATTCTGGTGGCGCTTTATAAATCAGAAGCGGCTCCTGATCCCACTGGTGCAACCTAAGGGCATATATTGTTTCTATTCCAAGGAGCTGATAAAAGAACTATGTACGTTGATAGGAAACAAGCTTTGCCTCGAAATAGGAGCAGGAGACGGAACCCTGACGCGGTTCCTTGCAGATCAAGGGATTAGGATATACGCAACCGACGATTACAGTTGGAAACATGCGATTGAATATCCTGAGACCGTGGAACAACTGGGAGCCAAACAGGCATTAGCCAAATATCAACCGCAAGCAGTGATTTGTTCCTGGCCGCCTCCAGGAAATACATTCGAACAAAAAGTTTTTTCCGCCAGAAGCGTCGAGCTTTATGTTGTGATCGGAAGCCGATACGAATTCGCAGGGGGAAACTGGCAAAGCTATTCGGTCCAGGACAGATTTGAATGGAACATCGATAGTCGATTGAGTTCCATGGTAATTCCTCCGGAACTGGAAAGCGCAGTCCTCATCTTTCGCAGAAAGCAACCCTGATTAATCGAGATTGGTATAACTATAAACGACCGATGGGAGCCCTCCTAAGGGCGAAATATATTGATAATAAAATGTTTCGCCCTTCCAGGGCTCCTTTTTATGCTATTTCCTTCCTGCGTATAATCTGCGTCTGTGGCCGGCTGCTTTTGTTGGCATGCAGGCATTGCTTTTGCCACAGAAAAAAGAACACGGAAAACACAGAACAAAACAGCTTTTCTTTTCCGTGTTCTCCGTGCGCATTTCTTCCGTGGCGTTGTTTTAGTTCAGGTTGCAGCCGGCAATTCTTCTATTTATTCTCACGACCTATGGGACTAAACATGCGCCATTCCCATTTTCCCGGCGCTCAAGCGCCGGGAAAAACTCATTTCGTCCCTGACAGGACATGGCATTCGATACATTCTTGCAGAAATGCAACAAAGGTCCTCCAAGTTGCCGATTTTTCAATCTCTGTTTTGTTTTCCTTCTGGATTAACTTGTCCTTTGGTCTCAGCTTGTTAAGTGCGTTTTTGATGTTTCCAACGTTTCCAGCATCAAGTTCCGTCCAAAGAGAATATCGACGCCTGATCCCTGCAGGATTTCAGTTCCAGATTCCAGGAGATGATCGTCTCTGACCATTTAAATGCTTTCCCAACTCAGCCCTTACTGCAATGGCGATATCATCGATAAGATATGGCTTCTTTAAATAACATCCGACTCCTGACTGGAGGGCTTCTTTGAGTCGTGCGGTTTCTGCATATCCGGTGGTAATAATCGCTTTTTGCCCTGGATGAATCTCGGCAATCTTCTTATATGTTTCAAATCCGTCTATTCCAGGGTCCATGAGCATATCTAAAATCAATAAATCAGCCGAGGCGTCTTTAAGGTGCCTAATTGCTTCCTCTCCGCTGCTGAAAGCCTGGACGGAATAACCCAATTCTCTAAGAATCCTGGAAGCGATTTCCCTTTGTTCTTCCACATCGTCCACTACCAATATGGATTCTCCGCGCCCTCGAAGGTCAGATCTTGGAATTGGGGACATCACCGGCGCCAAATGTTCATTGGTTGCTGGAAAATACAAAGTGAACATTGTTCCCTTGCCCTCAACACTGTTTACATCTATATATCCATTGTGATCCATTACTGATCCACAGACCACGGCCATGCCAAGACCCGTTCCGCTCCTTCCCATCTTTTTCTTGCTGTAAAAAGGTTCAAAGATCCTTTCCAGATCCTCAGCCGGAATGCCTATCCCTGTATCCGCAACACATAGAACCGCATAACTCCCTTTGTTTAGATCTTCACCTCGGATTTCCTGTTTGTCGATATCACGGTTTTCCGTCGAAATAATAATCCGGCCTCCGTCCGGCATGGCTTCCGCAGCATTCGAAACAAGATTCATAATTATTTTAGATAAATGGAAGGGCGAACCCTGGATATTCATTAGTTTAGGGTCTGTTAGGACATCAACTTCCACTGAGGGATGGAATTGCTTCAGTTTCTTGAATTCCGGACTTATGCAATAATCGGCGATTATTGCATTTAAACTGACTGCTTCCTGCGTTTCGATTCTACGTCTCGCCAGTGTCAACATATCATTGACAATAGCGGCAGCCTTTATTCCCGACCGTTTGATGGTTTCCAGCGTGCCTCTTAACGGGCTCTGGCTTGGAAGTTCCTCAAGCAGCATATCCGGATAGCTGACGATGCCGCCGAGTATGTTATTCAAATCATGAGCGACTCCTCCGGCTACAGTCCCAATCGCCTCCATTTTTTTTGCAATCAGCAACCTGCTTTCACATTTATTACGCTCTTCCTCGGCGCGAATGCGCTCGGCAATTTCGCAGCGCAATGACCGATTGCTTTCCAGGAGTTCTTCATTTCGCTTTTCTATGGTTTGAGCCAAATCTTCAACTTGGCGATTGAGAGTTCCAAGAACCACGACAATTATGCCTGCCGATAAAGCCATCCCGAACATGCCGGTCAACCATAGGATAGGGGAATTTAAATAAGTTGCAGCATTGAACCGGTATATATGGATTCCGGCATAAACGCTGGCGCCAACAATTCCTATGACGCCAATGGAAATAGCGCAGGAAATAGCGCCGGCTCTGGCGCCATATAGCACGGTTGATAGAATGCAGAAACAGAATAATGCCAGCAGGCCGAATGTCGCAAAACCCCAGACGATCAGGCTGCCGGCTCCAACCATGAATGCCACACCTGTGATAACAGCGGCCCTGAAGGAAAACGGAAGACGGCGACTCAGAAGCACAGTTGCCGGGATTGCCAGATAGAGGAAAATGTATAAATACATGACATCGTGCCACCCGAAAAACCAAGCTCGGGATAGTGAGCACAGGAGTGTGAAAAATCCCAAAATCGCGGCAAACCGCAGACCTCGGGTGAGTTGCTGATCGCGCATTTCCTGAATCTTCTGTGAAATCCTTTTCATAGCCTGATCCTGTGTGGGCTGAATCATCTATGCCCGGTTGTCTGCTTGTTTTGGACGATGTTGCCTTCACCAATTCTGAATAACCAGGACAAACCATAAATCACAATTGCCTAGGTAGGATTGGCCGGGCTTACAGCAAGCCCAACTAAATTCATAGTCAAGGTTCAATTTTGAACTGATTCAATATATTTCGCCTCGTCAGTACAATCTCAGGATCACTGAATATTTGCCGTGGTCGTATTCTTCTTCCACACATCTCGATGTGCTTGGATTAAAATGCCGAGATTGTGTTCTGACGCCGAGTGTGAACAATGGAATAAGGGCATCTGACAAGGGATGTACTAATTCGTTAAGCAAATTATCTATTGAAATCATTATTACTGTGGCTCATAGGTACCATAAAGAATATGAGCAGTGCTTGTCAAGTGATGAGTGCAAATACCAATAAATAGGTTATAGTCATATAAATATGCGGGCAGACGAAATACTGCGGAAGAATCTACAAAAGCTATTGAAAGGTGCAAAACAACTGGCGGTGGCAGAAGCTGCCGGTCGCACCGGCCGGGGGATTACTCAATCGTATATTTCGGCGATACTGCGCGGGCGGGACAGCAATCCATCGCTTGAGAAACTGGAAGCGATTGCGTCAGGGCTCAATGTGCCGATAGCAGAGCTTTTCAAAGTCTCCGAGCAGGCTGCTGTCCAGCCGGATCCTGAGGAGGTCAAGGAAATACTGAAGAAACTAAAAATCGTATTTGCTAAAAGCCATCCTTCGGAAAGGATTTTGAAAGCTGCCATTGACGCTGCTTATCAGGAAGTGTTGAAGAAATAGGCATTTTCTGTTCTTGTATTACTTCAATATCAGTATTTATCTAAAACATAATCACTCTGATTCGAATTCTCGTCCTTAAGCATAAATGCATCTGGGATGCTTGACGCTCCTGCCTTGCCAAAGGATTGCATCCCGGGCCGGAATCACCTTTTTATTGGTAAATTTTCCAGTTTAAACTGTCGATAAAAGAATCTGATTTGTATCTGCAGATTGATCGAACTCTTAAGGGAGGGCGCGTGAAAGCTCAGCCGGTCTGGATGAAGAGGATCTTCAAATCCTATGGAGGGCAGAAAAAATTCTATGATTTTTTTGCCGCGATTAAATCCCAAATTGATGCGATCGATGAAAGCCAAACCCAAGAGGCCCAAAACGTCAGCAGTGTGCTTCACGCTCACCTGATGACCGAATGCTTTATGACCCGATATCTGCAATACGTCAATCCCAATCTGGAGCCGCTGAAGAATGCCGGCTGCTCCTATTCTCAGAAGGTTGATCTGATCAATTCATCCGACCCTTCGGTAGGCTTTCTGGTTTCCGGTCTGCGCCGCCTTGAAAGCATACGCAACCGCCTTGCTTGCGATCCTGCAATTATTGTAACCGACCAAGATAAAAAAGCCTTTCTTTCCGTGCCTCTATTTAAGGGAGTCAAGGATAAATTATTGCCGAAAACCGGGCGCAAACGACAAGAAGAAGCAATATCAATTATGGAATGTTTTGCTACTTTTGCAGGAATCATTTTGTGCAACGCATCCAGCCCAGATAAAAAGATACTGATAGAATTCTGCAATAATCAGAACCTTACATTATCAAGCCCTACTAAAAACCAAAAGAAGAATAAAAATCAGAAACGTTAGAAATCAAGGTCCTCCGAATTACTGCCTTTTCAATCCAGCGCAGCTGGTGGCGGGGCTGCCCTAATTTCAAACCATACTCCAACAGAATTTTATTGATTTTAATTGGAACATTTAAACAATTCTGCGTATTTGGAAAATAGAATATTTCGATTAGAACAAGGAGGCTGGCCTTGAATCCTATTTATCCTCGATCTGATGAGCGAAAACCGGAATTAACCCGCAGGGAAATGTTACAACGAACCCTGTTCGCAGCCGCATTCCTGCCCCAGGATTTCCCGGGGGGTTGGGGAGGCGCTGGAGGGCGAGGAGGATGGGGACGTGGAGGCCCCCGAGTTCGTCGGACCGTAGATCCCTCGAAAATACCTCAATATAAATATCGCACTCTTTCCGTGGACCGGTTCCCGGCTCTCCAGACTGAATTCAATGCCACTCTGAATAACAGCCAGCTGAGCCGCAATAAAGCTTTCCGCGATCAACTTATCCCCCTGGGATTCAAACTGCCTGACAATTTTCGCAATGCCAAATCCGTCATTATCATGGCCGCTTATTCAAAAAACATGTATGCGAATTTCAAGCTGGATGGAGATTCTCATCGAATTCTGATTCCCTTTCAGTATTTCAATGACGAAATGAACTCGGAAAAGTTGCAAGGCATAATACAGAAAGAAATTATTAAAACTCCCGGCCGGCGCATTGTAGATATTTCCCAGAATGTCCCATTAAAGCTGTTGGCCGCGCGCAGCGGACTCGGCTACTACGCGCGCAATAGCCTGGTTTTTGTAGACGGGATGGGGAGCTATAACATGCTGTACGCTTTTTTAACCGATCATTCCTTCACGGACAACAGCTGGGCGGACCTGAAGATATTGGAAGAATGCAATCGCTGTCATGCTTGTGAGCGGAGTTGCCCGACCCGATGCATTAATCGATGGAATTATAACGTCAATATCGATAAATGTTTGACGCTTTACAATGAAAATTCAGGCGATTTCCCCAACTATATTCTAGGGAGCATGCATCACGCATTAATGGGTTGCACGAAATGCAAATCTCCCTGCCCCGTCAATGAAGGCATCAACGAGCTCACCGGGAATATGGAGGATGTATCCGAAGAGGAAACCCGCAAAATTTTGAAGGGAACGCCCGATGATGCGCTCTTGAAGTCTTTACAGCGAAAACTCAGGAATTTTCGCGCCGTTGCGAATAAAGACCAATTCTCAATCCTGCGCAGAAACTTGAAAGCATTGATCCGAGTCTGAATGGACTCGTTTTGATGCTATCCGGATGAACTTCGTGAGGGAGAAATATCTGTTTTGATTGTCAAACGATCGTCTGTCCACAGATTGCTTCAAGCCCTACGGATAATCAGCCAGATCTTTTTCTTCTGCTTGTTTTTTTTGCTTTTGCTGCAAACACATTTTGCAGGGAAGGACTATATAGGTCCGGTCGAGAGCTTTTTTCATTTCGATCCCCTGCTGGGTCTGACAACCCTGATTGCATCAAGAGAATTTTTTAAACCTTTCCTTTGGGCTCTGGGTACAATCCTCCTGACTTTTCTTTTCGGGCGGTATATCTGTGGATGGGGCTGCCCGCTGGGCGCATTGCTCCAGTTTTTTTCCTTCATTTTTAAAAAAATGAAATGGCATTCCCCGAGGCTCAACGGGAATCGGTTTTTATCCGTAAAATATGGGATGCTGATCAGTCTATTGATCGTCTCGGTTTTCACCCTGGATCTAGTCGGATTTCTGGATCCTCTCTCCTTGCTCTATCGTTCTTTTATCACGGCTGTATTGCCGGCTTTTGCTCTTGCAAGCGAAGAATCTCTATCCATTCTGCCGGGCGTCGGAATGACTTCCCTTTATAACAGCTCGCTTTCGAAGCTGCAAAATCTGACTATCAATCAGACATTTCAGCAAGCATTGCCGGTCGGGCTGATCTTCCTGGGAATAATCCTTTTAAATTTATTTCGAGAACGATTTTGGTGTCGATATCTTTGTCCAGCGGGCGCGCTGCTTGGATTCCTGGCTCGATGGAATTCGGTTAAGGTCCGGGTGGATAGTGATAAATGCATCCGATGCAAAGCCTGCACGCTCCATTGCCAGACACAGGCAAATCCTTATCCGAACGAAAACTGGAAGGCCGGAGAATGCGTTTATTGTTATTCCTGCGCCTCTCAATGCCCTGCCGCAGCAATCACACTTCCTTTTCAGGTTTCGCCTTCGGCGTCTAAACCCATCAGCCTTGAACGGCGCAAGTGGCTATTCTCCGCAATGCTCGGCCTCGCAATCACACCGCTTTTTCGAATTTCGGCTTCAACTAAAAAACTGTCGGAAAAATTGATCCGCCCCCCCGGCGCATTGCCGGAGCCGCAATTCGTTTCCTTATGCATCAAATGCGGAGCGTGCATGAAAGTCTGCCCTACCAACGCTCTTCAACCTGCGGCGAATCAGGCCGGTCCGGAAGGCTTGTGGACTCCCGTGTTGGTCCCGCGAATCGGCTACTGCGAGTATTATTGTTCGCTATGCACCCAGGTTTGTCCGACCGGCGCAATTAAAGAACTTAAAATAAAAGAAAAAACCAAGATAAGAATAGGATCAGCCTGGATCAACAAAAATCGATGCCTTCCCTATTCATTGGGCAAGCCCTGCAGCGTATGTGAAGAACAATGCCCTACTTCACCCAAAGCAATACAGCTGGTTGAAACGGAGACCATGGCGCCGGACGGATCCTGGGCTGTCCAGGAAGTCCCCGTAGTGAACCTTGATTTATGCATTGGTTGTGGAATCTGTGAAACCAAATGCCCGGTTTATGATGAACCCGCTATTTACTGCACCAGCCTGGGAGAATCCCGCTCACTTAAAAACGGCGCATTTTGGGATATGCTCAACGAAAATCAAACCTAATAAACTCTCCTGCTTTTGGCAATTCGTTCCTTGACTTGATTCAGTCTGAGGCGAAGAATAGTTAAATTGAGACAGTGGATTGAATAGACCGGACGCAGCCGCGCCCTAAGCAAAATACTTTAGAAATGGAATGAACGAACAACAACCTGTAAAACGTCCATTACCCTCCAGACCGAAGCAATCCGCTTCTCTTTATGCACGCAGCCTCCTTGAAGCCAGCCTGGACCCGCTTGTTACTATCAGCCATCAGGGCAAAATCACAGATGTCAATAAAGCCACCGAACAGGTGACGGGAGTTTCACGCGAGCGTTTGATCGGAAGCGATTTCTCCGATTACTTTACAGAACCGGCCCGGGCGCGAGCCGGATACCAAAAGGTAATTCAAGAGGGCATGGTAAAGGATTACCCTCTGACAATCCGCCACGTCTCCGGAAATACAACCCACGTTCTCTACCACGCTACTGTTTACACGAATAAAGACGGCGTAGTACAAGGCGTTTTTGCCGCAGCGCGCGACATCACGGAACGCGAAGCGGCCCAAAAGCGACAGGATGTCATCCACTCATTAACACAACTGTTTGCGCGCAAGAATTCGCGCAAAGAATATCTAAGTTCCGCAGTAGAGGTTATTCGCAATTGGAGCGGTTGCCGTTGCGTCGGCATTCGTGTAGTGGACGCCGAGGATTGCATTCCCTTTGAAGCCTGCGTGGGTTTCGACGCCGAGTTCCAAAAGATAGAAAGCCGATTGTCCTTAAAAAAGGACGCGTGTTTGTGCATCCGGGCGATCGCACATCGTCCGGACGAACAGGATCGACGGGTCATGACTCCAGGAGGTTCGTTCTCCTGCAATGACACACAGGCGTTTGCACAGACGTTGAAACCCGAGCATCAATCCCTCTATCGCGGCACATGTTTTCAGAGAGGCTTTCGATCGCTGGCGGTTATTCCAATCCAGTATCGCGAACAGATTTTAGGTGCCATTCATCTCGCGGATGAAAGAACCGGGAGGGTCTCCTCAGGCAATACGGAATTCATCGAATCATTAGCTCCGCTGATAGGCGAAGCTCTTCAAAGATTCAATGCGGAAACAGAGCTGGCTCGATCCCATGAGCATCTCGAAGAATTAGTAATACAACGGACTAAAGAGCTCCAGAAAGCGGCGGAAGAGTTGGCCCGTTCCAATAAAGACCTGGAGCAATTTGCTTATGTCGCCTCACACGATCTGCAGGAACCGCTTCGAGCCGTAGCAGGATTTGTGGGTCTCCTCAAGCATGAGTATTGGAAGCAACTGGATGGCAAAGCGCTGGAATATATCGATATGGCATCCGACGGCGCCAAACGGATGCAAATTCTGATTGAAGATCTTCTTAAATATTCACGCGTCGGCACGCAGGGCGGCGTTTTTAAAACTATCGACGCCAACCTGGCGCTGAGCGAAGCTACCGCCAATCTGCAAAACGCCATTCAGGAAAGCGGAGCGATTATCCACAGCGATCCACTGCCGTTTGTTTATGCGGATATAACACAATTGACCCAACTGCTCCAAAACCTGATCGGCAACGCCATCAAATTTCGCGGCCTCAAAAAACCGGAAATTAAAATCGGGGCTATTCGAATCATCGCCGAAAAAAAATCCATGCCCGAATCTCAGCCCAAGAATGAAGGACAAGAACTCGATATTCCGTCCGCCATCCCTGACTCCCAACACTCGGCGGAAGACGCCTGGTTGTTTACCGTTCAGGACAATGGCATCGGGATTGAGCCTCAATACTATGAACGGATTTTCATGATTTTTCAGCGGCTGCATTCACGCACGCGCTATCAGGGAACCGGGATAGGACTTGCCGTTTGCAAACGCATCGTTGAGCGGCACAGCGGGCGCATTTGGGTTGAATCTCAACCCGGAGAAGGATCAAAATTTTATTTTACCATTTCAGATAAAAGAGGTTAGCGCCATGGATTCATTCATACGACCCATCGAGATACTTCTGGTTGAAGACAGTCCCAGCGATA
This sequence comes from uncultured Acidobacteriota bacterium, assembly GCA_964441405.1. GTDB lineage: Bacteria > Acidobacteriota > UBA6911 > UBA6911 > UBA6911 > UBA6911. The sequence continues at coordinate 33,021 of CAYTYP010000020.1, forward strand.
TGAAACTGACCCTTACAGTGCTCGAAAAAGCGAAGATAGCCAATCGGGTCAGCCATGTGGAAGACGGGGTGGAAGCAATGGATTTTCTGTGGCGCAAGGGAACGTACGCAGACGCCCCGCGTCCCGATGTAATCCTGCTTGATTTGAACCTGCCCCGTAAAGACGGCCGGGAAGTTCTGGCAGAGTTGAAGAACGAACCGGCTTTTGCCACGATTCCGGTCGTTGTATTGACAACATCCAAAGCGGAACAGGACATTCTGCGGTCCTATGAGCTGCACGCCAACTGCTACATTACAAAACCGGTGGAATTCAACGGCTTTTTGGAAGTCATCCAATCTATCGAAAAATTCTGGCTGGCAGTCGTGACTCTGCCGGGAAGGACAAAACCCACGAAGGACGCCCTATGACCGGGCCTTGTGTGAAAGTTCTACTGGTCGAAGACAGCCCGTCCGACGCCAAGCTCATCCAATATAGCCTGACACAGCACAATCCAAGCGCTTTTGAAGTCACGTTGACGGACCGTTTAGTCGACGCCATCGACCGCCTGCGGAAAGATCGGTTTGATGTAGTGTTGCTCGACCTTGGGTTGCCGGACAGCACCGGGATAGAAACACTGGTCCGGATCTCCGCCGCCCTGCCTCACATGCCCATTGTTGTTTTGACTGGAGCAGACGATCAGGCAATATCTCTCGAAGCAATAAGACGGGGCGGTCAGGACTACTTGGTCAAAAACCATGCCGATGGACAGATCGTAGCCAATTCCATACGCTACGCCATTCAACGCAAAAACGCCGAAATGGAATTGAAATCGCTCAACGAGGGACTGGAACGCCGTGTCGCCGAACGCACGGCCATAGCAGAAGGACGCGCAGAACAGTTACGGCAACTCGCGGCGGAATTGACCCTGGCAGAACACCGAGAAAGACGGCGGCTCGCGACGATACTCCATGACGGCCTTCAGCAGATCCTTGTCGCCGCAAAAATAAATCTTATGCTTATCGACCGCGGCGGCAATCCGAGCGAGGAAGCCGAAAAAGTATCTAAGCTTATCGACGAAGCCATCGACACCTCAAGATCGCTGACATCGGAACTCAGCCCTCCGATGCTCCACCGCGGAGGATTGCTGCCTTCTTTGAATTGGCTGACGCAGTGGTTTTCCAGTCGGCATGGGCTTACGGTGAAACTCAACGCCAGGGATGATATGGATCCGGCTCCGGAAGAAATTGTCATCCTGCTCTTTCAATCCATTCGAGAACTATTATTCAATATTGTCAAACATGCCGGCGTCCATACAGCCCAAGTGAAATTATCTCAACGAAACAACCGCATCTTCGTCTCGATAGAGGATAAAGGAGCAGGATTCAATCCCAACCAGTTCCGAGTCGAGGGCGGAAAGACCGGAGGCTTCGGATTGTTCAGTATCAGTGAGCGCCTCAGTTTCTTGGGCGGGAAAATGGAAATAGAAAGCGCACCCGGCCGGGGCAGCCGCTTTAGCCTGGTTATTCCTTATTCGGCCGTGGTCGGAAAACCTTCCCGGGATTCCGTATTGCCGAAAGCGTCGGATACGCCAACCTCTAAATTCCAACCGGTAACAGACCGCGATGAGAGAAAAATTCGCGTGTTGTTGGCGGATGACCATGTCATGGTGCGGCAAGGATTGGCTTCACTTTTAAAAGCAGAGCCGGATATGGAGATTGTCGGCGAGGCGTCTACAGGGGAATTTGCGGTTGATCTAGCCCGAAAACTTCAGCCGGATTTTGTACTCATGGACATCAATATGCCGGGCATGAACGGAATTGAAGCCACCAGAATAATTCATCGAGAGCTGCCCGATATACGCATCATCGGCCTTTCCCTGTTTGAATCGGACGAACAGGCGACGGCAATGCGGGAAGCCGGGGCGGTGTATTATTTTTCCAAAAGCGGACCTACCGATTCGGTGATATCCGCGATTCGCACCAACGCCGGACGTTCGGCAAAACATGCTCAAAGAGCCGCCGTTAAGCCAAAACGTGCACGTCGGTGACATCAAAGTATTGCCGGGAAAAGAAATACGGCTTTTTATGTATAGAAGATTCTATTGGCGTAGGATGGACAATCGATATCCTCTCCCAGGATTGACGCAAGCGCCGCCGTTCCGACCGACCTGATTTTAAGCTTCAGTCGCCGACATAACGGGAGTATAGAAACTTGGCAATTCCTATATCGTACGCGCCGTTGATAATGGCGCTCCTTTTAGTATTTTTAAAAAACTCTGCTTTTCTTCCTTTCAAATTCCCTCGCTTTATTCTTGCCCTGCAGAAGAGAAACACTTATAAAGATCCTCTTGTCCTATCTGTGCTTTTGATTCATAGGAATTAATAGGAAGCTACATTAAAAAAAGGGGAACCCAGGATGGCAGAAAACAATGCAAAAGGAATCCCTGTCGGGAGGCGCGACTTTATAAAAGCAACTACGCTGGCAAGCATGGCGGCAACTCTTCCTGTAGCCGGTCTTGTAGGGCAGGGTAATGTCCGGGGCGCATTCAAGTCGAGTCCTGAAGGGAAAAAAAGGAATGTTCTTTTTTTGACCGATTCTCCGAAGAAGTATGAACCGCTGATTAATAAAATAAGGGCTGTACGTGAGTATGAATTCACCGTATCTCCTCTCGAGGTCAACCTTCAAAAGTCCCCGGAAGTCGCAAGCTTAATCCAGAGCAATAATGCCGATATTCTTTTTATGATTATGCCTCAGGTGGCCACATCGTCCGGAAACTTTGCTGCATCGACGGATGATGTGAATGTTCCTGTAATAATTTTCCCTGTAAACCTTGATTTAATCATGTTGGAAGCGGATGTGGCGGCGTCATTGCGAGCAAGAGGCGTCAATGCCATGCTTGCCAACGCGGAAGAACACGCAATTGAATTGATAAAAATTGCGGCGGCTCCCAGGATTCTCGAAGGGAAGAAAGCTGTAATTTTCGGCAGACCCTTTGATTCGACCAGCATACCGGCCCGCAACCTGAACGAAGATTATGTATATAACCATACAGGCGTCCGGCTGCAATACCGGCCAATAGATGAGTTAGTCCAGCGGCTAAAAAGCATTGATGAAGCAAGCGCAAAAAAGGAAATGGAAAGATGGAAAAAAGAAGCGACAGAAGTCGTTGAGACAACGGACAAAGCAATTCTTGATTCAAGCAGGCTTTATTATTTATTGCGCTCTATTGTCGAAAAGGAGGGATTGTCCGGCATCTCGATCGATTGCCTGAATTTCTCTTTTAACTCAAATCCGATTCTGCCTTATCCATGCCTTCCGTTCACAAGATTGCGGGATGAAGGAATAGCCGTTCCGTGTGAAGCAGAAGTATGTGGGATGCTATCCTCCATGGTTTTACAGGAAATCAGCCGGAAGCCTTCGTATTTCTGCAACGTATCTGCTGTGGACACGCAAAAATCCAGCGCCGTACTGCGCCATTGTGTTGCGCCGTTGAAGCTGATGGGCGCTGGAGCGCCGGCAATTCCTTACAGACTGCGCGATTATCATGGCACCGGCAGAGGCGCGACTGCGGAAGTTCAATTCCCGTCAGGTATGGACATTTCAATGGGCGGATTCAGTAAGGATTTAAAAGAATTTATTTTATGGCCCGGCAAGACAATCGCGAGAGTCCGGGACACAGACCGTCCTTCATTTGAAAATATGCCAAGCGTAAAAATGCGCAGGTATTGCTCGAATCATCTGGAAGTGAAAATTGGGGATGTAGACGGTTTTATCCAAAAAATCGCCGGCTGTCATCATGCCATGGTTGCAGGCAACTATAAGAAGGCTGTTTGCGACGCCATGCTGAGAATGAATGTGAATATTGTCGGGCCTTCTGATTTATCAGAGCTGAAAGCATGAAATAATCGTCAGTAGTCAGTTGTTCCAATAGGCCTCGGAATCGGGATAAGACTGAAAATTGCGATGGCAGCTGTCATCAACACCGGTCTTAACCGATTGTGGCTTCCCCTGACAACGGCTTCATCCACGAGGTTTCCTTCCTGGCGGCAAACATCTCCAATTTAAGAAGTCCGCTGTTGTTTTCGACTACGCAGCGCACTTTGGCGGTGCGTGTCTTTGGTTCTATGACGTCCGCCACGTAGGTGATTTTTCCATGGAACGTCCTTCCGGGGCACGAGGCTACACGCACCTGGACTGCCTTGCCGGTTTTGACATGGGAAAGATCTTTTTTAAATATATCCGCCAGAACCCAAAGCGAAGACATATCGGTGATTACAAGCAGTTCAGTCGTTGGTTCCACAACTTCTTCGATGGAGGCATGGAAGCAGAGACAGGCGGTGACACATCAACATCATTGAGTGAGTTTTGCCGAAAAAAGCGAGAGAAGGCAATCAACAGAAGATACTTCTGATAATATGGATCTTTCTTGTCACTGACAAGAGGCAACAACGCGATCCGGTTATCAAGTCTAGTAGAAGGAAGCCTTATGACAAAAATCCATCTCAACCCGAATACAATTCTCCACCCTCATCCCGTTTTGCTCGTCGGCACTTATGGCGCTGACGGAAAACCGAATCTAATGAACGCCGCTTGGGGCGGAATCTGCTGCAGCGATCCGCCCTGCGTGGCAGTGTCGCTTCGCGAAGCGACACTGACTTATCACAATATATTGAACAGTCAGGCATTCACTGTGGGGATTCCTTCGCGCAAATTTGTTGAAATCGCGGATTACGTCGGCATCGTTTCAGGACGCGATCATGACAAGTTCAAGGATACCGCATTGACCGTTCTCAAGAGTGAGAAAGTCAATGCGCCGCTCGCGGTCGAGTTTCCCTATTCACTCGAATGCAGGCTTTATCAGCACCATAAACTTGGCTTGCATACGATCTTTATCGGAGAAATTTTGGGGATCCTTGCCGATGAAGCCGTTCTCGGCGAGAAGGGGCTTCCTGATATTGATAAGGTTCAGGCGATCCTCTACGGCGGCTTTGGGAGCAATTATTATTTTGCGGTCGGAGAGAAACTCGGCGAGGCGTTTTCGGTTGGGAAGAAGATTAAGAGTGGAAATTAATTGAAAGAAAGCCTATGCATTCTCGACGGATTCTTATCACCGGAGTCACTTCCATCCATGGATGGCCGATTTATAAAAAATTGGCGTCGATCATTCAGCTCAACCAACTGTTTGGCGTCCGTCCACCCAACATGAAGATGCCGGATGACAGCAACATTGCATCCATATGTATGACGGATAAGGAAACCCTCGCGCAACTCAGAGATGATTTTCGGCCGACCCATGTACTCCACGCAGCCGGCGTTTGCGACCTGGACGCTTGCGAAGCAAAACCGCTTTATGCTTATGACATCAACGTAACCGGGGCCAGGAATATCGTTTCCATTTTTTCTAAATCTTGTTACATCATGTATTTAAGCGCCGACCTGGTTTTCTCGGGCGACAAGGCGTCCTTGAAAGGATACGCTGAAACGGACAAGCCGGATCCCGTCTCCGTAGTCGGAAAAACTTTTCTGCTTGCCGAAAAGGAAATTGTGCAAGCCCCCCGGCATGCGATTGTTCGGATTGGCCTTCCCATGGGCGATTCCATACAAGGCAAGAAGGGCGCAATAGATTTTATTGAAGGCAGACTTAAACGAGGTCTTCCCATGTCGCTGTTTCATGATGAATACAGAAGTTGCATTGGATGCGAGGATCTCGCCGATGCCATTGCCTCTTTGTTTTCCATGGAAGTGGAAGGATTGTTCCATGTCGGAGGTCCTCACCCTGTAAGTTTGTATGAAATTGGTGAACGTATCCTGGAACGGGGAAACTATCGAAGAGAAGCGCTCAGGAAACAGTCCCGGAAAGAGGATGTGAATGGCCCGCCCAGAATCGGCAATGTACATCTGAATTCCGGGAAAGCAGAACAACTCCTGGGAAGAATGTTCAAGCCCTGGGAATGCTGACGATCACATTTCGCTAGGATATATTTTCTTCTATACTACTGTATAAAGATGGTTTACGCCTTGCCTGGATCATTTTTGGAGTTGGAAAGTTCGGTTGCTTTCCGACGCGATCAAGAGTTTCGACAATCCGTTCCATTCGCCCCCAATCGCTCCATATAACTCCTTCCATCGCCATTACTGCAACATGATCTGTTGCCTGTGTTAAAAGGTCGGACGAGAAATTCCGTTTCGGCATAGACTCATAAATCGCATTGAGTACGGAATCCTCATTGGGCGAATCAATTGCATTTCGAAGCCTATTAAATGACTCCATGATCTCCGGAAAGCGTTTCCAGCCCAATTCCCATAAAGTACTTGCTTTTACCGCAATAATCATCGTGTTCCATAAACCGCCCGACGCTTGAATTGCGGCAGCGTCCTGGTATGAAGGTTTCTCCATAAACAACTGAACCGCGCGTATCAGGCAGGTCTTGGACTGCCATAGCTCAGAGCCAGGCAACATCAAGCCATAGTCCTGATTCACGTTTTCAGCTGGAACTCCAACCAGAATCAGCTTGTCCGATAACGCCTCAGCCGCTTCGATCGCACTGGCGATCCTATCCACGAAGGTCTTCTCCGGATAGATAAACTGATCCGAAGGGTAGATGACGACAATGGCTTCAGGATTGCGCACATGTACATAGGTTAAGGGAAGAAAGATCCCGGCAAGGGTATCGCAATTCTTCGGTTGAAGTATTATGTTTTTTTGCGATCGATCCGCCAACTGTGATTCGGCGGCGTCTCGATGGGATCTCGCAACTACAGTCAGTTGACGTTCTCTTGCGCCCAGAGCATCCGCGCGACCAAGCGTATGTTGCAACATCGATCGCGTGCCTACGAAAGCGCAGTACTGTTTAGGAACCGACCGACCCATCCATTGATGAATATCCCCGCTGATCCGCTCGCCATTGCCCCCTGCCAGGATAATGGACCAGATCCGATCCCGCAGACCCTTCAAACTCGGATGCCCGCTCCCCTCTGTGCTCTTGTTACTTTTGATCGCATAGTTGCCTGCGTCGTAGATCAATTTACCCTTTTTATTGTCCATAACATTTACCTAAAAGGATAAGGAAGTGGAACTAGGCGATGATTCAATTACCAGAACCGGATAAATGCAGATGAAATAATAAATATCTTACGAGACACTCTTTATTATTCAGGTGTAGTGTTACTTATATTAATCAATTTATTTTAAGCTCTCAGAGTACTTTAATCAAGCCTCTAATCCTTTGCTCTGACAAAACAGCATGCAGCTCGATTTTTTGCCGCAAAAGCACAAAAACGTTGGATCTCCGGAATTGAATTGACTGGGATTTATAGAGAATTTAAAGCGTTCAGTGGACTGGGAGCGCCGTCAGGATATATCGGCGGAAGCAGCGCCCCAGGCAACCTCCAGCTTTCGCGCGGGAATCATTGTTTAGGGACCGGCCACGAATGAAGAATCCATCCTCAACTATTCAAAAACGATCCGGATGAGTTTCCCTCTGAATTGAACCTGCTTTAAAGTATCACGGCCGGCGGAATCCGTCCCGAACCTCATCGTGCTACGCTCGCTTTTCTTGTCAAGTTGCTCGACTTTGCCTTGGATCTTTATTCCTTCAGCTTTGCCTGAAGGAATAAAAGTTACATCCTTGCCGTTGGCATCCCATTTTACTTCATATTCCCCCGCTTTAATTTCGGTCCCGGCGACAAAAAGATTTTTCGAGGCGACCACTTTATCCGAACCGGCTTCCAATGCCATTACCATCGATACGGTAGCGGCCAAAAGCACTAAAACAGCGGCAAGTTTAATCAAGTTTTTTCTTTTGAACATGATCCTCTTCCTCCCTTTCAAATATCCTTAATAAATATAGTAATCGGACGAGAATGATTCAACCGTTGCTTTTCAATGGATGAACAAAAGGTTGGTTTTATATACGGCCTTTTAAAGCCGATATAATAACATTAGGCTTATTTGCGGCAATTTTTTGCCGTTACTTTCTATAATTGAACAGCCTTATACCACAAACGTCTTTTTTACGCTCCTCCGCCTAACACTTTGTACAGAACTATCAAGTTGTTCAAACGCGCCTGCCGAGTCCCGACCAGTTGCTGTTGGGCTCCGTGGAGCGACCGCTGAGCCACCAGAACGCTAAGATAGCTGTCAATGCCCCCCCGGTACCGCGCTTCCGAAAGACGATAGGTTTCTTCCAGAGCATTCACCAGGGATTGCTGCGCATTCTGCTGATCTATCAGGGTGGCTCTTAAACTTAAGGCGTCGCTCACTTCTCTGAATGCCCCCTGTATCGCTTTCTCATATTCGGCGACAGCGATATCGCGATCCAATTCCGCGGCTTGGTATCCGGACTTCCGGGCGCCCGAGTCAAAAAGAGGCAGCGCTATCTGCGGAATAAAACTCCACGTCCGGGATCCGAATTCAAACAGATCCGCCAGATCTCCGCTTACAAATCCGACAGCGCCGGTCGTCAGTGAAATACGTGGAAAAAAGGCTGCGCGCGCCGCATTGATATTGGCGTTGTAAGCTTTCAACCGATGTTCGGCCATCAGGATGTCGGGCCGACGAAGCAGAACTTCAGAAGGCAATCCGGATGCAATTTCTTTCATGGCGGGCATCCCGTCCAAATCATTCGGCAGCATGGCCGCCGGCGTCGGCGTTCCTACCAGCAGGTTCAAAGCATTTATGTCCTGGGCAATCCGCCCATTATTCCTGGCAATATCCACTCTCGCAGATTCCACCTGCGTCTGCGCCTGACGAACGATCAGATCGGAGGCGATTCCAAATTCTCCGGACTGCCGGATCAATTCATAAGAAGCTTGTTGCGCCTTCATTGTGGCTTCGGCCAATTTAAGGTTTTCTCTATCAGCCGCCAGCGAGAGATAGGCGCCGGCAACCGAGGACACCAGCGATATTTGAGTGGCGGAGCGGGCTTGCTCCGTCGCCAGGTACTGTTCCAGCGCCCGGCTTTTCAAACTTTTGATTCGGCCGAAAAAGTCCAATTCCCAGGAGGCGAGTCCCAGTCCTGCAGTGTATTTCACAACTGTCTGCGGATCATCGCCTCCGGTCATTTTTTCGGGCACTCGATAGCTATCAACGCCGGCTGAGGCCGCAACCGTAGGATACTGTTCAGCGCGCTGAATGCGGAACATGGCCTGAGCTTTTTCAATATTGAGCCCGGCCATCCGAAGATCACGATTGTTCTCCAACGCCAACTGGATCACGGATTGAAGCTGCTTATCCATGAAAAATTCTTTCCAGTCCATATTGAAAGCTATGGCAACGCCGGGCGCCTCCTCCTGCATGCCGGGATTTACCGGCCAGGCGGCGGGAACGGGCAATTGGGGTTGGACATACTGCGACCGTTTGGGACAACCCCACAGGAAAACCGATGTTGCAATGAGGATGAGAAGGATGAATTTACGCATTACGTTCTGCTCCTTCCGGCGTCCTTGTGGTTTCCGCCGGCAGCGGATCGAGTGGTTTGGCATTGTTTCTGCCGAACAGCTTGCTCACTGCTACAAAAAACAAGGGAATAAAGAAAATGGCAAGAAAGGTGGCCGTTATCATTCCGCCCAATACGCTGGTGCCGATGGCTTTTTGCGCGCCGGCGCCGGCGCCTGACGCAATCGCCAGAGGAAGAACCCCAAGGCCAAAGGCAAGAGAGGTCATCACAATAGGGCGAAGCCTGAGTTTCGCCGCTTCGAGCGTCGCTTCAATCAAATCCATCCCTTGTTCCATATGGATTTTGGCAAACTGTACAATCAGGATCGCGTTTTTTGTCGTCAGGCCCAAAACGGTAAGGAGACCGATCTGGAAATAAACATCATTGGGCAATCCTCGGGAAGAAGACGCCAACACTCCGCCAATGACTCCCAGCGGCAGCGCCATAAGAATCGAGATTGGAATCGTCCAGCTCTCATAAAGGGCGGCAAGAACCAGAAAAATTGCCAGAATGGAAAAAGCATACAAAGGACCTGTCTGCTTTGAGGACATTTTCTCCTGATAGGAAAGTCCTGTCCATTCATGGCCAAACCCCTTGGGCAGTTTCTCGGTGAGCTCTTCCATTGCGTTCATCGCCTCGCCTGAACTCCTGCCGGGAGCAGGCTCACCCTGGAAATTCAGCGACGGAAAACCGTTGAACCGCTCGAGTTGAGGAGAGTCATAGAGCCAACGCCCGGATGCAAGGGCGGAAATGGGAACCATCTTGCCCGTATTGTTGCGGACATAAAAATGATTCAGATGTTCCGGAAGCATTCGATACGGAGCGTCCGCCTGCACATAGACGCGCTTGACGCGCCCGCCCTGGATAAAATCGTTTACATAGGCGCTTCCGAAAGCAGCTGCGATTGTATTCTGAACTGCGCTCACCGGCACGCCGAGGGCGCCGGCTTTTTCCCAATCTATATCAACTTTATACTGGGCGACATCCGCCATCCCGTTCGGCCGCACCGATGTCAACCGCTTATCCTGAGCCGCCATTCCCATAAGCTGAAGCCGGGCTGCCATCAGCTTTTCGTGGCCCAGCCCGCCACGGTCCTGCAACATGTAATCAAATCCCTTGGCCATGCCCAGTTCAATAACAGCGGGAGGGACAATGGGATAAATCCTGGCATTTCGAATCACCGAAAAAGCCCTCATCGCGCGCTTGGCGACAGCATCGGCCTTAAGCTCCGGAGAATCGCGCAGATCCCAGTCTTTAAGTTTGATATAAACCAGTCCCTGATCCTGTCCCCTCCCTGCCGAACTCATGCCGGCAATGGTCAGGCACTCTTCCACCGTTTTCTTTTCATTGGTCAGGTAATAATCCCGCACTTTCTTCAAGACCTCGAGCGACTGCTCCTGTGTCGAGCCCGGAGACAATTGCACCAGCGTCAACAGCACTCCCTGGTCTTCATCCGGAAGGAAACCGGTCGGCATTCTTAAGAAGAAGAAACCCATCAGCACTACAATCAGAACAAAAACAGCGAAATAGGGAATTTTGAATCCAAGGATGTGCCTCACGGAAGACCGGTACCTGTCACGAACGCGATTAAACCGATGATCGAACCACAGGAAAAACGGCCTGAAGAGACGGGAACCTGTTTCCGCAGCTTCGTGCCCTTTGCCGACAGGCCGGAGAAGATTGGCGCAAAGCACCGGAGTCAAGATCAAGGCTACCAGCACGGATAAAAGCATGGAGGAGATGATGGTAATTGAGAATTGGCGATAAATTATTCCAGTGGACCCGCTGAAAAACATCATCGGAAAGAAGACCGCCGACAGAACCAGCCCGATGCCTACCAGGGCGCTGGTGATCTCGTCCATGGACTTTCGCGTCGCTTCTAAAGGACTCAGCCCTTCATCGGACATAACCCGCTCGACATTTTCGACAACGACGATCGCATCATCGACGAGCAGCCCTATAGCCAGAATCATGGCAAACATGGTCAGCATGTTTATGGAATATCCAAAGGCGGCAAGAACTCCGAAGGTTCCCAGAATTACAACAGGCACGGCAATCGTTGGAATGAGGGTGGCGCGCATGTTTCCCAGGAAGAGAAACATAACCAGGAAGACCAGGATAATTGCTTCGATAAGAGTCAGAACAACTTCCTTGATGGCGACTCGTATGAAGGGAGTTGTGTCATTCGGATAAACAACTTTCATTCCGGCGGGAAAGTAAGGGGACAGTTCATCCATCTTCGCCTTGACGTTGTCCGCCGTTTCGAGGGCGTTGGCCCCAGCCATCTGCCGGATAGCAAGAGCGGCCGCCGGATGCCCATTGTTGTATGCAAGCTTAAAGCCGTAATACTCGGTGCCCAGCTCTGTCCGGGCGACGTCCCGCACCCGTACAACCGATCCGTCGGGATTGTTGCGCAGCGGGATGGCGCCGAATTCTTCCGGCGTTTTGAGGAGATTCTGTACAACAATGGAAGCATTCAAACGTTGCCCGGGAACAGACGGCGCCCCGCCGAGCTGGCCGGCGGAGATTTCTACGTTGTGAGCCCTTATCGCGGTGACGACGTCGCTGGGCGTCATGCCGAAATTCGTCATCTTGTGAGGATCCAGCCATACTCGCATAGCGTATTGAGCAGAAATCGCTTCCACTTCTCCCACCCCGGGTACGCGCGCGATGGATGTCTGGACCTGCGAGACGGCATAGTCCATCAGGTCGGTTTGATCCAGGCTGCCGTCTTCACAAGTAAGCGTCACGATCATCAGAAAATTGCGTGTGGACTTGGCGACCGAGAGGCCCTGCCGCTGCACAGTCTCCGGAAGCATCGGCATGGCAAGCTGAAGCTTGTTCTGCACTTTAGCCCAAGCCATATCCGGATCAGTGCCGGGAGAGAAAGTGAGTTCGATCGTCGCCGATCCCGTAGAATCGCTCTTGGAAGACATGTAAATCATTCGATCGAGTCCGGTCATTTTTTGTTCGATGACCTGGACGATAGTATCTTCTACAGTCTTTGCCGAAGCGCCGGGGTACATGCCTCGAATGGAAATGGAAGGCGGAGCAATGGGAGGGTACTGGGAAACCGGCAGGTTATATATTGCCAGCACCCCGGCCAGCATCATGCCGATAGCGAGAACCCAGGCGAAAACAGGACGATCAAGGAAAAATCTAGCCATTAGCGCCTCCCCTGCTTCGTCGCCTCTGAAGGTTGATCGTTATCGACAGGTTGTTCATATGCCACCACCTTAACCGTATCGCCTGCCCGGACTTTCTGATTGCCTTCGACAATCATCTTGTCTCCCGGCGCCAGTCCTTTGGTGACGAGCCATTTATCTTTAATGGCGCGATCCAGGGTGAGCGGGCGCTGCTCCACTTTATGTTCGCTGTTTACCAGGAGAGCAATCGGATTCCCTTTCTGGTCGCGGGTCACTCCCTGCTGGGGCGCCAAAATAGCCTGTTCATTCACTCCTTCTTCCACAACCGCGCGCACGAAAGTGCCCGGGAGAAGGACTTGTTTAGGATTGGCAAATACCATTCTCAAGATCACGGATCCGGTCGTCGGATCCACCGTAACATCCTGGAATTGAAGCGCGCCTGAATGCTGATAAGGCGTATTGTCTTCGAGTAGCAGTTTGACCTTCATCCGACTTGCAGTTCCCCGCTTGAGATCTCCGCTTTCCAGCCTCCTTCGAAGACTCAGCAGGTCGGTGTTCGCCTGGGTGACATCGACATAGATCGGATCGAGCTGCTGAATCACGGCCAGCGGCGTGGGCTGATAGGCCGTGACCATAGCGCCAACCGTAATATTTGATTTGCCGATGCGCCCGGAAATCGGCGCCTTGATGGGCGTATAGGAAAGATTGATGCGGGCGCTCTCGATTGCCGCCCGACTAACCTCCACCGCCGCCCGGCTTCCCTTCACAGCCGTTTTTATCATGACAAGATTGGCCTCAGCCTGGCGCAGCGCAGCGCCGGCGTCGTCGTATTCCTGCTGACCGACAGCATTGATGGCCGAGAGCCCTTTCATGCGTTCAGCCCGCAACCGGATCGCCGGCAGGTTCGCTTCAGCCGTGACTACGTTTGCTTCAGCTGTGGCGACGTTTGCCTCAGCCGCAACTAAAGCGGCTTTTGCCTGGTCATATGCCGCCTGGTAAGGAGCAGGATCAATCTGATATAAAATCTGGCCTTCTTTTACGTAAGCTCCTTCTTCAAACAGACGCTTTTGCAGAAGGCCATTCACCTGTGGACGGATTTCTGCGACGAGATAGGCGCTTGTCCGGCCAGGCAATTCCGTCGTCAACGTCACCCGCTCAGCAGCAACGCTCACAACAGCTACTTCGACAGGCCCGGCAGCGGCAGGAGGAGCGCTTTTGGATTGGCAGCCAACAATCAATACTGCCGTGAAAATTAAAACTGCTATGACGTAATAATTGAGCCGATGGTTGCGCTTCATTTGAACAACTCCCTCTTAAAATGATCCGAAGCCAGAATTCTTTAAAATATTTAAAGGTTTATGTGATGCAATCTTCATTCCAAGCCAGAAAACGTCCGACGCATCAACCAATGCCTCATAGTTTTTACAGTAACGAACCCGCCTAGCCTTGGTAAACGCGTCACAATACCGGCATATGCCAATGGCAATTGCCGGTATTTGGGCAGGATTTGTCGTATATTCATGGCATTCTCTGGGCATTTCGGTTGGCACATAGATTGCTATGTATAATATAAAAGAGGGTTTGAAAGTGTTCCGTTTAGACATATCAAATAATCGCAACGGCATTTGCTTGACACTGGAAGGCGAGCTCAAATCGGAGAGCGTAGGGACTGCTGAATCAGCTTGCCTTGAGGCGTTGGAGCAATCCGCTCCGGTCACAGTGCTGGTCAAGAATATCAGCGAGATTGACGCCGACGGATATGCTTTTCTGAAACGCCTGGTTAAGACAAAAGCTAAAGTTTGTGCAATCGGCGTCTATTCAGAATACGTCATAAAAAGCATCCAAGCAGGAATTGCACAGCTATGAAGCTTTCCTGTGCATAAAAACGTTTCATAAAAAAACCTTCATCATTTCTTGAATCTGCGCAATCCATGAATCGGCAACTTTGTTAGTTCGCCATTAAATTTCGTCTCCTGGCTCCTGGCTCCTTGAATATAGTATGATGCCTGGCATGGGCGCAGACAAATCAGCACTCTATGAGGCTCTTTTCGAGCTTTCACAGTCGATTTCCGGGCATGCGGATATGGAGAGCCTTTGCCACGCCGTTTCGGGATCGCTCAAGCGAATAGTCAATTTCGACCTGTTCGGCTTGTTTCTGGTCAATGCCGCTGCGGATGCATTTCAAATGTACGGACTTAACCTATCCGGGAAGTCCGACCATGAGCCCATGCTGCGTACAGTTCCCTTAACCGCACACCCTCCGGGTTGGGTGTGGACAAATCAGCAACCTCTTTTCATTGATCGGCTTGATCAGGAATCCCGGTGGCCTGACTTTCTGAACCCTGTGCGAGCTTATGGGCTTTCCTCTCTTCTCCTGACACCCTTGACTACCGGAGACCATCGTCTGGGCGTCTTGGCGTTGGGATTCCTAAATCCCTCTGAAACAACTCGCAACGAAGTGGACTTCATTCACAGGGTTGCATCCGAATTTGCGGTGACAATCGATTCGCATCTGACCCGGCGGCAATATCTTCGCGAACGCGACCGGCTGCAACTGCTTTTTGATTTAACCAATACATTGGTCTCGAAGCTTTCCCCCGACGAGCTTTTTTCGGCGATTTCAGAGCAGCTTCACAAAGTCTTATCTTTTGATGTAATCGCACTGACGCTCCTGGATCAAAAAACCGGCGAACTGCTCCTCAGCGGTTTCCATATGGATGATAATTTCAAATGGGAATTCGATAGAACCCGTGGGCGCCCGGATGGGATGCCTACAGCGGAAGCTCTTGCGACAGGCAAGCCGGTCCTGACAAACAAAACTGATTTTGAACGCTACACATCGCCCACGTACAAAAAAGTGGTGGACGTTGGTTTTCGCTCTTTATGTTCGATTCCCCTAAAATCGCCCAACGCGACTATAGGCACGCTCGAGCTGGCGCGGACCAGCGAACAGCAATTCCATGAAGACGATGTGGAGCTTCTTGTCCAGGTAGCCCGTCAAATCGCCATTGCGATCGAGAATTCCCTGGCCTATCGCGAACTGGCTGAAATGAAGGAAAGGCTCGCCTATGAAAAACTGTATCTCGAGGATGAAATCCGCCTCGATAAGAATTTCGGGGAAATGCTCGGCGAATCGTTCGCATTCCAGAATGTGCTCAAGAACATCCAGATTGTCGGCCCAACGGAAGCAACCGTCCTGATACTCGGCGAAACAGGCACCGGGAAGGAATTGGCTGCAAGGGCCATTCATCAACGAAGCGGACGCAGCAAAAACAGTTTCATAAAAGTGAATTGCGCCGCAATTCCTTCAAGCCTCCTCGAGAGCGAATTATTCGGTCACGAAAAAGGAGCCTTCACCGGCGCGCTCACCCAGAGAGTCGGTCGCTTCGAACTGGCGCACCAGGGCACTCTTTTTCTCGACGAAATCGGAGAAATCCCGATCGAGCTTCAATCCAAACTGCTGCGAGCTATTCAGGAGCAGGAGTTCGAAAGACTGGGAGGAAACCGAACAACGCGGGTGGACATTCGATTTGTAGCGGCCAGCAACCGCAATCTCAAGGCTATGGTTGACGAAGGGAGCTTCCGAAGCGATCTGTATTATCGCCTTCACGTTTTTCCTCTTATACTCCCGCCCTTGCGAGACCGCCGCGAGGATATCCCGCTCCTGACCCGCTATTTCACGCAGAAATATGCTCAACGGATGAGCCGGAAGATAGAATCCATCCCGACGGCGGCTATGGAAATTCTCACCTCCTACGAATGGCCCGGGAACATTCGCGAACTTCAAAACGTAATCGAGCGATCCGTTATCTTATCTCGAGGCCACAACCTGGAACTGGCCATGCCTGAATTCGATGCGGACGCCTATAATGCAATTTCAGCATCAGGCAAAGGAACCGAAGCGGAGCGAGAAAGGATATTACAAGTCTTAAGGGAGACCAACGGATTGGTTTCGGGTCCAAACGGCGCAGCCGGCCGGTTGGGATTAAAACGAACGACTCTTCAAGCTCGCATGAAAAAACTCGGCATCACCCGCGATTACCAGTAGGGCAATTACCTGATTAAACCGATAAAACCCCAAAAATTTAGCCACGAAATACACGAAATTGTTTTTTTATTTCGTGCGGTTCGTGTGTTTCGTGTTTAAAAATCCTACTTGCGTTTACCCAAATCAATCTGGCCCTGGCGGGCAAAATCGATGGCTTCCCCGAGGATTCGGGCGGCTTCTTGTGAAGCATGGAATCCCATTGAGTTCTCCGCGTTGATAAAATCCACTCGCCACTGGGCTCTGCGCTGTAATTCCCGCGCAGACTTTAAAGCATCCTCAGATAATCCGGCTTTCTGCGAAGCCGCAAGGGCGTGAATAAGATCAACCGTAGAGTCCTCGGCTCTTATCAGCAACTCGTGATTGCGATCCTGGATGGTTTCGACGCGCACCTTCATCTCTTCTTCCGAATAATGATGGCAAATCTGGCAGGAGCTGGAGATATTAAACAGCGGGCTTCGCACCCAATGGTCGCTGATTTTAATGGCCCCTTCCCGCCGGTAAGGCATATGGCAATCAGCGCAGGCAACGCCGCTGCGCGCATGAATGCCCTGGCTCCATAACTCGAATTCAGGGTGCTGCGCTTTCAGCACTTCCGCTCCCGATTCCGCATGTTTCCAGTCGAAGAAACGATGGCCGTCAGCGAACTTATAGTTATCGTAATAGCTTTCGATCTGCTCCACCTTAAGACCGTTGTTCCACGGGTAGAAAAGAGTCGTCTTCGGACCGCAGTAATATTCAACATGGCATTGGGCGCACACCATCGAACGCATCTCCTGCCTGGTGGCAAGAGCATTCGGATCATAAGGGGCGGAACGATCTCCGGTGCGCCACTTTTCGATGGTAGGAAGGTGCGGAACAGGCGCAGAAGATGCGGCGAGCGCACGAATTCCGTTCAGAAATCCCGGTCTTGTCACTCGAAGCTGCATAGATTTCGGATCATGACAATCGGTGCATGCTACCGGGAATTTAACCATTTTCGAAGCCTGCTCGTAAGGAAGGGCTCCGACTTTCTCGAATCCTCCAAAAAGCTGGGCGTAGCCATTCGCACTCATCAGCGAATCTCGAAGCGTTCCGGCTGCGCCGCCTTCCAATCCGACCTTGCGATAGGCGATTAAATTCGACGCGTGGCATTGCAGGCATGAACCCGGCTGTTTAAACGGAAGTTGCACCCGCTTCGTTTCGCGCTGATCCGTGAGCATATAGGCATGGCCGCGTCGCAAGCGATAGTCCACGCTAAAGGCATATCCGGCGAAGATTGTCTTCAAGCGCGGGTCGGACGCCAATTTATCCGAAGACAACGTATCCGAGCCTCCCCCTCCATATTTTGTTCCTGTGCGCTCGGATGTGCGCCGGTACCCATCATACTGCCGGGGAAAATTCTTGCCCCATTCAGCAGGATCGATCGTTTCTTCATTCAAGTCGACGAGGTTGAATACAACCTGCTTCGCTTCTTCTTTCCTGTCTGAGATGTTCCCATACAGCAGCATGATTGCGATAGTTGCAGCGGCAGTTAGAACGATGATGGAGGCGTAAAGAAGCTTTCTTTTCATAGTCGATTCTCTTTCATCGATTGGGTCCATGGCCAACGCTGTCATGACAGCGAATGCAATATAGTTCTTCGTCCTTGATTACTCGATGGGTCGTAATTTCACGAACGAACTCACCATGACAATACAGGCAATTGGCATTGAGAACACGGGCGTTCACGGGCCGGATTCTGATCGGTTCATGAAAATTCTGCAGTGTAAACGCTTCGGAATGGTGATAGCCGTTGGACATCTTTGTCAGCCATTTCCCGACAAAAGTGTGTGGAACGTGACAGTCATTGCACGCAGCAAAAGAATGATGGCTGGCTTTCTGCCATCCGTCAAAATTATCGCGCATGATATGGCAATTCATACAGTATCGCGGATCGTTGGAAAGGTAGCTGGTCCCTTGCGCATAATAAAAGGTGTATCCGCCCGCTCCTGCACATATCCCGATGAGCATGGAAAGCAATAATCTCAAATCTGCAGCTCCCGTATTAAAACTGATCGGACCTATAGGATGTATCTATATTAATCCAATTTATAAGCTGAATCTTCAAAGATCTTAGCCAGACTGATCCGTTGGCCCGGCGATGTTCTTCCATAGATGTGGCAGCGCAATCCTGTTTGGAAGGCGGAATACCATCCTGGGCTCGGTCCAGTATCTTGAGGATACGAGGATCAATTTTCATTTTTCTCCAACCATCCTAATAAAAATAACCAAATAATAACAAATTATTACTTTTTTAAACTAATTAGTGATACATTACTCCTATCTCTAGCCATGGAGATATAGAGGGCTGGTAGCGCAGCGACACAATAACCGAGGACCCAGCCCTCTATTCTTATCTTTATCCTTCACAGCTCATTTTCGTTTGTCCGCGATTATACCCCGATATATGGTTTTTAGACGAAGCTGCCAACTCCAATCATCGAGGAGCGATGCCGTTGCCGGATGTTCAAATTACTTGACCTTACGGGCTACAGCACGGAAACTCTTAATGACGCGGGACAATAGGAGGTTTTCATGAAAGCGTATCCGAAACAGTACATCAACGGTGCATGGGTAGAAGGCACGAGCAGCAGAATGATGTCCGATGTCAATCCATTCTCAAATGAAACGATGTATCGGTACCGCTCGGCAAGCGAAGCCGATCTGGACGCGGCATTCAAAGCGGCGAAATCAGCCCAGAAAGGGTGGGAGAAAACGTCTCCAGCTGAAAAACAGGGCTATCTGGAAAGCCTCGTGCACGCGATCGTCGAAATGAAAGATGATGTTTATTACTGGATGAGGGAGGAAGGCGGTTCTGTCGTTCCGAAATGCGATTTTGAATTTCACATGAGCATTTCGATCGTTAAAGAAGCGCTGGGCTTTCCGCTGATGATGGACGGCAAGATCATGCCTTCAAATATCCCCGGCAAGGAGAACTACATTATCCGTAAACCCAAGGGCGTCATCGGAGTCATCACGCCATGGAATGTGCCGCTGGTACTGGCGATGCGCTCTGTGATCCCTGCGGTTGCAACGGGTAACGCGGTCGTATTGAAGCCCGCTTCGGATACTCCCGGCGCGGCATTTTTAATCGCAGAATTCTTCGAAAAAGCAGGTTTTCCCAAGGGATTATTGAATGTCGTCGCAGGCAGCGGCGCCGAGATAGGCGATGCTTTCGTCTCGCATCCGATCCCAAAACTCATCTCTTTTACGGGCTCGACCGCAGTCGGACACCGCATTGGTGAGATAGCGGGCAAAAACCTTAAAGACGTCTCGCTGGAACTCGGCGGCAACAACGCGATGATCGTATTAAAAGATGCAGACATTGAACACGCGGCAAAAGCGGCAGTCTTCGGCGCATTCTTCCATCAGGGGCAAGTCTGTATGGCGCTCAATCGCATCATCGTCGATATAAACATTCATGATAAATTTATAGAAGCACTCGTGAATATCGTTAAAACGTTACAGGTCGGCGATCCGGCTGACCCCAAAACGTTCATCGGACCGATCATCAATAAAACACAGGTTGAGAGTATCGAATCGCTCGTCAACGCAACGATCAAAGCAGGCGCTAAGGTTGCCTTGCAGGGCAAGACCGAAGGCAATCTGATTTATCCATGGATCTTCACGAATGTAAAAAATGACATGCCTGCTGCTAAAAACGAGGTGTTCGGACCTGTCGTGTGCATCATCAAATCAAAAAGCGAAGAAGAAGCGATCGCCATCGCCAACGATACGGAATACGGGCTGAGCGGTTCGGTCTTCACCCGAGACCTCTATCACGGCATGCAGGTCGCGCGTCAGGTGGAATCCGGCATGTGTCACGTCAATGATCAGTCGATCAACGACGAGCCGCAGATTATGTTCGGCGGAGAAAAAATGTCCGGGCTCGGTCGATTCAACGCGCAATGGGTCGTCGACAAATTCACAACGGCCCAGTGGATCAGCGTCCAGTCCGAATATCGTCCCTTCCTGTAACTCACGTCGTTTTGAGAGAGCCCCAGAAGACACGGATTACACGGACTCATTTTCTATCCGTGTGATCCGTAGTTAAAAGAAAGCGGGAATCTATATATGTTTTATACAGACATATTTCATCTGAGTGTAACCTTCAGGGCCCAGAACTCCACCTTCCTTCATCAAACCGCTCTCTTTGAATCCGCCCCATGGAGTCTCGGCGACAAGATTCATATGCTGGTTGATCCAGACGGAACCAGCCTGTAATTCATTTACGAATTTCAGTCCCCTGGCGTAATCTTTTGTCCAGACTGAAGCGCATAGCCCAAAAACACTGTCATTGGCGGCTTCCAATACTTTTTCGTCATCGGAGAATTTAAAGAAGCCCACGACAGGTCCGAATACTTCTTCACGGGCGATAGTCATGGTGGGAGTTAATTCCGTGAAGACGGTCGGGACAAGATAAAAGCCTTTGTCGAATGCCGGACCGGTCGGCCTTTGGCCTCCGCACGCCAGCTTGGCGCCTTCATCTATAGCCGATTGGATGTAGCGCTCTATGGTATCCCTTTGTTCTTTGCTGACCACCGGGCCCATTACCGTTGATGCATCGGAAGGGTCGCCTACCTTGATTTTGTTGGCAGCCGCGACAAATTTCTCTACAAACCTGTCATGAACCTTTTCGTGGACATAAAACCTTGAAGGTTGAGCGCAGTTCTGGCCGACATTTTCGAATGTGATCCCGCAGAGCTCCTCGGCCGCAGCCTCTATGTCCGCATCTTCAAGAATAATGGCGGGATTTTTACCGCCAAGCTCCATCATGGTTGTTTTTACAGTTTGGCTGGCATTGGCGATGATGTCTTTGCCTACTTCAGAACTGCCGGTGAAACTGATGAAATCTATGCCCGGATGGGTGGAAAGATCACGTCCAATGCTGCTTCCGGGTCCGGTGATAAAGTTGACCAGTCCCGGAGGCAAATCCAGCTTGCTTATAATTTCCGCTAACTTGAGACCGATTCCGGAGTTAAGGCTTGGGGGCTTGACAACGCAAGTGTTGCCCGTAGCAAGGGCCGGCCCGATCTTTGTAGAAAGCAACAGAGTCGGCACATTCCAGGGAGTAATAAGCGCGCATACGCCGAACGGTTCATATTTCAAATAGCATAGAGTATTGGATGCGCCTGCGGGAGCGCCTTTGCTGGGAGTAGCCGGCAGGACTTTACCCATATGAACTCTCGCCGCGGAAGCTGCAAGTTCCATGTTGGCGGTGGCAAAAGCGATCATGATGGGGGCGTGTCTCGCCGTCGCCCCATGCTCCTGGATCTCCAACCGGATCAGTTCATCTTTATGCTCTTTCAAAGCTGCCGCTATCCGGGATACAACAGCAGAACGCTCTTCCTGTGTTTTCCTGGACCATGCCGGGAATGCTTTTCTGGCTGCAGCCACAGCCTTGTCCACATCCGATTTGCCGGCAAGCGGCACTTCCGCAACAACATCTCCATTGGCCGGATTATAAGTGCGAAATGTTTTGCCTGAGTCCGCATCTACCCATTGGCCGCCTATCCACATCTTGAATTTTTCCATGATTTCCCCCAGGTTCCCGAGTGTTGATTCGACGAGACACTTTAGCAAACTATGACGGATAATTACAAAAACAATTATCCCATACATTCCCTCGTGGCATGGTATGTTTAAAACTCTCTCCGGAGCGCTTTTATAATGGAACCGAGCATCGAGTTGGTCCGCGATCTAAATGCGGTAAAGCTGAAAAAAGAAGATTTATTCCTGGCCATCAAGGCGTCTTCAGACGCTTGTCAAAACGGCGATTGCCATGTGATGACGGGAGCAATCACCACAATGCAGCTTTTTGTCGCCGAGCCCAATAAAGCCAAAGCGGTTGTTTTCAGGCTCCAGGCGCTTGGATTAATGATAGAAAATAACGATCTGAAGAATTGGATTCGGGCGGATGGAATCAGCCCGGCGCCCATAATTTCCAAAAGAATTCTAGTATCTGCAGCCGCCGAACATCCTCTTTCCCTCATTGACGGAGACATTCTTTTTGAAAAGGAATCATTCCTCCAGAGGGTTTTGGAACTTGCAGAGCCCGAAAGCCCAACTAAGAATTAGCAACGTTAGCCGATCAACCATCTATCGATAGTCTCTCCCCTGAGGTCAACCTGAGTAGGATCTACCGTTATAACAGCCCGACCCTGGTTATTGGGGCGCTCATATTGCAAATTGGCCGGCATGCAATGGCAATGACGCCGCACTCGGGTCGCTTGGGCATGGCTTAGGGTCGCCTGGATCAGGCCGCACTGTATGCAACACATATTGTCGGGTGATATTCGCAGCTTTGTTTGAGCGGCGGTATGGGCGCAGCGGATAGTTATAATTTTCATAGGATTTTTTTCATTTTCAAAGTTCTTTTGTCGGCGATGAAACGTTTTGCGGTTCCGGTTGTGAAATATCCTACATCGCCTTCTCGGATATCCAGCTTCAAGCGCTTCTGTTTTAGAAGCTCGCCCAAAGGAAGACGCCGGCAAAGCTCAGAAGCCATTCGTTCCGCATCGACCGTATGTTCTGCAGAGGCTATTGTAAGGGCAAGACAGTCACAACTGTCTTTGTTATGCATCTCCGCCGAATAAGCCGACACGCCTGGTTCTCTAAACAAAACCTCATCCAATTGCGCAATGGAAAGGCAGGACCCGTCATACAGTCGCACGACTTCATTCAACCTTTCCGAAACGCGCTCCATGCGCTTCAGAACGGAGCCGCAGGGACAAGGCTGCATTAAAAATCGGGACTTATCTCCGGTTCTGTATCTAATCAGCGGCATACCCCGGCGGGTAAGGGTTGAAAACACTACCTCGCCGTCTTCGCCATCCTTCACAGGCTTGCCACCGGCAGGATCGATTATTTCGAACAGCAGATCGGCGTCCCGCGAGTGATAGCCCTGATGGGCTTTGCATTCAACTGCGCCGCCAAATCCCATTTCGGTCATTCCATAATGGCTAAAAACCTCACATCCCCAAGCCTGCTTCAGAGCATCCGCAACAGCTTCCGGCACGTAATCGGCGCTGAGCAGAACGCTTTTAAGTTGCGCCTGTTTCCCCGAGAGCCTTGAAAGCGCCAGCAACTGAGAGGGAATCCCTACGGCGCAGGTTGCCTGGACATCATGAAGCGTTTTCAGCGCCCATGCACCGTCCCTAATCGGTCCGAACACGATGCTCTCGCAGCCTAATCGGGACAATCCCTTGCTTAACAGGTCGCCCACACTCCCTTCGGTTTTGCCCGGCATGAAAATCACGACGCGATCCGATGGATCGACCAATGTCCTCATGCCGTAATGGAAAAAATCCACCGTAAGCTCCTGATCCTCGGGAGTAAAAGCTATTCTCTTGGGACGCCCGGTAGTGCCGGAGGTGGAGAGGGTAACAATTCGGCTGATATCCCGGGGAGAAACGCAAAGAAAATCATTCGGGTTTTCAGCCAGCCTCCCAGGCTCGGTGAATGGAATCCGCCCAACATCCTCCAGGCTCCGGATCGCCGCCGGGTCCATTCCGCGGAAATATTCACGATAGAAAGGACTCTGCGATTTTACATATTCGAAGGATTCACGAAACATGCGCAGTTGATATTCCTGCAACTGCGCGGCATTCAATCCCCCTTTTATCTTCAGCTTATGCGCCGTCCAGTTTTCAAGCGGAGTCATTTCCATAAATCAGATTTCATATCCACATTCAGCCAGCAGCTCCCGGCATTTTTCGAATGTTTCCTCCATCATCCGGGGACAGCGTTCCAGCTTGTTCAGAGGATTGTCGCCAAGAATTTCCTCGCAGCTGATTCCTCCGCAGGATTGCGCATAAATCGCCTCGAACCAATCCACAAGTTTAGGAATCATCTCCGAAGCAGCCTTTTTCTTATCGTATAGAGACAACAGACAGGCGGCTCCCGTGAGAATGCCGCAAGTCAGTCCGGCATGAAGACCATTGCACAAGCCGGCCACCGCATCCAACAGTTCCGGATTTTCTTCCTGCCTGGCGTCAAGTCCCATTTGCATCAGGATCTGGCTGCAACAAAAGCCTTGTGCAGCCAATCTGCGAATTTCCTTAGCCGTATTATTCATTGCCTTGATCTCTCCGCGGTTAAATATCGGGCGCAAAAAGGAATAACCCTGCCGTCTCTGTAAACATGGAGACTGCATCGACGCAGACGCTCGAAATCCAGGGTGTAGGCGTCCTGAAAGGCCATGGCGGTAATGGTAAATCCATGCGATTTGATTCTGCCCAGGAAGGCGTCCATGTCCGCATAGTCTTCATTATTGCCGCAACACTTTTGCTCTTCGCCTTCGATTGCGCGCTGCCATCGACGGGCAACGAAGTTCCTATTTTTAATATGAGCGTCGCCGTCATCCCGGCTGCAGGAACAGCCTTCAATCTTTTGGGACAAGCGCAGGAGAGCATCCGGCAGCACGACAAAATCGGCGTGGAATCCGCACCGGGGATGATCACAACCGGAGGGCGCGAAGTCCGACACCCGGACCTTCCCGGCGGTCTGCCTCTCCATAGCCTGGAGAATCTCCGGCAAAGTGATTCGGTTTTCATTCTCAGGCGGCCGGGAGGAGCGTCCAAAATAACTTACAGGCTGAAAGTGAACGCCTCGAACCGCCGGTGAATTTGAAAATCCAAAATTCAATATTTCGCCGATAGATTGATCGTTTACTCCCGGCACAAGGGTAGGGACCAGCGTGACTCCTATCCATTCATCGGAACATGCTTTTATAGCAGCCAGCTTTTTTGCAAATAGCGGCGCGCCTCTCAGGGTTTTGTATACGGCGTCATCCATTCCATCGAACTGCATAAAAACAAAAGAAAGGCCGGCCCGGGCGAGCGCCTTGGTATAGGCTCTATCCTCTCCGAGCCTGATGCCATTGGAGTTCAATTGAATATTTTCACAACCCGCCGCTTTTGCCGCCGCCACGATTTCAGGCAAGTCCTTTCTCAGAGTCGGCTCGCCGCCGGACAGCTGAATGAAAGTTCGGCCGTCTTTTACGAGCTGTTTAAAGCAGCCTGAGAGCTCTTTGATTGTAGGATCGATGGATTCTCCTCCGCTTTGTGCAAAGCAGAATGAACAATTTAAATTGCACTGTTTGGTTACTTCGACCAGCACACAGCAGGTTTTTTGAAGATGGCTCGGACAGAGCCCGCAATCCTGGGGGCAGTTGAGCTGCACGTCTTCCGATTTTGCAGGCGGAATATAGTCGCCCCACTGTTCAAAAGCAGGATTGTTTCCCCGCCACACAACCGTTGAAAATCGACCGTGATCGAGACATTCCTTTTCGAGAAAATATTCCTCTTCCCGTTTTACAATTTCAGCCGGAAGCCGTTTCAGGCACACCGGACACACGCTGTATGTCTGTCGAATTATCTGCATAATCTAAAACAAAAACTCTCCGCATTTCACGGATTACACGGATTGAAAAATATTAAAGAATCTGTGGAATCCGTGGCTTTAATTATTTATCTTCGAGCTGCTCTTCGACCTCGGCCATTTTGCCTTCAGCCAGATCTTTTGATATGAATACTTTGCCGCAGTCGGGGCAGGCCAGCACTTCATGGGCGACGGTATGCCCCAGATAGGAAAAGACCGTTTTCTTTTTAACCAGTTCCCGGCTGCACTTTCCGCATTTCCAGATTCTCTCTTCAGCGCTCACCTTATGCCTCCTTGTTGAAGCGCATCCGGTGGCAGTACGCAGACAATATTTCATAGGTTTTGGGAGCTGTTTCTTTATATTGCACCCAGTAAGTGATGACAGGTTTAATCATGCGTCCCATGCATATGCCCTCGCCTTCTTCATAGAATTTATCGCCGGATTTTTCCGCCAACCATATCGTTTCCTTGAGATCTGCAGCGGATATGAGTTTCTTCTCCATGCTCTTCCGTATGCCCTCGCTGATTACAAGGGTCAACGCATCCCATTCATGGGTCTCCGGCTTAAAATCAATGTTCCTTGTTTTTTTCATCAGTTCCTTTTTAACCTTTAAGCTGTTATCCCTCTTTTCCTGTAAACCGGGAACCCGAGGTTCTGTTTTCAAGCCGAAAACCATGTCTAAAATATGGACGCATTCCTTGCCCTTTGAAACGAAAACTTCCTTGCAGTTGGCGCAGTACGCGATGTAGGGCTTTGCGCTCAACTCCACTCGGTTCTGCGACATCTCGTCATACAGTTCAGGATTTGCAATCCGGATATGCCCGCCATGGCCGCAGCAGCGATTTTTTTCGCGAAGCTCCTCAAGGGCGATGCCCGCTTTCCCTGCAAGGTTCCGGACGCCGGACTGCATCCTGTTGTCATTCCTCGCCGAGCACGGGTCAAACACCGCCGCCTCGGGAAAAGCTCGGGCCGGCGTAATAGCGTCCGCTTCAGCCAGCAATTCATAGAGTGAAATTCCGCTAATCTCCGGCAAGAACTTCCGGAAAAGGCTCTCACACGTAGCGCACGCGAAAATAAAAGTGGGGCGTTTCATTGCGCTCCAGATCTGTTTTATCTTTTCGATATTCGCGCGCATGCGGGCTTCATCGCCTGCCCAATACGCGGGAGCTCCGCAGCAGCCCAGGAAAACGCCGGCGTCGTATTCCTCACTTAAAAACCCGTACGACTTCAACACATGTTTGGGATTCGAAGCGCCCAGTTGGCATCCGGGATAGAAAACGTATTCACAGGTTTCCTTTCCTTTCGGAGCAGAGGCGAAAGAACCCTCTGAGGTGGCAAAATCCATTTCCCGCAGCCAGAAATCGTGCAGCGCCGCGGGATGGACGCCGGCGCTCATTCTTGCAGTGCGCGAAAACTGCAGCAACGCTCCCATATCCACATTCACGGGGCAAACGGACTTGCAGTAGCCGCAGATATTGCACGAGTAAACCTCCCTTGTCAGGGTGCGGACGGAGAAGGGAGGATTGACGCCCATATCGTTGAACGTCTCGACGGCGATCTTATGCGGATCTTTGCGAAAATTCTTCAACATCTCACAGGCGACCATGCAGCGGTCACAATCACACTGGAGGCAGCGCGATGCTTCCGCCTTAGCCTCATCCTCGGAGTAACCGTCTGGAGCTGAAGCTATGACCAGCGGCTCCGGAACAGCGCCTTCGTGTTGGAGATAGCGTTCGCAGTTGTTCTTTTCATCATAGCCGTAGGTGCGAGCGGCTTTGCCCGTCTGCAGAAAGGCTTCGATTGTTTTGGATACTTCAATTCCCTGGGCGATGCCTTCTATGAGGGAAGCCCCGCAGAGCATGCCGCCCATAAACACCTTCGGCATCGAAGTTGTGAGCAGATCGCCTTCCCAACTCTGCAACAGCCCGAAGGCATCCCCGCCGGCGCCTGTCGCAATATATACGGCGTCATATTCGGCAAGCTCGTCGAGAGAATGGATCCTTCTTCCATAGAAGAAATCTGTTTTAACAGCGGAAAACTGGAGAGTTATATCCGCATCAAATTCAGCGAAGCGGAGATGAGAGCGGAGGGCGCCGCCCCAACCGTTCTCTTTCTCAAACACGGCAACCGGAAATTTTTTCTGCGCCAGATTCAACGCGCAGGAAAGGCCTGCGACACCGGCGCCGACGACGGCAATACGCTTGCCTTTGGGGGGTATGACGTAGGATTCCGGCTTGCGGTTCTTCGTATATCGGATACAGGCGGTTTCAAGATCGCGCAGGGCTATCGCCTCATCACCGAGGAGGGTGCGCTGACAGTGGTTTCTGCATGGCTGGTCGCAGAGGATGCTGACGATGACGGGGAAAACTGTGGCGTTCCTTAAAGTCTTATAAGCCGCCAGCCATCTGCCTTTGGACGCCTTTTCCAGAAATGCGCGGATATCCATATGAAAAGGACAGGCGTAAGAACACGAAGCAGGCTCGCCATGAAAACACTTCGCAGTATGCCCTGTGGCTTCTTCGAGCTTCATACGCCATTATTCCTTCTCGCGATAAAATGCGCAAAGCGGGATCTCCGCTTTGCGCTTATTATACTCTCTTGCCTTAGTGGCCGGCAGGCGGGGCTCCTGTCATAGGACGGGCTTTGATGTACTCCAGCTCTTCCTCAAAATCAGAACCGAGG
This sequence comes from uncultured Acidobacteriota bacterium, assembly GCA_964441405.1. Taxonomy (GTDB): domain Bacteria; phylum Acidobacteriota; class UBA6911; order UBA6911; family UBA6911; genus UBA6911. The sequence goes on from CAYTYP010000020.1 coordinate 61,713, forward strand.
AAGTACTTCGGAGGAGTCGGATCCTCGCCGCGCTGTTTGGCTTCCAATGCGGCTTTGACCTTATCGGGAGTTGCAGGCAGAGCGTAGATGCGGACGCCGCAGGCGTTGTTAATGCCGTTGATGACCGCCATGTGGTTGGAACTCTGGAAGACTTCGGAACAGCCGCAGGATCCATGAGGCCCGGCAGGTCGTGGGGTTTCATGGAAGATGAGATGGAAATCATCCGGAATGGCGTCGATAGCGGGAACGCCGCAACCGACCATGTTGCCGTGTTTGTCTTTAGCGTCGTAATCTTCACTGAGCGCAAAGCCTATGGAGTGGGAAATCCCGCCATATCCTTGGCCCTCGACGGCAAGTATATTGCCGACAACACCCACGTCGCCAACCCAGGTGAATTTCAGAACCTTCGCCTTGCCGGTTTTAACATCAACTTCAACTTGCGCGACGTTGACGCCGTACATGTACGTGGGGTTCTTTTCGCCATGGCCGGTGTCGGGATTAAGTCCGGGAGGCAAGCCAATGTTGAATTGATCATAATGGCCCACGTATTTCGTAGGAATTTTTTCAGCAACCATTTCGGCGTGGGTGCGATACGTACCGTCTTTCTTGCGCATGGCATCCATCAGCTTGTTGGCGGCGTCGATAGTGGCGTTGCCGGCCATGTAGTGAGAACGACTGGCTGCAGCCAACCCGGTATCCGGACATGTCTTGCTGTCATTCATTATCAGCTTTACCTTATCGGCGGTAATGCCCAGTGGCGCCAGCGCCTTCACGGTATGGGTCAGGGTTCCGATATCGCCGCCCTGCCCCATGTCTTCCCAGGTGTTGAGGTGTGTGATGCTGCCATCGGCATTCAGTTGGAGCGCCACTTCGGCCTTGTCGAACATACCAATGGTGATGATGAATCCGCCCATGCTCAATCCGACGCCGACGTGCCTGCCCTTAGCCTTTGCAGCTTCAGCCTCAGATTTATACTGGTCGTATATCGGCTTTATCTTCTCAAGCAGAGTAGGATAGAGATAGTCGTGATAAGGACAGCTGTTGATTGTGAGATCTCCGGGTCGCGCCGCATTCTTATAGCGGAATTCCCATGGATCGATGCCTGCCTTTTCAGCGACCATGTCAATAAGAGCTTCCGTACAGGTATAGGCCTGTGGAGAACCGAAACCGCGATAAGCTGTGTTGAAAGCATGGTTCGAGGAGCCGCCGCGGGCCAGAGCCTTGAAATTGGGTATGTTATAGCCGTGGAATCCGACGGAAACCAGGTTGTTGAAAATATGTCCCGCGACGACAGCGTAGCAGCCATGGTCGAGCGCGAGGTCGTATTCAGCGGCGATAATCTTCCCTTCCTTATCGCAGGCGATCCTGCCGTTGGTGAAGGTTGCGGATCGCTTGCCGGTCATGTGATTGAACTCTTCATAGCTCAAGGTCAGGGAGCAGGGCATATCAAGATTCTGGACGGCGGTGGCAACCAGAGCGTAAGTGTTGGAGCTGGTGGAGTAGCCGAAAGAGCCGCCGACAGGGTTCAGAATCATGCGAAGATTCTCTTTAGGGATGCCGCAGGCCATGGCAACAGCGTCTCTGGACTCATCAATGGACTGTGACTTGCACTGGATGGTAAGCATGCCGTCAGCGCCCCAGTAACCCTGAACGACATCCGGCTCAAGAGGCAGGTGGGGCTCATGCTGGGAATGGAAACTCCCCTCGGCGACAAAGGCTGCTTCCTCGAACACTTCGGCGGTGTCTCTGCCTTTGAAAACCGGTTGTTCCATATAGAAATTGGGCAGGCTCTCGTGTAGCTGGATGGCGTTGGGCATTGCAGCTTCGGGAAAGGTCATATAAGCGGGCAGAATCTCAAGGTTCTGCTTGACCATCTTGGCGGCCTCGCGTGCGCGCTCCTCGGTATCAGCTGCTACCAGGGCTACCACATCGCCGCGTCTGCTGATTTTTTTGCCCGCGATGACGGGAAACTCCGTAATGCCTTTGCCCTTCTGACGCGGAATCACAGCAGGGGACGCCATATTATTGGGACCTTTGACATCCTTTGCCGTCATGACTTTGTAGACGCCCGGCATTTTTTCCGCTTCTGAAGTGTCGATGCTGATTATTTTCGCATGAGGAACTTCGGAAATAACAACAGCAAGGTAAGCGGTGCCTTCAGGCATTTTCAGTTTGATATCATCGCCATAGTCGGTAAGGCCTGTGACTTTCCCTAAAGCAGAGGGTCTGGGATGAGCAGAGCCATAGATTTCCTTCTCGCCGGCGAAATCATAGGTAATGTCTTTCATGCCGGCTTCGCCGCGCATAACTTTGGCAGCTGCCATTACAGCGTCCACGAGGGGCTTATATCCTGTGCAGCGGCAGATATTTCTATTTTTTCGGAACCATTCGCGCACATCCTCCCGGCTGGGGGATTTATTCTCAGCCAGAAGCTGGTAAGAGGATACAATGAATCCGGGGGAACAAAAACCGCACTGCACGCCGCCATAAGTGATCCATGCCTGTTGCAGTGGATGCAAATGCTGGGGAGTGCCGATTCCCTCAATAGTGGTAATTTCACTGAATTCCGGGACGCTCTTCATTTTTCTGGTGCAAGAACGGACAACTTTTCCATTCAGGATCACGGAGCATGCGCCGCAAACGCCTGTGCCGCATCCGATCTTTGTGCCTGTAAGGCCCATCCGGCGGATAACTACTGCAAGATTGTCTTTTTCGGGATCGCAGACAACGGGTCTTTCGACTCCGTTAATAGTCAAGCTCAGCCGTGTTAGTTTCATGTTCCCATCCTTAATTATTGTGATTATGGTGAAGAATCAATCATAAAAATATTCAGCAACAAACAGATTTAGTGCATGGGATTCAAGCTTGCCAGGCTAAAACGCAGCCTGCCTCCCATATTTCAAATTATCACGAATTATTACAATATCCATCAAAATATCTCCTGGCGCCTTTTAGCTTGAATTCCGAAGCCGACGGTGTACAAACTCAATAAATTAAAGCAGGACTTCAAGACCGGCGCCAAGGGAAACCGGCGAGGAATGCGGAGTGGACCCATGGACGGGTGAAAGCAGGGGTGGAGGAAAAGAAGTAAGAACGATAGGCTGTTAATCTATTGCAGCAGCAGCCAATGTGTTTACGTTCTGTTTTGAATCGATCTTCCCGGGTTGGGAAAGACAGAAGAATCAGCATCCGAGTCCCGGAAAATTCCGGGACTCGGACATCCGAAATCAAGCTTTAGGACGTGTGCACGCTGTCTAAATCTTTTTCCGGCACATCATAAACAAACTGCCCAGGACCGAATTTTTCTTCAGTGAAGAATTTCGGAAGACGATCATCTTTTGCCGTCATTCCTGCGCCTTTATTGAACCTTCGTTCGATCTCCAATACCGCGGAACCCAACTCATTTACATAGGTTTCCGGATACTCCTCTCCGGTGACTGCAGATAAAGCCCCGATCGCGTAGTGATGCAGATTCTCTGCCTTCCTATGCTCCATGAATGTCATCCCGATCATCATGCAATAGCCCAGGGAATCGATAGCAGCCATCCATTCCTGCATAAAGCGCGATTCCGGCGCCTGGCCGGTAGGTTCAACCGGGCTGTATTGTGGATGGTGTGGCCCGGGCAGCACGATTCCGCTGGTGTGATCGGCTCCCTGCGGCGATGTTGCAAAGGTCACGCCTGTTCCCTTTAGGATTCTTGGATCGTATGCCGAAAGAGCTTGGCCTTTGACATGAGGAATCCGCTTCACGCCCAGCTTTTCACCGGTAACTTTTGCGCCGGAGCCGATCATCCGGCCGTTTTCTGTCCCGGAATTGATCTCCTGTACCAGTTTGAGAGCGCCCTCTGCATCGCCCCAGGGAAGCAATCCGCCTTCCATGGCAACAGCGAGGGCCGATCCGACATCCATCGTATCCACTCCGGCGTCATTGCAAGCGCGATTGATGCGAGCGATCATATCCATGTCGCTTATGAGGCAGTTTGAACCGATCAAAGCAATGGATTCATATTCAATGCTGGCGGTAATCATCTCCCCCTTGTCATCGGTGTAGACATTGGAGCAGCTGATAATACAGCCCTGCATACAGGCGTGAACGGTTTTTGCATTAGGCCTCTTCTTGAGCAATTCCTCCATATATTCACCGGAAATCTGCTCCGCCTTGTCAAACTGCCCCATTGAAAAGTTTTTTGTAGGCAAAGCTCCGGCTGTTTGGGTGATCATGACAATCTGCGGAGTTCCCAAATGCCTCAAACCCTGCACAAAATGATCTCCGAGAACAATCTTAGTCATGGCAGCTACGTTTTCTTTCAGCTTCTTGGCGTCCCGAACCTCCACCAGATTGGATCCGCCATCGTCGACAATAACGGCTTTCAGCTTTTTGGATCCCATAACGGCTCCCAATCCGCCTCTGGCTGCGACTCTGAGATGAAAATCCGGGGTGGTAAACATGATGGACGAAGCTGTGAGGCCCATATCGCCTGCCGGCCCGGTGCATCCTATGCAGACCTTGTCTCCATATTCTTTTTTCAACTTTTCTATAATTTCATAGCTTCCAAGACCGCCAAGAGAAGCAGCCGAGGTGAAGCTCACCCCTGTTTTTTCTATTTTAACTGTTGTCGGTTCTTTTGCTATTCCTTCAAAAATCACAGCCTTGAATCCCAGCCGGGCCAATTTCTGGCCCATAGCGCCGCCGGAGTTTGCTTCCTTGATGCCCTTGGTCATAGGGCTTTTAGCGCCCACAGAAAGCCGGCCGCTGCAAGGCGCGATAGTTCCTCCCATAAGTCCGGGAGCCCAAACAAGCTTATTTTCGCTGCCCAGAGGATCGCAGGTTGGAGGCACTTCGCGATCCAGGATGCATGCAGTTAATCCCCTGCCTCCGAATTTCCGGTAGGCATCCGGGACCTCCTCGGTTGTTGCAGTTAATGCAGACAGATCTATCCTTAATATTCTAGCCATGGAATATTCCTCGCACAGATTTACACTTCAGTTACTGATTCCGATATCAGAATAATCTAATTTACTACGCGACATTGGCGCTTCCGGCTAGCGACAGGGGCCGGAACGCCGATTTCAATATAGTCGGTTCATTGGGCTTTTGCCAGTAAAACAAGCCAAAGGGAGCGGTCTAAAAGTGCGAAATTATTGATCCTATGCTCTATCGCGGCGCTATACCCTCAGCGACCTAAACTGCCTTCCCTTAGCTTGATTGCTTCCAATACTCCTTGAGCAATACGCTTCGGGCGTTCTGCAATTCCGGCAATAGTCGCCGGATCTCCGCGAGGGTCCACTTCGATTATTTTGGTTTTCTGTTCCACCCATACGCCGTCGTGAGTCAGTCCGCGCAGTATCCCGCTGATGGGAGAGTGCAAATTGTTTTCGCCAATACTTGTTATCTTCTGCCCTTCCATAACCCTATCGCCGATCCGAGCCTCTGTGCGAAATATGCCGGCGGCAGGTGCGTAAACATAACGGTCGCGCGCGTGTCCGGCAATGGTTTGCGGCTCGCCCTCCAGCGGACGGGTTGCACCGCGCCGGAGGACTTTTCCAAGATCCTCATTCCATCCCGTTTCCACCGCCGCATGGACGGTTTCGCCTGCGATGAAGTTGGGTCCCAGTCCAATGGTGAACGGCGCAAGCGTGATTTGAACTTCGGGCTGATCATGTTTTCTCATCCGAGCATCCACCAGTATGTCAGGCTGGAGAACGGCGAGCGCCCGAGAAAAGTCCAGCGTGGTTACAACCACAAGATCATGGGCGGCTAACCGCGCAGTTAGCTCGGAAATGTCGTTAAAACACTTTGCGGACACTCCAGCCAGGGTGGTATGTCCATCAAAAATCGCATCACAGAAAGCCATCTTGCGCCGCGTGGCGCTGGGTTTCGCGGAGTCGTGAACGGCGACGGCATAACCGGCATGAAATAATGCATGAGCGACCGCAGATCCAACATCTCCGCTGCCGCGCACCAGGATAACGAGCGACATAGAAGGATCATACCAACAACCTATGGCAGGAGCGAGTTTATTAATTAGCGTAAACCCGATTAAACTCCTAATTTTCCCTTGCCTGCCATGGTATCGGCGACATTCTTGAGGCCGAGACCTTCGAGAGTTTTTCTGGTAGGCCAACCGTTTTTCTCGTCCCAACCCTCCAGTTTATAGAAATGGGTCTTGAACAGCTCGACGCCGTCGCGGTCAAAATACATATCCGCATTATCCTGCCAACTCCATTTCCCGTTTTCGTAAACAGGAACGCCGCCCTGGAAATTCAGCGCCGAAGCTCCGGGTTTATACATGAAAGGAGTAAATTTTTCGTTGGCTCGTTTCCTTCCCTGCATCACTCGTATAGCTCGTTCCAGAGTCCAAATCCTTCTGCCAATCTCCATGGTATCGGCGACGGAAATTTTATTGCCGGTGACCGCTTGATAGTAACGCAGCTCCACCTCTGGACTGGGGCCAATGTTATCCGGTCTGTCAATATTGATGAACACCGGCAACATCATTTCACAGAATGCCATCGACTCGTTCCAGAACCCGGCGAAATGCCTGGTCCAGGCTACCATTTTGGCTTTGCGCTCGGAGTATATGCCGGTCTTCCTGGCCTCCTCGCCCTTCCAGGCGTAATTGAAAATCAATGGGTCCCCTGTATAGGGAATTGTCTTGGAGGAAACGATATCAAGCATTTTCTCGATGGGGTAATTCCCGGCAGGTTCTCCCAGCGAACCCGGGCCGCCGCCCATTGTTTGGCCCAACGCGAAGAATCCATGCCAGGAAGGATCCCCGGTCATAAACAGATCGCTATAAGCCCATTCTACGCCGGGGAGAGTCCAATGATAAACGCTTCCCCATGCAGGGGAACGCAATACGCCGGACTGTTGATCTTCCTCGAGCCTTCCCCATTTTTTAGCGGCGTCCAATAAACCTTCAGCCAGAGCGTCGCCAATTCCTACTCTTCTCGCGATCGCATCCAAGAAGGCTTCGCGAAAACTCAATTCCTCGAATTGTTCCATTTGCAAGGGGTAGGAATCGATCTTCTTCCCGGGTCCTAAGACTCCCTGATCGTACAGGTATTTGATATACCAACCCAATCCGGGCTCGACCGGCACATGATGTTTAAATAATTCCGGAGCGCCCGGCACGTCCGATTCGAACATGGCCAAGCCTGAGAAGTGGCCGCCCCATCCGCTGAGTCCATATTTCATGGACATTTCAGATCCGAGATCCTGAAGGGCGTCCCCTTTTCCGTTGTACCAGTATTGATCGACGCACATGGTTTCGCCGCCATGGTAGGAATTTCTCCTGCGGTCGCAATTGAGACACGGCATACACGAAGCGGCTCCCGGGGTAGCTTTGTATGGCTTGGGAAAATCTGTTATATGCCACAGCCTTGTATCTACAATGCCCCTGGGATCCGCTGCTTGGACGCCTCCGGTTCCCGTTACACTGACGGCTTTCAGGTTCTTTGATCCGAAAACTCCTCCGAATCCTCCGGTGCGGGCGCTGACGCCGCTGCCATGGATCAAAGCTCCAACCCTGGTCTTGGCTTCACCGATGGGACCGATGCAGACGATCTGCGGTCTTCCCGTTGTGTATTCCTCTCCGATTTTCTGCCACTCATCGCCGAATCGCGTTCGACCGCCTACGATGGATGTAATTTTTGCCTGCGTCTCATAGGTATTGACGCCCCACAGTTCTTTCGCGTCCTCTATAGTGACCTTATCGTTAACGATATTGATCCAGACGGGCTTAGCCGCCTTTCCTTCGATAACTACGCCATCCCATCCCGCAATTTTCAGAGCATTGGCGAATCGGCCGCCAAAATTCGTTCGCCCGAACCAATTCACAGGAAAAGCTTCCGGGGATACAGCGGTTACACTTGTCCTTCCGGCTCCAGGAACGCCAGTGCCGGCCAGCGGACCGGTCATTAATGAAATGACGTTTCTAGGGTCGAAGGCGTCCTGAAGATCCCATGCCCCAGGCGCAACAGCCAGGTCCCAAAATATGGCTGAGCCAATTCCAGCGCCGCCTCCGAATTTTTCATATTTCGCAGTTTCGATTATACCGGTCGTTTTATTCGTCAAATTGATTCTTAGAATTTTTCCCGCATATCCATTCGCCATTTCTATGCTCCTTCCTTTTTCGCAGCCGGCTCCGTAAACAGATTGACGTCATACCCGGAGACATCCGTTTGAGAAGGCGCTTCTTTAACCAGCTTCAGCGCCTTTGCCGGACAGATTGCCACGCATGCCTGGGCGCCTCCCGGCCCCCCTTTTTTGCTCCAGTAGGGAGCGTCCGCGCAAAGGTCGCATTTGGTCGATTTCTTTTTCGCCGGATCCCATATGGTTCTGTGGGGTCTTTGCGGGCATGAATGAATGCATCTTTGACAGCCGATGCATTTCGATTGATCAATCATCCTGATGTTGCCGTGAGCGGCATCCACATGACAAGCGCCTGTGGGGCAGTTTTGAACGCAAAGAGGCGTAACACACTGCCGGCATATGGACATGACAATGTCGTAGGGATATTTTGTGAAGGAGGGAGCGTCTCGAATAATCTGGATCCGCGACAATGAAATTCTCCCGTCCCCTTCATGAATCATTGCGCAAGTATACATACAGCTCTGACAGCCAAGGCAAAGCTTGCTGTCATATACGAGGTACCCTGTGGACGCCGGGTATCCCTTTTCATCCGGCTTGGCTTGCATCAACGCTACAGCCGGTTCAGGAGTGCAGACAGTTAAAGCTCCTGCCGCGATAGCGGCTCCGCTGCCGGCTAAAAAATCCCTCCTTAAAAATGCTTTCTTCTTTTCTCCGGCTTTTTTCGATTCAGCCATAGAGCATCTCCTTAACTGTAAAATGGCATTGCTTCATGCGGATTATGTCGCGAAACAGGCGGACATCTTCCTTGTGAATTTGAAAGAAGCATTCTACAAATAATGCCCAAAAATTACAAAAAGTATCCGGTGGCGCAGATAGGCCTAATCAAATTATCCGGTAGTAATTTAATTCTATTTGTAATTATTTGTAATAAAATGCCATTCTAGACAGTAGTTTTATATGCCGACATCGCTGGCCAAAAGATATCGGCTTTCCATTTACGCGTATGAGTATTGGTCCAGAGCCGATGGCATGAAAGGCGCGGACATCGCTATCAAATGGGGAATCTGCACATGGGCGACCAAATTCGGCGGCGCCATGGATGCCAATATGCCTAACGCTCCAGCACCGTTCAAGGGAAAGGCGCCTATGGAACCGGGCATGGGTTGGTATATCAAGTATCTATATGATCTAGGAGTCCTGGGACCAGGCAAACAAATTGAATCTTATCCACTGCCCATGAAGGATTGGAGCCTGATTCAAGAAACCGGTAAAAGCAGAAAACGCCGCGGATTCCAAGAAATCCGCGGCGTTTTTAGGCAAGCACATGCAGGGCTCTGGCTTTAATCAGCAGGTAAACTTCGCTTCCAACCATCAAATCAAGTTTTCGGACGGCTGCCTGGGTAACACTAACTTTGAAATCGACGCCACAAGCGACAATCAGCTCCGTTTTATCAACGTCCGTAATGATATCCCGAATTATTCCGCGCAACACATTCCGGGCGCTGGTCTGGGTGAGATGCTCGCGCGCAACGATAATATCTTCCGAGCGAACCCCAACCGTCGCGTCACTTCCGATAGGAAGACCGTTATAGGGGAGTTCAATCAAGCACGATTTAACATCTACTGTGGTTGTTCCATCCTCTAAATGATGGTGTAGGATCTTGCCCACAAACACATTTTCCGTGCCGACGACTCTGGCTAAAGACGCAGTTCGAGGCGCGTTAAAAATCTCCAGAGGCGTCCCTTCCTGCACAATCTTTCCTTCATCAACGACAAACATATTGTTGCCGAGGCGCACAGCTTCGCTGTGGCTATGAGTCACATACAGAAAAGGAATCCCCGACCTCTGCTGCATTGAAGAGATTTCAACCAGCAGCCGGGAACGCGTGGCGACATCAACGGCCGACAAAGGCTCATCTAAAAGCATGAGCGACGGATCGGTAGCAAGCGCGCGCGCTAAAGCGATGCGTTGTTGTTCGCCGCCCGACAGTTCGGAAGGATAGCGAGCGGCGGTGTTTTGGATTGCCAGCATTTCGAAAAGCTCGTGAACCCGTTCACGGGCGGAACGTCGCGAATCCGACCTGGCCCCGTAGAGAGCATTCTGCTCGGCAGTCCAATGAGGGAAAAGCATATGGTTTTGAAAAACATAGCCGATTTTTCGCTGCTGTATGGATAGGTTGACGCCGGCAGTTGAATCAAAAAAGACTTTTTCGTCCAAAGAAATCCTGCCTTCATCCGGCGCAACGATCCCGGCGATGGTGCGAAGGATGCTGGTCTTCCCTGCTCCGGAAGGCCCAAACAGCACCGTCACTCCATCATAGACTTTCATAGTCACATCCAGGGTCAAATCATGCGCATCCCCGGAGCCAAGCTGTTTTTTTATGCGTACATCCAACATATTTCAGCGTCTTCCCTTTGAGCGCGACAGCCGGTTCGTCAGATAAACAACCAGGACGGATATGCCGGTCAGGATCAGGGCCAGCCATTTTGCCCGTTCGTCCTCACCGGAGACTACGGCTTCATAAATGGCCAACGGCATCGTCTGCGTTTTTCCGGGAATGTTGCCTGCCAGCATCAGCGTCGCTCCAAATTCTCCGAACGCCCTCGCGAAGCTCAAAATTATTCCAGCCAGGATTCCTTTGCCCGCCAGAGGCAACGTGATGCGAAAAAACGTCTCGAACTCGCTCTTGCCCATTACATAGGATGCAATTTCATAATCGGCATTAACACTTTCGATGGCGGCTCGGGCGGACTTGATCATCAGAGGGAGCGCGACTATTGTCGAGGCTATTACGGCCGCGATCCAGGTGAATGTTACCGACCATCCGGTTAGTGCATAGATCGGTTCTCCCAATAAGCCGCGCCTTCCCAGCAAAAGTATGAGGTAGTACCCTGTGACGGTGGGAGGAAGAACCATGGGCAGGGTAAAGACGGCATCTAAAAGATCCTTGCCCCGAAACATGCGTTTTGCAAACAAAAAACCGAGCGCAGTTCCCACCACGCCAATTGCAATCGTGGCAAGACTGACAACCAGAAGTGAAAGGCGAAGCGCAGGCCAGATCATGGATTATTGAAAACCGAGAAAGCCGTATTTTTTCAGAATAGTCTGTCCCCTGTCGCTGAGAGTCAGGTCGATAAAACGTCTTGCGTCTATTTGCTTCGCAGTCCCGATAACGACAGCAATGGGATATTGGATCGAAGCATTGGATCCTTTCGGCGCATGAGCTGCAACCGTTATTTTCCCACGCGCCCCTTCCACATCCGAAGCATAGACGATGCCGGCTTCTACTTCCCCACGCACAACATAATCCAAAACCTGACGCACATTTTCAGCCAGCACGAATCGGGATTGAAGTTTATCCAGCAGGTTTAAGTTTCTCAAAACCTCCTGGCCATACTGTCCGGCTGGAACTGTTTTGGGATTGCCGATCGCCACTCTCATGACTTCCGGCCGTGCAAGGTCCGAGAATGACCGAAGCAGGATTTTAGAATGCGCCGGGACAACAAGGACGAGAGTATTGCCGGCAAAATTGCGCCGGGTCTTCGAATCGATCAGTCTCCGGGCCTGGAGTGCATCCATCTGCTTCGCACCGGCGCTGGCGAAAACGTCGACGGGGGCTCCTGTTTCGATTTGTTTTTGGAGCAATCCCGAAGAGCCGAAATTGAATCGCACCTGAACTTTGGTCTGCTTTTCATAAATCGCGCCGATTTCCTCAAAAGCATCTTTAAGGCTGACAGCCGCGGAAATCAGTATCTCCTTATTATTTTTTTCGGCGGAGCAAAACGCTGCGGACATTAAAGCGAAGGAAAGAATCAGCACGGTTGCAGAAACAACGTTCGGAATTCCAACCTTGTTTCCTAAGGATCGAGCGGCAAACATAGCTTGTCATCATGTCATTATAAGAGGACATAGTAAAGCATATTTGCGGAATTATTCCAGGATGAATCCATTATCCGGGGCAATCGTGAAATAAAAAGCAAAGCTGTCATGATCGCCCATATCCTGTTAAAATCACTCCGATCTAGGGTGAAACATAACTCGAATGAAAGAGGCGAACGATGGCCGTTCAAAACAACCTTGCCCAATACAGAACCAAACGTGGCCTTACCGCTATTGAGATGGCGAAAAAAATAGGCGTGAGTCGCCAGACCATTTATGCGATGGAAACGGGCGCCTATGTGCCCAACACCCTGCTCGCATTGAAACTGGCGCAAGTTCTGGAAGTCAAAGTAGAGGACCTGTTTCGTCTAGAAGATGCGGAAGCGCCCCCGCACAGTGAGGTTGCGGAGTTATTGCCGGCGGAACAGGAGGCCCAACCCGGGTTGCCGGTTCAGTTATGCGAGGTCGACGAGAGGCTCATTGCAGTTTTGCCGGCGCCGACCGCATGGAGCCTGCCCCCGGCCGATGCAGTTCTTATCGAGGCCGGGAAGCGGCAAGGCAAAGCCAAGGTTCAGTTTTTTCAGCAGGAGGAAAAACAATTCCGTAAAAGGCTCCTGATCGCCGGTTGCGATCCGGGGATCTCCGTCCTCTTGCGACATCTGCAAAGGGAGGGAGTTGAAGCCGTTGTCGCCTATCGGAACAGTTCCCAATCTCTCGATTTGTTAAAGCAATCGCTTATTCACGTGGCCGGATCTCACTTGAGGGATGAAGCGACCGGCGAATCCAATCTTCCGGCGGTGCGTAAACAATTCCCCAAAGATACCGTAGCCGTTATCTCTTACGCTATCTGGCTGGAAGGGATCGTGATTGCGCGAGGCAATCCGAAGAGCATAAAAGGGATTGACGATATGGCGCGCAAAAATGTGTCAATCGTCAATCGCGAAACGGGTTCCGGCAGCAGGAATTTGCTGGATGCGCATTTGCGGCGCGCCGGCATTGTTCCCAAAGCCGTCAAGGGTTATGACCAGATTGCCTCCGGGCATCTGCCTGCAGCATGGCAGGTAAAGAACGGCCTTGCGGATTGCTGCCTGGCGACGAAGACGGCGGCATGCGTGTTTGGACTCGATTTCATTCCACTCGAGAGCGAACGGTATGACCTGGTGATTCAAAACCAAAATATGAATCATCCCAGTGTGCAAATTTTGCTGGAAACCCTGGGCCGCACCTCATTTCGCAGAGAGCTGGAGGGGCTCGGAGGTTATGACACGAGGATATCGGGAGATAGATTGGTCTGATCCGCATCCTTAACCGGATTGAGACAAGAGAAACTAAAAACTGCGAACGCCCCTAAAACAATATTCCCATCCGAGCGTATTGTTTTCCGTGAGAAATAAAAATGCCGATAGACATATATAAAGAAATATACGAGCTTCGCTCGAAGCGATTGCGCGCAGCCCTTGCTACCATCATCTTAAGCAAAGGAGCTACTCCACGCAAAGACTCCTCGAAAATGTTGATTTACGAAGACGGTCGCAGATCCGGGACTATCGGCGGGGGTTCTACCGAAAGTGAAGTCTGCCGGGAAGCTCTGCTCACCATCACAACCGGCAAACCCAAATTGCTGAGTTTCGATCTCACCGGCGTGGATCATGAGGAAAGCGCCCTTGTCTGCGGAGGCTCCATGCAGGTTTATGTTGAACCGATCGTCCAGGATCCCACCCTCTTTATTTTTGGCGCCGGTTTCGTCAGCAAAGCTGTTGCAGACGCCGCCAAGCCTGTTGGATTCAGAATTGCTATCGTCGATGACCGCGCGGAATTTGCCAATCCGGAGAAATTTCCCAATGCGGATGATTTTTATGTCGATGGCTGGGAAGAGGCGTTTAAAAAACTGCCGATCGATGGTTTGTCCTACCTGTTCATTGCTACGCGTGGGCATCGGCTGGATTTGACTTGTCTCCGATTCGCATTGCAGTCGCCTGCCAAATATATCGGCATGCTGGGGAGTTTTACAAAGGTGCACTCTCTATTTGAATTGCTGGAAAAGGAAGGGATCGATCCGGAACAATTCAAACGCGTTTGTGTGCCGGCAGGCATCGATATCGGCTCAGAAACAGCCGAAGAAATCGCAGCCAGCATTGCAGCGGAATTGATCGCCGTGCGGAAAAACCTGAATCTTCAATCCATAAGAGAGGCTGTGCGGAGCATCCGTAACTCTACTCCCGCCGCATGATTTCCGGGTTTTATTGTTTAGTTCAGCCCTTGAAATATTCCAAAATATAATAAGCTGCAAGGAACGTCATCATGAGGCCCAACACTGCCTTAATAACTTTCTGCGGCACAAACCGCTGAAGCCGCGCACCACAATACATTCCCAACATTCCTCCCAAGCCAAACAGGATCCCCAGCGGCCAATCCGGCAAGGTGGAAACGCCGGCTTCCGCAGGAATT
>CAYTYP010000021.1:0-4292 GCA_964441405.1 uncultured Acidobacteriota bacterium
TTAATCTTCATCGGTCAAAGAACAAAAGGCAGGATCAGAAATGGTCCTGCCTTTTTTTTAGCACGCTGTTAATGATTTACAGTTGTAAATATCAACTAATCAGTTTTTCTGTTGAAGAATAGATCGATAAAAAACAAAAGTAGCGCAAGAATTGCAGCGGCTTGCCAGAGGTCGCGATGAGCAGGCGCTGTATCCGTTAAGTTAAGTTTGAAGGGTTCGCTTAAAAGCCGCCCTTGGGCAGTCTGCGACAGCTTTTGTAGAAAATCTTTATTTGCGACCGGCTCCCTGACTTCCGGCGCCTCAGAGAAATCAAAACCGAAATGAAGAGTTCCTGAATCCCCTGCCGCGCCGCCTTTGGAAAAAACTGTGAGCAGATAGCTCCCTTTTTCGTTCAACGGAAATGTTCCCTCGTATCGTCCCGAAGCTGTCTGCGACATCTTAATTTCGCTATTTTTAGAATTAGGCGATTCAACTCGAGCATGAAGCTCCGCAAAATTAATATAACTCCCGTTTGCGTCAAACGCGTCTATGCTTAAAACTGCAGCGGCATCCTCAATTCTTATTTGCGGATGCATGGTTTCGCTCTGCGGACCCCGGCTGCACCACCGTACCATTTGAGTCCATAGAGTAGGGAAGCGCTGCCATTGCGCCAGCAGCCTGGTCCAGGGCGAAGAAAAGTCAGAAGTGAAAACCAGCGCTTTGCCTAGTCCATAACGCCAGCAAGCCAGAATAGGATCCTGATTTTCAGAGACGATCAGAGTTTCCGACAATTTCTTTGGAGTGGTTGCTACATACCCTGTCATTTCCGGCAATTCTTCGTTGGCAAGACCTTGCATGATTTCATGCTCCGCGGAAAGACGAGGTCGAAATCGGCGTTCCATAATCCATTTGCCGGATATCAGCATGCCTTCCCTCTTGAAAATTTCCGGCAAATCCATCGCGGTATCCGAGAAGTAAGCCCGGCCGCGAGCGCTATCCGCCAATTTCTGGAGCAGCGCTCGATCCACATCGGAACCGATTCCGACAGTGGACAGCACCACCTTCGATCCGGCCACCCTCTGAGCCAGGGGCTTGCGCTCTGACAGATCGGCCTGGCCATCGGAAAGAAGCAGTATGTGTTTTTTTTCAGCGGAAGAGGAGTTCAACCATTGATAAGCCATTTCCACCGCTGGAAGTATTGAAGTGCCCCCTCCGGCTGTAATTTTTTGAAGACTGCCGTTGACTGAAGCGCGATCCAGGTTTCCGCTGAGCGGCATTATTTCACGGGGAGATTTATCAAAAGCAATTATCCCGAGAGCGTCTCCCTGGGCCAGCAGGTCTGAGAGCCGCAGAACGGCGTCTTTCGCCATGTCGAGCTTGGATATCTTCCGCTGCTCCATCCCCATGCTGCCCGACTTATCCAAAACCAGGACGAGCGCCAGCCCCGGTTTTTTTTCACGATTCTTCAACGCCATTTCGACCGGCAGGGCTTTTTCCACAGGCGCGCCTCCGTACCCTCCGGGGCCGAAACTTCCAGCTCCGCCAATCATAATCAATCCGCCCGCATATTTCTCGACATGCTCGGCCAGAGCGCGCATCTGATCTTCAGACAAAGCTGCAGCCGGCATATTGTCCAGTATGACAAGATCATAGAGAGCAAAATTGTTTTCACCTTGCGGGCGAGGCCGCCCGCGCTCCACTTCAAATCCTTGCTTCTCTAAAATCCGATCGAGGAATTCCGACGGCTTGTCGGCTACATGCAATATTTTGGTTCTTCCATAGGAATAGACAACCAGCCCTCCTTCATCGCTGTTGTATGCATGGGATGGGTCTACATCCTGAATTTTCAAGCGGTATTGATGAAAACCCGGCGTCGAGATGCGATCGGAAATCCTGAACGGTTCCAAGGCGCCGGAGAGCTTCTGCTTCTGTGAGGCGACCAGAGTTCCATCCCGGAACAATTGCAGTTCTATGCTCATGCCTTGCTCGCCACGCAATACAACCCTGATATCAAAAGGTTCGTCGAGCCTGACGCTCTCAGGTCCGGAGCACTCCACGAGAAAAAGCTTTCTTCCGCCGGCTTCCGCTGCTGTCGCCAGCGGCAGCGCGTCAATCACAATTCCTTCCATCGCCAGGATTGCAGCTTCCTTCAGTGCGTCGCCGGAAGTCTGGAGCCCATCGGAAATAAGCACTATGCGCTTCAATGATTCCGGCTTGGCCGACAACATGGATTGTGCGAGAGCAAGGCCTTTTGAAATGTCCGTACTGGAGGCTGCCGGAGTGGATTGAATCCCGGAAATTGATTTGCTCTTTTGCAGGCGCTGCTCGATGACTGCTTCTTTGCCAAAAACGACAATTCCGACTTCATCTTCCGGAGACAAGCGTGAAACAATCTTGTTCATCTTGTCCAGTGCGCCGGAATTATCGATGGGCGCCGCGCTTTCGGATCTATCGACGACGAACACAAGAGCGACAGTGCGCTTCCCGCGCGCGATCCGCACTCCGCTGATCGCCAGGACGAGCAGCCCAATAATCGCCAATCTCAGTAGAAATCGCATCATCTTTGACAAGCAAAAAATGCCACGCAATACACGGAAATAAAAAATTATTTAATTCCGTGGAATCCGTGGCGTTTTTCTTCAAGAAACCATTCTAAAAGTAAAAGCGCTATAGATATAATCAACAGTAATCGCCAGATTTCCCGTCCTGAACGCGTTACGACAGGCTGGGCTGAATTGAACCCCTGAGGATTCGCCGGCTTGAACCTCGGTTTAATATTGGATTCCTGTTCACTAAAAACATTGAGGGAATCGTCCGTTCTCGAACCAAGCCAAGTGACTGCATTCGATACGAGAACAGGGAACGATATCGTCAAAGGCAAATTGGAAGAGCGGAAATCGAACCCCATCCGCACCATTCGGAAGGAACCGTTTTCCGACGCCGCCAGCAAAGGCTCCCCTTTTGCCTCGATCAGAACTGTTTCCGACGATCGGATCTTTAACGGGAAGGCTTCCTCAACAGTGATATTTCCTAAACCGACGAAAGACAGGACCGGATGGCCGGGCCTGGAAGAGACCAATCCTTTTCCCATCACCGCAGGATTTCCGGATGGAGGTTCTATTATCCAGTAGTTGGCTCGAGAAATATTTGCCGCCGCCACGCCGTCCAGAATAACCACATCGTATCCCTTCAATTCTGTTTGAGGATATTGATCCGGTTTTATGGCTGTTAAAGTCATTCTTGGATTAACCCGCAGCGCATTTTCCAGATATTTGTTTCCGGCAGTCGCCAAAAGAACCGAGATCTTTTTCAGATCCAGAGTAGTAGTCGCCCTGTTGTCCTCCTCCAGATTATCTTTAATATGAATCTCGGCTTTAACGATTCCACTTCCGGTTACAGGCGCTTGAGCTGCAAAGGATTTCCGTTCCTTGCTCCCAAGTTTGACGGTTTCGCTAAGGAAAGGCATTCCTTCAAGTGAAAGATCAAATCTGAATTCCTGTTCACGGTTCGAAAAATTGATCGTTTCGGCGTAGATCTCCCGGTCATAGGGGCTGAATGGATTGCTGCGAATAGAGTGACGCGAGATTGCCACGTTGTTGTCCGATTCGCCAGTCAAAATAAAACGGATTCCATCATTATTGCCGGGAAGAGCGATTTTCTGTGTTCCGTCGCTGAAAACAAATGCTTCGTAAGGATCTGTTTTTTCTATGGAAGAAATCCCCATAATTAAAGCCTGTGTTAAATCCGCCGAATGTTCCGTTGCGGCCAGGCTCTCGAGCGCCCGACGCAGAGCGCGTTTATCGGAGCCGGAGTAATGGTTTAGGACCGGCAGAGGTTTAGCCTGAACGATTAGAACCCGGTCATTGCCGCCTAGGGCATCCAGAAGTTTTAGGGCTTTTCCCCGGGCTATTTCAATTCGCGTTCCGCCGCGTTCTCGAGCATTCATGCTGACGGAGCAATCGAATACCAGAACGACGGTATGGGATTTATCCCAGAACAGCAGTGAAGGGCGGGCGAGCGCCAGGATTATAAAAAAGCAAAATAAAATCTGCAGAATCAGGAGGCGGTTTTTCCTGATCCGCTCCAGGATGGGGCGCCGCTTGTTTAATGTTTCGTCGGCGGCCTGCCAGAGAGGAAGGTTCGAAACCTCTAGCGTTTTCCTGGGCCGTCTTGCATGGAGCAGTAGCACTACCCCTATTGCTAGAAGTCCTAACAACGCCCATGGATTAAGCAGTATCATCGAAGAACCTAATAATCAATGGATCGGGCCTTCAGCCCTCAATTGCTTTTGTGCGCTTCCATTCCTGGGGCGT
>CAYTYP010000021.1:4392-37583 GCA_964441405.1 uncultured Acidobacteriota bacterium
ATGGATCGGGCCTTCAGCCCTCAATTGCTTTTGTGCGCTTCCATTCCTGGGGCGTTGCCCCAGGCTGATATGAATCGGGCTTTCAGCCCTTAAAGATGAGCGCCGGTGCAATCATTTAAGTCCAAAGGAAACGTCTGAATTTTACTCACAGCACCCTTGTTTAATACTGAATTGTACTTAAATGCCACCCTGTTACTGAATCCGCAATTAGAGCGCCAAAGGCGCGGACTATATCAGCCTGGGGCAACGCCCCAGGTTAGGTACGGATGAATTTATATTAAGGGCTGAAAGCCCGAGCCATACATCAGTCCCACATATATCTTTCATCGTATTTAACTTCATATTTCTTCAATAATGCTAAATACTCCTCTTGGAATGATTTGATTTTATGATGTTCTTCCTGATTGCTGATGTATGTCAGTAGAGCCTCAAGTTCATTCTTGCCTGCTGAAAATGCTCCATATCCACGTTGCCAAGCAAATTTATGCAATTCAGGCCGCTGTAATTTGAGCCATTTTGAAGATGATGTTTTTAATTCTTCTATTAAGCTGGAAATTGTAGTCATCCGGGAGAGGCGAATCGCAAGATGTACATGATCGACTGTGCCGCCGACTCGGTAGCATTCGCATTTCGAATTGCGCGTAACAGTGGCGAGATAGGCATGCAGATGGGGACGTGTGGTTCGATCCAGGAAAGCAAAACGATCTTTTGTGCTGAAGATGACGTGAACGATTACCAAGCTTAACGACTGTGGCATCGTAGCCTCCATGAATCGGGCTTTCAGCCCTTAAAGATGAGCGCCGGTGCAATCATTTAAGTCCAAAGGAAACGTCTGAATTTTACTCACAGCACCCTTGTTTAATACTGAATTGTACTTAAATGCCACCCTGTTACTGAATCCGCAATTAGAGCGCCAAAGGCGCGGACTATATCAGCCTGGGGCAACGCCCCAGGAACCGAAATGCATAAAATAATTTAAGGGCTGAAAGCCCGAGTCATTGTTGTGTTTGCCGCACCTTTTATTTCCGGCTGCGCCAGACGCCGGCGCGCATCATCTTCAAGGTCAAGTCCTCAAAAGAAGCGGAGGAGACGGCCTCGACCATCGGAATGCCCTCGCTTAAACAGAAATTGTTTAATTCCTCGGAATGCTCCGCTACATTGCGCCTGTATTGGGACAACACAGCGCTGGTAATGATCGGGCCACGCACATCCTTATTTTCGAGATCTCTCAGGACAAGTCCGTCTTCCAATTCAGGCGACAGCTCTTCCTGGGCGATAATCCTTATCAACACGACTTCAAAACCGCCGTAAGCCAGACAGCGGAACGCATCCTGATATCCTCCGGGAGCAAAGCAATCGGAAAGAATTACTGCCAGGCCGCGACTGGAGGCGCGGGCAACATAAGGCCGGAAAGCCTGCTCAAACTCAGATGCGCCGCCGGGAACCGTGTCTTCGAGTATCCGGATAATATTCGCAAGCTGCCGGTTGCCACGCTGGGGAGGAAGATATTGAAGCATCCTGTCCGAAAAGGTGGTCAGCCCAACACGATCCTGTTTGGTCAGCCCGACATAACTTAAGGCCGCCGCTATTTCGCGGGCAATCTTCATTTTGGGAAACCGGCCGAAACTCATGGAATTGCTGACATCCAGCAGCAGGTGGATGGATAACTCCGATTCCGCTCTGAATTGGCGCAGGAAAAGCTTCTTCAAACGGGCGTAGATGCTCCAATCAATATACCGGATGTCGTCTCCATAGTTGTATTTCCGATAATCTGCGAAATCCACGCTAAACCCGCCGGCCGTTCCCGGTCGTCTCCCCGGGCCGGCGATAGAGCCTGGGGTTCTGGACACAAATTCCATCTTATTGAGCGTGTGCGCATATTTTCGAAGAAAGCTTTGCAAATTTGCAGGCGGCATAGGACCTGTCATGCGGGGCGGATCTGCGAAATTATCGCTGCGACGATATCATCGCTCGTTATTCTGGCGACTTCACCTTCAAAATTGAGCAATATTCTGTGGCGCAGGGCAGGGAGCGCTATCTCACGCAGATCGTTGTAGGAAACATTGTACCGGCCGCCGGCCAGCGCTTTCACTTTTGCCGCTAAAACCAGACTTTGCGCTCCGCGCGGGCTGGCGCCATAGCTCACATATTTTTTTACCGGATCGATGGCTTCGGGCGAACTTGGATGCGTCGCAAGTGTGATTCTGGCGGCAAAATGTTTTACGTCCTCCGCAATTTTAACTTTCCTTACCAGCGCGCTCAGGGTTCCCAGGATTTCCCGTCCGGAAATGCGGCGCACGACAGGATTGTTTTCAGCGGTAGTAAGATCCAATATTTGGGACATTTCCTCCAGGCTCGGGTATTCCACTTTCAGCTTAAAAAAGAAGCGGTCGAGTTGAGCTTCAGGAAGAGGATAGGTTCCCTCCATCTCGATCGGATTCTGGGTTGCAAGGATGAGAAAAGGATCTTCGAGATCGTGACTCTTCCCCAGTACGGTCACTTTCTTCTCCTGCATCGCCTCGAGAAATGCGGACTGTGTTTTGGGCGTTGTCCGATTGATTTCATCCACGAGAACGATGTTCCCGAACAGCGGGCCGCGCTGGAATTCGAATCGCTGGATGCCGCGCGAATCTTCGATCAGCATGTTGGTTCCGATCACGTCCGCCGGCATAAGATCCGGAGTGCATTGGATCCTGGAAAATCTCAGATCGAGGGTGTCGCTGAGAATTTTGACAAGCAGCGTTTTGCCCAGGCCCGGAAGACCTTCCAGCAGGACATGGCCGCGACAGAAAAGACATATTAGGATCTGTTCGATCAATTCCTGCTGGCCGACAAACGCCTTGCCTATTTCAGTTTTTAATTGTCCAAACAGGTCGGTAAACGCCGTGAACTGCTCCTGCAATGTTTGCATATAATTCCCTATTAACAAACGCCACGGAACATACGGATTACGCAAATTTTAAAATTTTAAATCCGTATGTTCCGTGGCGTTTGTTTATGGATGTATAGCATTGAAATAATCGATTATATATTTCTTCATGCCCGGCGGTATGTTTTCTTTGGCTAAAGCCTGTTCTGTCGCCGACCAGGCCGCCGGATAGTTATTCATGTATTCGTTTTGAAAAGCTGTATCTTTTTTTGTTACAACGCTCTTTCCCTGTCCGGCCGCAAGCGCGTTCCCCTCCGCTTTGGGATCCGAACTTTGACGGGCATTGGCCGGCGCTCCCCCATTCTTATCGGCTTTTCGGACGCTCGATGCTCCCGCATTAGACTGCATCACGGCAGCTTTGGCTGTGGAGCGTCCCGTATTGGTTTTTTTACCGGCGACGTCTGAATCTGGAGCGGAATTCGACGGTTGTTTGGCTTCACGAATCCCAAACCGGTTCGGAACAGGGGCCGGGGCGCGATGCGCTTCGTTTTTGACAGGCGGGCGCGTTTCATGGTTCGATTCCACCGCGAGATAGCTTTGCATTTTTAAGTTTTTGGATCGGCTTTTTTGCTGCGCTTTTGCCAGGCCTTTTTTTGAGGGTGAGGATCCGGACATAGTCCGGATTGCAATGTTTTCTTTTACACCGGCAATGTTTTTATTCCAGTCAAGCAAAACCCGAAAAATTCCCAGAATCGCGATAGCAGACAGCATTATAAAAATACACAAAACCGGAATCCGGCCCAGCCGCATTGGCGCAATAGACGCAGGCCGTAGTTGAACAATTCTCCTGCCGGCGTCCGCGAGCAAAAGGGAATCAATCTCATCGCGCGGCGGAATGTTTTCCCATGAAGTTTCCAGGCGTTGTTGCAACCCTAAAGCCCCATCTACCCGTTTGATGCTTTCTTTCCAGGACGGCATTCTTCGTATGGAAACAACCAATGATGCAGAAAATAAAAGAATCACTGCCGCCAGATGAACGCCCAGGGATGGATAAGGCAGGACAATAAATCCTAATTTGCACAGCAGCATCCATAAAGCGAATGCCAGAAGCGCGATCACGGATGAATCAAGCCAAAGCAGGAGGAATTGTCTTCTGCGCACCTTTTGCAGTGT
Source organism: uncultured Acidobacteriota bacterium (assembly GCA_964441405.1). GTDB lineage: Bacteria > Acidobacteriota > UBA6911 > UBA6911 > UBA6911 > UBA6911. The sequence goes on from CAYTYP010000021.1 coordinate 8,435, forward strand.
CGTCCTTATGAGATCGGCATCCGACATCGATTAGTTCCTCTCATAAAGCAGCATCCGGTTTCCATGGGGAAACAGTAAAACGACTAACAGAAGCAGCAGAGATGAGAACAACACCACGCAGGATTCTTGACCGGCGGAAAACCACAGTTTCTGTCCGGCGAATCCCGATAATAATAATGCAACATACGACAGGACCCAACAGGTGATCCAACTTTTGAATCGCAACCGCAAATGGAAAATGAGGACGGACAGAAACATCAAGAATAAGAAAGTTTCCAGCAAGACCCAGCCGATTTGGCGAAAGCCGGCTGCGCCTAACAGACGAACCAGGCAAAAAACAGGCAATGTCAAAAGGATAAGGGTCCACAGGCATAGCGTGGATGCGATTAATTTCGACAGGATTATCTGAAATGGAGTCGCCAGCATGCCGACGCCCACAGGCTTGAAATTGCCGCTTAAATCGCGATCCTGTATTCGAAGCGCCACCCATGGAGTCAATAAAGCGAGCAACGCCCCCTGTAAAATGGAAATGCGCGAAAAAAGCAACGAAGCCATTTTCGTAAATGGATAACTATCGGCGGACAGAAAGTTTGAAATTAAGAACAGGCTCGCAGCCAGATAAACTGCCAGAAATCCCGCAAGCACGTAATGAAACACACGATCCCGAGCCGCCTGTCCAAGATCTTTTGTTATAAGTGCGACAATCATAATTTATTCGCAGCCAATTAATAACGCCACGGATTTCACAGATTAAATTTTTATAGAATCCGTGTGATCCCTGACATCGGTGGCGTTTTTTGTTTTTTTATTGATCAGGTCCAAGAACAAATCCGAAACATTGACCTGGAGCCCTGCAATCCTCATGGTTTGTAGAATCCTGCCCTGATGCATGAAAGCAACCTCGTCGCAAAGCGCCGGGAGTTCACTGGTCCTGTTGCAGGCCATAATAATGGTTCCGCCCTGGAATTGAAAATTTTTAACCAGCGCATGAAATTGCCGGACGGCCACCGGGTCGAGATGCGTCATCGGCTCGTCCAGGATGAGGAGGGATGGTTTATGGATCAGGATTGCGGTCAGGGCCAGTTTCTGCCTGGAACCATGAGATAAGGCTCGAAGCGACAATTCCGGACTCAGCCCTTCAAAAGGCTCCGCTTCGGATATGGGCGATTTGTCTAATTTTTGGTTTTGACAAGAGGCGATAAACTTGAGGAATTCGCCGACAGTCATGGAATCATAGAAGCTCTGAGACTGGGCTAAATATCCGATTTTAGGTCTGACATGAAACGGATGTTTGATAGCGTCAATGCCGTCAATCTCCACCTGTCCTGCATTCGGTTTCAGTTGAGTCGCCAGTATCCTGAGCAGAGTCGTGCGCCCCGAGCCGTTGGTCCCGACAATACTTAAAACCTGACCCTTGGCGATAGTCAGGTTGACATCGGCCAGAGCGGACACGCCATTATATATTTTGGATATGCCTTGAGCTTTTATCATTTTTGAACCAAGTCGCGCTCTTCATCACGATGCTTCCCTAAGTGGTATATCACTGCTGTCGAGCCGGTATAGGATAATTCCAGATTGTCGCTTTTTAAGCCGGGAATTACACGGTCCATCCTGCAGATTACACAATCTCCGGTAGTGCCGGCCAGAGTTTCGGTTTCATAGACATCAATAGTTTTAGAGAGCATGTTTGAATAATTACTCCTTTTCGCCGGAGTGTTTTCCTCTGAAACGGCAAAGTCGGATTTTAAACGAATTTCTTTTTCTGACCGGATATCGCCGATTGGAACGGAGGCGCCGTTTCGAATTAGCGTGCAATCGTACAAAGCGGATCCTGACCTGTTTGTCAGCTTGAAGGAATCCATATCGCGCAACACCAGAAACGGCCCCCGATTGGAAAAACCTGACAGGCTGATGAGCCTTGTCGAACCCAGGTTCATTTCAAAAACCGCGGAAGGTATTCCTTGACCCTCAAATTCATAATGGATGGGGTCCGTGGAGGCTTCCCATTCGCCTTGCACGAGATAGGGCGCAGGGATAGCCGGACTCAGTTTGCAATTCCCTTTTCGAGGAAAAATCAATGAAAGGTCGCAACTGGTAAATTCGTCCATCCTGTTGGCAAAAACATGATGGACGGAATATTGCCTTACTAAACCGTTTCCTGCATTCACGACGTGACCTACGAATGAAGATAATGCTGAAAATAAAATTGCAGAAGCCGGTATGGCGGCATAACTCCATATTCTTGCAGAACCGGGCTTTTTAGCCATCCATAGGCACAGGGCAATAACACAACCGTAGAGGAGCAGGAAAGCTCCCAATGGCCAGACAATTCCGAAACGCGAAATCGGTTCGCGGATACGCAAGGCTTTAAAAACCTCTTCATCCAGATCCAATAATGAAGGCTGGTAGGGAGCCTCTGCCACGGACGGCTGCTTTTCAATATCACCGAAAGAACCCAGCCCGAGTGAACTCCGGATTGAGGGCGCTGTGTCCCGATTGAAGAGCGTTACCGATCCCCCCAGCATTGTCCATCGAGTCATGGCCGCGCGCTGAAGTTCATTGAGCCTGATTGTGTCCGAAGGATCTAATATAATCGAATTCACCGTGTCATAGGCTGTCCAGGATTCAGGAAACTCCTGTGGATTTAAATAGACTGCTTTCTCCTTCGAAGAAGGCGCTCCATTCGAGTGCATTCTCAAAGTGGAGGACTTCAGCACGAGCTGTTCATCGTCGGAAATACGGCGCACGGGAGAAGCGAATAGTTTCAGAAGTTTTCCTTCAGAAAATAACTTCACCTCCAGATCTTGAAAATATTTAGGCGGCGCTACATAGAACACATACGTTTTTTTCGAAGGGGATGGAAGCGAAACCGCCTGGGTAAATCTAGTGCGGGATATTTGAACTGAAAGTTCACCGGACAGATCGGCGCCTGAATTTTCGAGATTGATCTTGATTGGCATGCATTTGCCAATCCGGTAATATCCCCCAAAACCGGCAAAGACTTCGCCCTTGATGGCTTGCCCAAACGAAGCCTGTATTGTGAGTATCGGTAAAGCAAAAACAAAAACGCCACGGATTACAGGGATTCCATAGATTTTAAAATATTTTTTAATCCGTGAAATCCGTGTATTCCTTGGCGTTTTTATTTTCTTCATAATAGCTACTGCAATGCGTTTTCGAGAGCGATTAAGGTAAATGCTGTGACGAGATCTTTGTTCGTCTGCCATTCCGCCGGTTCGGTATTCACCCAATAACCTTCCGGGTGCTGCAGTTCGAGTATCTTTTTACCCAATTCCTCTCTCCAGTTGTGACGGCGGCCTTTGGCGTCAGTGATGATCGGCTCGCCATATGCTTTTAAGGCTTTGGCGAAAACCATGTAATAGTAGTACACAGCTTTTTGTCCGACGCCCGGATTTTCTTCCAGAGTATAGTGCTGCCGGATCCAATTCATAGCGGATTCGACTCGGGGATCTCCCTTTTTAAGGTTGGCATAAATATAACTCAGGATCCCGGCGTAGGTCATGCTGCCGTATGAATTCTGCCCGGTATCCTGCCAGCCCAGCCCCGGACCATAAGTGAATCCGCCATCATTGAGCGAATAGGATTGATCGTTGGATTCTGTGCGGTTTTGAGTGCGCTGTATGAATTGAACGGCCCTTTGCCAAACCGGATCATTTTCCGGCAGCCCTGAAGCTTTTAAGGCTTCCAGCGCGTATTCCAGGTTTGGAAGATCGGCTCTTCCTTTACTGCTGTATCCGAGCCCTCCAAAATTCTTGTCTTTGGGGTCGCCGGTGATCTGAACGCCGGTCATGTATTTTTGAGCTTTTGCTATTATGGGTTTATAAGCCGGATCGCCGGAAGCAATCAACGCCATGATCGAAACGGCAGTGCTGTAGTTTTCCGTCCCTTCTCCATAGATGCCTCCATTGGGCTTAACCAGCCCTTTTATAAACGCCAGCCCTTTCTTTACCTTGGGATCCTGTTTATAGGGGGCTTGCGGTTGTTTAAGAATCGCGGTGGTCGCCAATGCGGTTATTCCGATATGGTCTCCCCAGCAACCATTGTCCTTTTGACTGTTCAGAAGGTACTTCACACCCTTTTCTATTCCCGCAAGAACATCTTTCCGCAGCTGGGGTGACATGGACGGTGAATTCGGTTCTTTCTTTTGGGAAATGCCCACTTGAGCCAGGCACAGCATCAGCAAAAGTAAAACGGTGACGATCCCTTTGTATCTCATAGAAAAAGCTCCTTTCGACTAGATGGAAGGTGCAAGCATCCGGCGGATCCCAACCATGAAACGCCAGAAAACTGCCAATGCGATTAACAAATTAAATAATACCGCAGACCAGAAGCCCGGGTATTGAAACCTAAGCTGACCAATAGGACATATTTGGTAAAACGGATCGATTCTTAGAATGTCAAAATTGAGAGCGGAAGCTGCGCCGACAAAGGGATTGAGGAGCAACGAGAGTGGAATAATCAGGGGCATATTCGCGACGGAATTAATCACCGGTCCCAGCCAGATCGGTTCGGTGCTGACTAGAATGATGATCAGAAGAGCAAAGCCGGCGGCGGAAAGAGCGTTTTTGCAAACAGTCGAAGCATAGAAGCCAATAGCAAGCGCCGCCAGCGCTATCGATAATATCATTATAAAGGACCGGGCTATTATTTCCGGAGCCGGCGAGCCTAATGCGTTATTTAAAATCAACCCTGATAGCGCCGGGATCAAACAGACGATGGTCGTAATCAACAATGGATATCGTAACAATCCCCATGTGATTTTTATCGGATACCCCGGAGTTGACAAAAAATGAGCCATGTCATTCCCGCGCAATAGGGGATCCATGCGGTTTATGGCAAGAAGCGGGATAATGAAAAGAATCGCCGCAACCTCGCCCATTGAGAAGATTATAAAAGATCCCTGTCTGTAATCGGCTTGATCGTCGGATAAACTGGAAAGAAAAAGAGCGCCTGCCAGACAAAGAATAATGTAAAGAGAAAGCAATGCCAAAAGAGGTTTTTTTGAAACTACGCCGCGCGAAATATTGTACATAATGAAGCTAATCCGGTAATTTTTGCTTGGGAAGGGCTTTCACTGTCAGTTTTAATGGCGTATCCGGAGGAATTTTCAAACTGGGATTCAGTTTGATGCTTCCGTATGCATTGATGCCGCTTCCGGTTGCATTCTCGATTATGGATGCCGGACTATGGACGAAGCCGATCAAAACGCCGTCTAATTCGGCAAGGAATTGCCCGTCGGGAAGAACTGTCGATCCTGTATAGATCCATTGGCCCATCTTGGGGATTGCCTTGGTCTGCAAGTCAAATAGCATTTCTTCCGCTTTCATTTTTTGAGCGGCGTCTTTAATTTTCCACTCCACCCAGATTTCCACAGGATCTCCTGTGATCTGTTGGGAATCGAAATGCTTTGTTGGAATGACGGCATTCTTCTTTTCGAGCCCGATCATAATAAGAGCTAAATTGAAAGATACGGCATTCGTGTCCAACTCCATTACGCTTTCGTAGGATTTCGCCCCCCCTTTTTTAGTGGCCAAAAACTCCATCGTCTGATCTTTCTGCATTCGCCCAGGCACGGTCACCTCTTTTTTATTTACATCCACCAGGATGTTTCCGATTGAGACGAGACCGTTTCCGAGTTTTTTAATAGGGTGCGGTTTTGCCTGGTCCTCTTCTTGCGTCGGCTGAACATCAGGCTCTTGTGCAGGCGCCAAAATTATTCCGAACATTGCTAAAGAAACAAGCGCTAAAAAACTCGATATTCTTCTTCTCAGCATACACACCTCTACATAAATAACTGCATCGGCAGACTTAACGCACTCCATTATGAAATGGACCAAGGACTAATCATGTTATGTCTTCGTCCTCATTATATTGAGTACCGGATCTGCAATGATAGCGATTTATTCAGCATTTTCTTCCAATGGTTCATCAGTAATGGCATGGTTTGCGAGAAACTGCATTTGAACCACGAAAGACATGAAATACACGAAAGGGATGTTGGAATTTTAAGTAGCTGGAGAATCGTTAAATAATTTCGTGTATTTCATGTCTTTCGTGGTTAAATGTTTTTCATGAAAACCGTGCGCTTCATCCATACATCCGACGTTCATCTGGATACGAGTTTTTCGGGATCTGGTTTCCCTTCTCGTCTGGGCGATCGCAAAAGGGAAGCGATTCGCGGCACTTTTCGCAGCATCATTGAAGCCGCCCGCGTCCATGAAATGGATTTTGTACTCATCGCCGGCGATCTTTTTGAAGCGGAACGCGTGACGCCGGATACTATTGAGTTTCTGAAGCAGCAATTTGAGACTCTGGGCGCCATCCCGGTTTTCATTGCTCCCGGCAATCATGATCCCTTTACCAAGGGATCTCCTTATAAAGAGGAGTCCTGGCCGAACAACGTCCACATTTTCGACCACGAGGAGTTTCAGTTTGTCGAGTTGAATGATATAGGCGTTCGGATAGCGGGTTTTGGCTTTGAGCGCGCTCAGCTGGAAGATCGCCCTTTTCAAAAGCTCGGCGTTCTTTCCGGTGATTTAATCAATATTGTCCTTGCGCATGGTTCTGATATGGGCAGAGTCCCCGCGGGAAAAGCTAAACACGGACCCTTTACCGTCGAAGAGATCGCCGGAAAGAATATCTGCTATTGCGCCCTGGGCCACTATCATCAACAACATCAGATTTCAAATTCCATGGACTCCGCTCAAATCTGGTATTCAGGGATTCCGGAAGGACGAGGTTGGGACGAAGAAGGACCTTGCGGCTACATTTCAGGAGAAATTATTGACGGAGAGTTGAAAGTAGAAAGCCGGGTTTGCAATCAATATGCGCTGAGCTCTTTGACGGTTGATTGCGATTCCTTTTCCACACGCGAGCAGATACTGGACGCAATTTTACAGCATCGTGGAAGTCTGTTTGGATCGAAAACCATTCTAAAAATCCGCCTCGCGGGATCGGTTGATCCGAAACTGGATCTCTCCATTCCCGAGCTCGAGGAGAGACTCGCCGGGGAAGCTTTATATATACAGTGGCTCGATCAAACCCGTCCTGCTTTGGATTTCGAATCCATTGCTCAGGAAAAAACTCTTCGGGGGCGCTTTGTCCGCATCCTGAATGAAAGAATATCCGCAGCTGCGCAGGAAGAACGAGAGATGTTGGAGCGCGCTCGCCTTTATGGAGTCCAGGCGCTTAGCGGACGCGAGGTGAGACTCCGGTGATCCTTACACGCAGCTACATACTCGGATTTGGAAAGCTCAGAGACCGGTCTTTCGAATTTCATGACGGCCTCAATGTTGTTTTTGCCGCCAATGAAGGGGGCAAATCCACACTGCAGCGTTTTCTTGTCGGATTGCTTTATGGACAGCTTCGTTCCGATCTTAAAATTCAGAGACGGCTGGATCCTTGGGTCGAGCAATACAAACCCTGGCAGGGTTCGGAGTATGGTGGAATCCTGTGGTGCCGCCTTGCGGATGGACAGGAAATGGAAATCCATCGGTCCTTCGGCAGAGACGAAAATCGTATTGAAATCCGCACGTCGAGCGGGGAAGATATTACCAAACGCTACGAACAGCAGCGCAACGGCGAGGTCCTTTTTGCCCGTTTTCATTTCGGCATGCCTAAAGAGCTTTTCGAATCCATAGGAATAATTCGGGAAAGCAGGATTGCAGAAATTCAGGGCCATGAGACGATTCGAGATCGGATCGCGAATTTAGCTCAGTCCGGAGATGAGGAGCTTTCTATTCGCCGAAGTCTGGCGAATATTCAGGATATGCTCGATTCTATCGGTTCCGAACGAGCCCCAACCAAGCCATACAAACAGGCTCTGGACCTTGTCCAATCACTGCAATCCGAACGCAAAGCCCTCGAAGAGAGGAGTATTTTAGCCCAATCCTGGATTGAGGAGCGAAATCGGATTGCCGATGAAATATCGAGATCGGAGCGCGAGCTTTTGCGCGCACAAAAAATTCTGTTCACCGCGCGCAGAAAAGAAATGGCCTGCAGAGTCAAAAACCTGGAGGATCTCGAAGGAGAGCTCGCCGGACTCCAGACTGAAATTGAATCGCTGGGCGCCCGAGCCGATTTCCCCTCTGAAAGACTGGATGAGTTGAATCAGTGGATTAGCTTGCGCGACAGCCTGGAAACCCGGCTCGGCGAGGTTCGGCCTGAAAAAGAATTGACGCTGGCTCACCTCTCCCAATTGGAATCGGAAAAACAGGAGCTTGAAGCCTATGCTTCATTGGCCGCAAGCGCAGATGCGGAAAAGATTACCGAATGGTTCGTCCATTATCTTGGGCTATCGCTGCAGAAGGACGGCTTGCAAAAAACTCTCGCTCGTTTGAATGAAGAAGCCCGCTTTCTCGAAAGATCTATCGATGGATTTGCTCCGGCCCTGAAGGAATCAGAATCCGATTGGCAAAGCATTGCACGGGAAGCTGCAGAAGAAGAACAGGCTGCGTCCCGGCAAGGCTCGGAGTTGGGTGAAAGGATCGCCCGGGAAAAGTCAAACGTAGTTGTGGTTGCACGCAAAGCTTCCTATCGCAGAATTGCCGGCTTCGCCCTGTTGAGCGCCGCCGCGGCTGTGTTCGCCGCGCAATTTATCGCCGCAACCAATCCCCTGACTCGCTGGATAGAGGTTGGGTTGAGCGGCGGTTTCTTCGTTCTCTCGATCCTCATGCTCTTAGGCGCTTCAAAAGCAAAAAAAGCTGTGCGCAACGCCGAGCGGATCCTTCTTACTCTTATCAACGAGCATGACAGCATCCGGGAAGAAGGTTCGAAGAAACGGAAAAGACTCAATGAAATTATCTCTGTTTCCGGCTTCTCCGGACTGGAAGGATTTTTAGCTGCAGCAAAAAAATCGGAACAGGACCGGCAGAAGCTTATGGGCCTTCGGACCAGTCTGGCTGAGACCGAACAGCAGACCGAGCGGCTCCAGACTCAAGCGGCTGACATTTACCAATCATTGAAAGAAGGTTTGGCTAAAGTCGGCCTTTCATGCTCGCCGGGCAATCTGAAATTCCAAATTGATATTTTGCGTACGAATCTGCGACGATTTCGTGAACTGGAAGTCGCTTGCATCAATTGTTTGAAAACAGCCGACAACTTGAGATCCAAAGATGCAGCTTTAACGGAAGAGCACAACCAGACATGCGCGCATATTCAGTCTTGCCTGGATCTGGCAAAGGTGAGCTCTCCGGACGAGTTTCGGTCCGAATGCCGGAAAAAGCAAAAGCTGAGCGAGCTTGTCGACCGGGAATCCTCACGCAATCGCGAATTCCAAAGACTCGCCGGAAACTTGACGCTGCTTCAATGGAAAGAACAACTCAATCAATTGGAGCAGCAGAGTTCCGTATACGCTAAAGCGACCATGGGCATTCGAGACGAAAATCCTGATCCCGACGCCCCCTATCTTCCGTATCTTCCCAGCATTAAAGAGGCGGAAGATGAGGAGAAGCGCATTTCTTCCCGACTCTCCAGCGCTCGTGAAGAATATGCCAGGGCGATAGAACGCGTAAACAACGTTTTTCAAAATTTCCGTCTTTCTTCTGAAATTGAGGAGGACCTTGCCGTCGCTCAGCGGGAATTCGAGGAATTGGAAAGAAATCGACTCGCCTTAACCCTGGCGCTTGAAACGTTGGAGAAACTGGCTCGCCAACAACAGGAGGTCCTTGCGCCACAACTGAATTTGGGGGTGGAACAGCGGTTCCTGCGTCTCTGCGGAAGCCGGTATGAAGAGGTTAAGATCGATCCTGATTTCCAGGTTTGGGTGCGTGAATCGGATACCGGAGAATTGCGCCTTGCGGAGCATCTGAGCCGGGGGACCCAGGATCAGCTTTATTTTGCCATGCGATTTGGAATCCTCGACCTGGTTTCGAACGAAGGAGAGCCTTGCCCCAGTCTTCTGGATGAGCCCTTCGCCGCTTATGATCGGACGAGGTTGGAGGAAGCATTCGCAGTTCTTCTGGAAGAATCCCGGCGACGTCAGCTTATACTTTTCACCTGCCGCGAAGACCTTCTCGACCTTGCCCGGAGGCAAGGCGTCCATGTACAATCTCTAATTGTGCAATGAATTGGACCGCGGATTTTCACGAATCCACACGGATCTGTGCGGATTGGCGTAAATCTGCGGTTGCTTGGAATTGGAGGTGTTTAGTGCTCCAGTTGAAAAATGTCGGACTGGTATTGGATGGAAAACAAATACTTCGTGATCTCAATCTTGAAACTCACCCCGGAGAAATCCACTCTATCCTGGGCGCCAACGGAACAGGCAAATCCACTCTTGCGTCCGTGATACTGGGACTGAATGGGTATCGGGATATTACGGGCAAGATCTTCTTTAACGGCGAGGATGTTACCGGCCTGCCTCTTTCCGAACGCGCTCGGAAGGGGATTACAATGGCTTGGCAGGAACCGGCCAGGTTTGAGGGGTTGAGCGTCGCCGAATATCTGAGCATTGGCAGCCGTTATGCGGGAGAAAACGGATTTAGTCCCAGAGAATGTTTGCTCAAGGTGGGGCTTGCCCCGGCGAGCTATTTGACGCGGGCCGTCGATACAACTTTAAGCGGAGGGGAACGCAAGCGCATCGAGCTGGCTTCGGTTTTGGCGATGCATCCAAAATTCGCCATCCTTGATGAGCCGGATTCCGGAATCGACGCCCTCTCCATCGACTATGTCCTTGAGGTGATCCGGACCTTTTCTCGAAATGGAACCACTGTTCTATTAATTACCCATCATGAGGAAGTGGCGGAGGTAGCGGACCGCTCTTCGTCGCTTTGCGGCGGAACGATTTTAAAAACCGGGGATCCCACAGCGGTTGCGAGATTTTTCCGAAATCACTGCCAGGAATGCCAGCACATTAATTTGCCGGAATTAGAAGGACAGGACGATGATCGACTACTCAAAGGAATTTGAAGAACTTGTAAAAGCGTATGAATCAAGCGGCGGAGAGGCTGCCGCTCTGTCGGATCCCATAGCTGCGCGCCTGGTGGTGAGCCACAATGAAGTTCTGGGGAAAAATGAAATTCCGGGAGTTCATATTGAAGGCGTGAGCAATGTTGCCGGCGTAAAAGCCAGGATTGTGGTCGATCCCGGAACTATGGTCGAGAAACCTGTACATTTATGCTTCGGAGTTCTGCCGGAGCAGGGGATTCAGGAAATAATTTCCGATTTTGAGATTGGCGATAACGCCAAAGTGACGTTCCTTGCTCACTGCACCTTTCCCAATGCCGTCAAAGTCCGGCATACGATGGACGCCAAAATTCATGTTGGCAAACATGCCGAGATGACCTACACCGAGACTCATTACCATGGCGAAAATGGCGGAACAGAAGTGCTTCCTGTAGTGAAAGTGATTATAGAGGAAGGCGGAATTCTTAAAAACGAATTCAAACTGATTAAAGGCGCAGTAGGGATCCTGAACGTCGACTATGAAGGAGATTTGAAAAAAAACGCGGTATGCGAGTTTGATGCAAAAGTTTATGGGAAGAAGAACGACAAGATCATAATCAAAGAATCTATTTTCCTGAATGGTGAAAATGCCCGCGGATTGGCAAAAAGCAGAATCGTATCCTCCGACCATTGCCAGAGCGAAGTCTTTGGCGAGATGGTCGGGAATGCTCCCTATTCCCGGGGCCATGTGGATTGCGTCGAAATCATCAAAGGGAAAGACGCCCGGGCCAGCGCTATCCCCCGGCTGGTCGTAGTCGACGATCGTGCGAAACTGACGCACGAAGCTGCAATTGGCAGCGTCGATAAAAAGCAGGTTGAGACCTTGATGGCCCGAGGTTTAACGGAAGACGAAGCCGTAGACGTCGTCGTCCGCGGCATGCTGCGGTAAAAAACGCCACGGATTTCACGGATTAAAAAATTTAAAATTCCATGGCATCCGGGGTATTTTTTTTACCGGTAATTATTATGGACGCAGTCCAATCGTGCAACAGCGCGAGCCGGTTGGAGAAGGAAATGTATACAAATTTCAAGATGGACCTAAACTAGGTCGGGAAAGCGTCCGATATGTAATATCGTATGAAAGTAGAAATACATCGTGGAATTTCCACACTGACGATAACGCCCTGGACCGTAGCCAAATTGCTCTTCTGGTCGGGCATTGTCATCGTCTATGTGAAATCATTCTAAGGCGTTTTTTTACCGGTTGGTTTCTCGTGGCGAGGCGCGCACAGCACGGTCATAGGCCCACGAGCGGATGTGATCTACCTGTTCGCGCATAGTTTTGGAAAGAGGAATGACGTTCTGTGCTGCTTCATGGAGAGCTTCAAAAGTCAGAGGCTTTTCCTGGAGTTTTACCTGGGTCAGGGCTGAGATAACGCACTGTTCGATCTCGGCGCCGGTCCATCCCTGGGTTATTTTTTTTAACCGATGCAGCTGTACAGCCGCCGGATCCACTCCCCGCTTTTCGAGATGAATCCTTAGAACATCCATTCTTTCTTCTTCCGTAGGCAGGTCAATGAAGAAAACTTCATCGAAGCGGCCTTTGCGGATCATTTCCGCCGGGAGCAGATCAATGCGGTTGGCGGTCGCGGCAACGAATAGGCCGCGCGCTTTCTCCTGCATCCACGTCAGGAAAAACGCGAAAATTCTTCCCATATTAGTGCCCGATTCAGTGGCCTGGCCCGTCAATCCCATTTCAATTTCGTCGAACCAGACAACAGCGGGCGCTACGGATTCAACGGTGCGACAAGCTTCTACAAAAGCGGCGTCAGGATTCCCATGCCGTCCGGAAAATACTTCGCTCATTTCGATACGGTATAGGGGAAGCCCAAAACAGGATGCAATGGCTTTAACGGATAAGCTTTTCCCGCAACCGGAAACCCCCATGACCAGCAATCCCTTGGGAACAATCTCGGCGCTCAGGCTTTCCCTCTGGAGAAACAGCTTCCGCCGCTCGTTCAGCCATTTCTTTAAGTATTCCAGTCCTCCCACATGTTCGATTGTGGTGGAATCGGGAACATATTGGATCAGGCCGGTTCTATTGACGATCAGCCTTTTTTCATCGAGCAGGTGAGGAAGAGCTTTGTCATTGAGCGCTCCGCCGATCGCTATCCCACGCCGAAGCGCATGGCGGGATTCGTCCAGCGTCAGACCCTGGAGCGCGCGAGCCACGGCGTAAAGGTCCGACTCATTGGATCCGGAAGAAGGCGTGCGTTTTGATATCCCTGCAATTTCCACGCGCAGAAATTCCATCAGCTCATCCATATCAGGCGCATGCAGTTCAACCAGAGCAATTTGTCGGCTCAGCTCTTCCGGGATAGTCCTGAGTGGAGATGTGATGATCAGAAATTTACCCGAATCCATACAGCTTTCATAAAGGTCGCGTATGCGCCGCCGGATTGCCGGATTCGCGGAGAGAAATTCGTGAAAATCCTTGAGTTGAAAAATCCCAGGGCCGCGGTGGGCTGCAATAAAATCAAGCACTGCCTCCGGACCGAGCTTTTCGCCGGCGCTTCCGTCCGGCTGTTGAAGTCCTAATGTCAGAGACCAACTCCATAGGGGCATTCGACCTGAGAAAAGCCGCTTGGCGATTTCTTGCAGAAGCAGACGGATGCGCTGCTCTTCGGGAGTTGCGACATAAATAATCGGACGCCCTCCCTGAAACATTTCTTTCAAAGCTATATAAGCCCTGGTTTCGTTCAAAATATGCCTCTCTCCTGTTAACTGAAAGATTACCGTAACCCAGTTTCCGCCCCAGATCAATATAAGCTCAAACCTGCACTCAATCGACATCCCCGTTTTGGGTTTGAGCTTTGAATGGTTGCTTGCGAGATTTAATGGGTTGGGTTAGGTTAAATGCATGGAGAATTTAGCCCGACGCGCCTTTATAGGTCTGCTGTTGATTGTTACGCTGCAACTGGTATGGACGCAACAGTCCGATTATCTTCAATCCAACTATACAAAACGCGAAGTCCGGATCCCAATGAGGGATGGGAAAAAGCTGTTTACCGGCATTTATTCTCCTAAAGATGTCTCGCATAATTATCCCATCCTGCTAAACCGAACGCCTTATGGACTGGAACCCTACGGTTCCAAAAAATTCCCTTTGGAATTAGGGCCTTCCAATGATTTTTCTCAGGATGGCTTTATCTTTGTGTACCAGGATGTCCGGGGCAGAATGATGTCGGAAGGGGAGTTTGTCAACATGACGCCCGTCCTGGACGCAAAGAACAGCCGCAACGACATTGATGAGTCCAGCGACGCTTACGATACGATTGAATGGTTGATCAAAAACATTCCGAACAATAACGGGAATGTGGGATTATGGGGCGTTTCCTATCCGGGCTTTTATGCCGCTTGCGGTGCAATCGACGCCCATCCGGCGTTAAAAGCTGTTTCTCCCCAAGGACCCATCGCCGACTGGTTTTCAGGTGACGATTTTCACCACAACGGAGCTTTGTATCTGGCGCACACATTCAGTTTTCTAGCTGAATTCGGCCGTCCGCGCCTCAGGCTAACTGCCGAGTCCTATCCCCATTTTAAATTTCCCACGCCGGATGGATATGATTTTTATTTGCGAATGGGTCCGCTGTCGAACATAAATGCAAAATACTTCAAAAATGAGATTCCGTTCTGGAACGAAATGACGAACCATAGCTCGTATGATTCCTTCTGGAAATCAAGGGATCTGCGGCCGCACTTGAAAAATATCAAACCTGCCGTCATGACCGTTGGCGGCTGGTACGATGCGGAGGACCTGTTTGGAACGCTAGGGGTTTACAAATCGATCGAATCGGCCAATCCCGATACCTACAACATACTGGTCATGGGACCGTGGTATCACGGAGGATGGGCTCGATCGGACGGCGATTTTTTTGGGAATATCCATTTTGGTTCGGATACTGCACGCTTTTATCGCCAAGAAATCGAATTGCCTTTTTTCCAACATTTTCTCAAAGGAACTCCCAATCCGGACCTGCCTGAGGCTTATATCTTCCTAACGGGCGGCAATGAGTGGCGGAAAGAGGCTCAATGGCCTCCCGGGAATGCAAGAGCGGAGAATTTATATTTGCAGGCTGCCGGGAAGCTTTCATGGGAACCGCCCCTTCAGGATTCTTCCGAATATGACGAATATATCAGCGATCCCGATAAACCGGTCCCTTATACCAACACCATAGCTATAAGAATGACTCGGGAGCATATGGTAGACGATCAGCGCTTTGCATCAAGGCGCCCTGATGTTTTGACCTATGAAACCGAAGCGCTGGAAAAAGCAATTACTATCGCCGGTCCGGTGATCCCAAATCTTTATGTTTCAACTACTGGAACGGATTCAGATTTTGTCGTAAAGCTGATTGACGTTTATCCGGACGACGCTTCCGATCCTGACGTCAATCCTGAAAATATACACATGGGGGGATACCAGCAACTGGTGCGTGGAGAACTCTTTCGTGGGAGGTTTCGTAACAGCTTCTCCGACCCGGAACCTTTTACTCCCGGTCAAATTTCAAAGATCCATTATCCAATGCCCGATATCTTCCATGAATTTCAAAAAGGGCATCGGATAATGATCCAGATTCAGAGCAGCTGGTTCCCGCTGGTTGATCGAAATCCACAGCAGTTCGTCGACATCTACAACGCCAAAGAAAAGGACTTCAAGAAGGCGACTCAGCGGATCTATCGATCCATAAGCGCCCCATCCTTCATTACTGTCTATCAAATAAAATAGGGCGGCTGCTGACCTGTTTAAAAATATGCCTTGATGGTATGGAAGAAGCCGCTGAAGGATGAAAATGTGTCATGGACTGCGCTAGCCTCATATCCGCTGTGGACCATGCAATTGGCGCATTTGGGATTGCCGGATTCCGCTCCATACTTTTCCCATTCGGTCTGTTCCAGTAATTCTGAGAAGCTGGCGCAATACCCATCCTGCAGCAGATAACAGGGTTTTTGCCAACCAAACAGGTTGTAGGCAGGCATCCCCCAAGGCGTGCAGGAGTAGTGACGCAATCCCATGAGAAATTCCAGGAAAAGCGGGCTCTGATTGAATCTCCAGTTGGAGCGGCGATTTTGCAGGATTTTTGAAAACAACCGGGAGGTATCCGGATTAGTGAGAAAATGCTGCTGATCCGGAGCTTTTTCATAACAGTACCCCGGCGATAGAGTCATCCCTTCAACGCCCAGTTCCATCATCTGATCAAAAAAGGATCGGACGCTTGCCGGATCGGAATCATTGAATAAAGTTGTATTGGTGGTCACCCTGAAGCCGCTCTTCACCGCTTCTTTAATAGCGTCCACGGCGATGTCGTAAACGCCATCCCGGCATACGGATCGATCGTGAGATTCTTTCTGCCCATCCAGATGAATGTTGATCGTGAAAAACCTGCTCGGAGAGAAAAGATTCAGTTTTTCTTTCAATATCAACGCGTTGGTGCAAAGATACACATACTTTTTCCGGTCGACGAGTCCATCCACAATTTCCGCAATCTGGGGATGCAGGAGCGGTTCGCCGCCAGGAAGGCTGACCATGGGAGCTCCGCATTCTTCGGCTGCTTTAAAACATTGTTCCGGGCTCAAATGCCGCCTGAGAATTTCAGCGGGATACTGGATCTTGCCGCAGCCGGAGCAGGTTAGATTGCAACGAAACAGCGGTTCCAGCATCAGCACCAAAGGATAACGTTTCCTTCCTGCCGTTTTCTGCTTCATCAAGTATCCGGCCACTGCCGTCATCTGAGATATCGGTACTCCCATGCGTCTCCTTCCAGCGTGCCCTTATATGGTGCGAAGAACGCCGGGAAAAAGCAACCACAGATTGCACGGATTTCACAAATTGAATTTGTGAAATCTGCGGTCGTTCCGTGGAAATCCGTGGAATCTGCGCCGTTGTTTTGATAGCCTTCCAGATCATGAAATCAACTGTTTTCGCCGATGGGGCTTTAGCCCTGATAGGAAATACGCCACTTGTTCGCCTCCAAAGGATTTGTCCCAATCCCAATGTGGAAATATGGGGCAAACTCGAATGTGTTAATCCTGGCGGTTCGGTCAAAGACCGGATTGCGAAATCAATGATTGAAGCGGCTGAAGTTTCGGGCGACCTTACTCACGATAAAGTCATACTCGAAGCGACAAGCGGAAATACCGGAATCGGGCTCGCCCTTGTAGGCGCGGTCAAAGGATACAAAGTCCTTTTAGCCATGAGTGAGGCGGTTAGCCAGGAGCGCTGCCAGATTCTTGCAGCGCTTGGATCCGATTTCCTTCGCACCCCGGCCGCGCTGGGCACGGATGGCGCCATTGAAGCCGTTTATCGGTTGCAGCGCCGCGATCCGGGCAAGTACTTCATCCCCGATCAATACAACAATCCGTCCAATCCGCTGGCTCATTACAATGGAACTGCCATGGAGATCTGGGAACAGACCGCAGGGCGAATCACTCATTTTGTCGCTACAATGGGAACTTCCGGGACTTTGATGGGCATGAGCCGGAGGTTTAAGGAACTGAATCCTGCGATAAAAATTATTGGAGTCGAACCTTATCTCGGGCACAAAATCCAGGGCCTGAAAAATATGAAGGAGGCGTACCGGCCGGGTATATTTAACCGGAAATTGCTGGATGAAAAAATAAATATTAAAGATGAAGACGCTTATGAGACTTCTCGCCTCCTCGCTCGTGAGGAGGGGCTGTTTGTAGGAATGAGCGCCGGCGCTGCCATCTATGTAGCCATTCAGCTGGCAAAGGAATTGCCCCAAGGGAAGATTGTGGCGATTCTGCCCGATGGGGGAGAACGCTATCTCAGCACCACGCTATTTCGCGCTTCCGCGTCCGTCAACCGGCCTGAGCCAAAACTCGAACTCTACGACACCCTTACCAAAGCTCAACGATTATTCCAGCCTATAGTTCCGGGAAAAGTTTCGATGTACTCCTGCGGCCCCACCGTAAATGCCGAGCCTACGATCGGCCTCCTGCGGCGAGTTGTGGCGGCTGATTTGCTGCGCAGATATCTGGAATATTGCGGATATGAAGTAAAGCACGTGATGAATGTGACAGATCTTGACGACAATACCATCCAGGAATCCATTGCGCAGGGGATATCGCTGAAAGATCTGACAGACCGTTATACGAAAGAGTTTATGGACTGCCTGGACCAATTGTCGGTAAAGCACGCCTGGAAATATCCCCGGACTTCCGAGCATATAGACGAGATGGCCGCTCTGACACGACAGCTTATCAGCAAGGGTTTTGCCTATGAAAGGTTGCGCAGTGTTTATTTTGATATAGCCAAGTTCCCGAAATACGGCGCGCTCAGCGGTCTGGATTTTTCTAAAATCAAAGTGGGCGCAACCGTAGACCTGGATGAATATGACAAAGACAATCCACGAGACTTTACTTTATTCAAACGGGCCACCCTGGCTGAGATGTCCCGCGATATCTTTTGCGAGACGGATTGGGGCAATGTCCGGCCCAGCTGGCACGTTCAGTGCGCTGCAATGTCCATGCGCTATTTAGGAGAGGAGTTCGACATTCACACCGCCGGCCGCGATATCATGTTTCCTCATAATGAGAATGAAATCGCCCAATGCGAAGCGCTCCACGGGAAAGGCCCTGCACGGTACTGGGTCCATTCAGAGCTGGTTTTGGCAGGTGGAAAGAAAATGTCCCGCTCGGCTGGAAACGCCGTGACACTCAAAGAAATCATCCGCCTGGGATTTACCGCCAGAGAAGTTCGTTATTTGCTTATTTCAACGCATTACCGGCAACCCGTCGTCTACTCTGAGGATAAACTAAAGGCTTCTCGGGCTGCACTGAAACGGATCGACGCGTTTGTTAATAAATTGCAGCGATGCACGAACGGGCGCACCACCGACGCCGCCAAAGGTATCGTCGAAGAGATGCTGAGTTCTTTTGAAAATGCCCTGGAAGAGGATCTCAATGTTCCAATGGCTTTGGGCGCGGTTTTCATCTTGATTAGAAAGATCAATCAGCTCTTTGCTTCAAACGGGTTTTCCAAAGAAGACGCGTATCTCGTTTTAAACGCTTTGGCCAAGATCAATTCCGCTTTAGCCATTTTCGAGTTTAATCCTGCAAATCCGGAGACGGAAAATCCTGAGATCGAAATTCTGGTGAGCAGGCGCGAAGAGGCGCGGGAACGGAAGGATTACCAGGAAGCGGATAAAATTCGGGAAGATTTAAAAAATAGAAATGTAACTCTTGAAGATACGCCCTACGGAACTATTTATTGGGTTGAAAACCACCCTGTCGGAAACTAAAAACGCCGCGGATTTCACAAAATCTGTAAAATCCGCGTAATCCGGGGCGTTTTAAAAAATATAAATGAAACAGAATTTAGGGAATTCGATCAAACATAATTGGAAATTGATATTAAGCTACGTCATTGCCGTTCTCTGCCTGGCCTGGGTTTTATACAACGTCAATCTTGAAAACCTGCTTCAGAACATTCGCAATTTGAAATGGAGTTTGATTCTGCTGGCGATTGCCGTCGACAATCTCAACTACATCGCCCAGGCGGTGCGTTGGAAATTTCTTTTGCGGCCGGCTTTTCGTATCCACACGGGAAAATCGATTCATGCGACTTATGTAGGTGTGTTCACAAGTAATGTTTTGCCGCTGCGGTTGGGCGAGGTCGTCCGGGGATACCTGATATCCCAATGGTATTCCAAGAAGTTTTCCGAAATCATTCCCTCTATGTTTATGGAGCATTTGTTCGAGGGAATCTGGCTGGCTTTGGGCCTGGGATTGGCAACTATTTTCCTGCCGTTGCCATCCTATATCAATACCGGCGCCCGGATATTCAGTTTCGGAGTTATTGCCCTCGCGGGCATTTTCATTTACTCATTGCTTCGGAAACATAAATCGCCTGCAGAGCAGCGTCGCGATTATCGGAACCGGAGCGTGGCTCGAAAATTCCGGTTCTTTTTAGAACAAATGACCTTTGGGATGAAGAAAATAGGATTGAAGTGGGATTTTTGGATTGCCCTTATCGTGACGCTGATTTCCTTAATAGGACAGGCTCTGGCATTGTGGCTGGTCGCACTTGCCTGCGGCATACCGCTGGAAGTATGGAAGGGCGCAGTAGTGCTTATGATAATACGGATAGGCGTTACCATACCCAACGCCCCTGCAAATATAGGAACCTATCAGTTTTTTGCAGCCTTGGGGTTGGAACTCCTGGGCGTGAATCGATATATCGCCGCCGGATTTGCAATCATTCTATTTTTTGTTTCAATGACGCCGACTTGGATTATAGGATTTTTTGCTCTCAGCAAAAGCGGGACCACCTTGTTTCGTCTGCAGCATGAAGCCCAGGAAGCGGCTAAAGAGTAGGGCATCCGCCACAGATTGCACTGATTCCTTCGGAACATATGGAAATCAGGATCAACGCTTATGTTGAAACCGAAGTAAATACCTCGAAAGAAGGCGGATGCTCCAGGTGCTTTTTCACCGTGCAGCTTTCGGCCGCGCGGATCACTGCGGATGCGTATTCCTTTGGAAAACTCGACGGGAGTTGAATTTCCAACGAAATTTTTCCTACCCGCTTGGAATTAGGATCGCTTTCTGTGCGTTGGATCAGTTTGACGCCCTCCATCGGGATGCCACGTGTTTTGCAGAAGCTGTAAACGTAATATCCCGCGCAAGACGCCAATGAAGCGAGAAATAGATTAAAAGGACTGGGCGCGGAACTGTCCCCGCCAACCTCTTTCGGCTGATCGGTGTGGACCGTGAATGAGCCCAGATGCGCGTCTACCTTTGCGCCTCCCGGAAAATCGACAAAAATATCCATAGTTTATCCGTTCCCTGTTGGAAAGCATGATCTGCAATACTGCATTAACTTCCGTTCCCATTATCCATTATCATGTCCGCTTACAAACTTTCAACTGTGAATTAAGAACTCTGAACCGGGAACTTTTTACAGAACGCGCAGGGAGGATTCGCGGAGCCAACCGATCCAGCCGTTGGGGAGGCTGATCTGGAACCACCCGCCGCTCGATCGATGAACTCGGACCTTCAGCCCTTCATGAACTGGGAACACCGTCATGTTTTCAATTCCCGGCCCGCTTCGTACCTCCACTTTCTGCTCAACAACGATGCCTTTCTTCCTGAAATCACGGTCGTAGGTTTTCCATGCAAGCGAGCCTGCGGACAAAACCAATAAAATTCCGACTAAAAAAGATCCCATGAGTGCGCGAGAGGCAATGCGTCCGCTCTTAAGCAAAAAAACGGTGAATAGGATATTGGCTGCAAGGAACAGGGAAAAGGTCAACCAGCCTACCTGAGTTAAAGTGAGAAGTTCCATCGCGCCGCTCAGAAGCCGAACCGGGAAAGGGTCCGCCGGGACTTCGAGCCGATCGACAGTGAGCAGATTGGCCAATTCCAGATTTTCACGAGATTCCCGATCGGCAGGGGATTTTTGCAGGGCCTTTTCCCAGTAGTAAATTGCCTCGCCAAGTTTTTTCTGTTTAAAGCAGGCATTCCCGAGATTGTAGTACAGGGGGCCGCTTTCATCGCCTGACTCCAGGATCTGGAGGTAACCCTGCCCGGCCACGGCATAGTTTCCCTTTTGATATTCAGAATTAGCGTGGGCGAAGAGCTGGTCGGAGGACGGCGGAGTTAATCCGGCATAGCCTGGCAGGGAACAGAGCAAAAAGGCCAGTATTGAAATAAATCGAGTCCTTCTCATTTGATAAAACCTGGTTTCTTTGGTTCGTGAGTTTCCAAATGACCGATAACTTTTCGGATGCGAGCGTTCAAGTCTTGCATTTTGTCGATAGACTGCGCTGCGCTGACGAAGCGTCCAAAATCGCATTCCCGGAGGCAAGCCTTTGTTTCTTCAATGGTCTCAGGAACCACGGAGTTTTCCGACAACGTGCGCGCCAGACTGTCTTCCATCAACTCGATTTCCGCCATATTGAACTTGTCGGCCAGGTATCCGGCAAAAGCCGCGGAAGCAAGATCGTAAAAACGGCGCGGCGTCGATTTCCCTTCTTTTTCAGCAGCCTTGAGTTGATTCAGCGCCTTTCGTTTTGCATTCCGGCTTCTGGCGAAACCTGAATTATCGACAGGCCGCGACTTTTGTCTCTGATATAAAAAAGCTCCTGCATTGAAAAGAAGCGGGAGCGTAATGACCAGGTATAACCAGGGCCGGCGATAAAAGGGATCCGACTTTTCTTCAAATCCGCCCGAGGCTAATTTAATGAAATTGATGTCTGTCCCTCGGCGCGTTAAATTCTGTTTATTGGTTCCGGACAATCCCACGCCGGTAGCGCTGCCGTCTGCGCCGCGTGTTACCTTGAGGGTTAGGGCCGAGGTCGCGACTGTCTCATATTTGTTTTTTTCAGCGTTAAAATAAGAGAATGAGATTGAGGGGATGGTTTGATCCCCCGGGGCTTTGGGAACGATTACATACTCCCAGGTTCTATCGCCGCCGATCTGGTCCTGCTCAAACGGTCGCAAGTTGTCGGCGCGCTTGGAGGAATAAATCGTAAAGTCAGGCAAGGAAGGCAACGGAATATCGGGGATCATTTTTAGATTGCCCCGGCCTTCCAGTTTGATATGCAACGCAACGGCTTCTCCCGCTGCGGCCTGCTTTTTATCGATATCCGCATTTAGAGAAAAAGCTCCAACAGCATTGCTGAAATAAGAAGGCCGTCCTGCCTCGGGCAAAGGCTTTACCTCTAGAGAAAGCTCCTGACTTTTACGATAGAGCGTTTCGTCCCTGCCGAACATGCCGAAGAAATCCCCGCCGGTCTGCGCTGAAATTCCCAATGTAATGGGCGGAATCGTGAGGCGGCCCGTTTTATTTGCGAAAAGAGCCTGCTTCTTGACCACATATACGAGGTATTCCTTGCCATTGATAACCTGTCGAGTCGGTCTGGGATTTTCCCCAATCTTGATATCTTCAACCCAAAAACCGGTAAGGGCAGGGCTTTCCCGCAACGTAATGTTGGAAATATTCACTCGCGTATAGAGCCGGTAAGTGAGGGTTGCTTGTTGACCTGGATAAACCGAGCTCCGATCGAGATCAGCCTTAACCATAATTGCGTTTCCTGCTCCGGACTGACGGGTTTGGGCTCTTTCTTCTTCAAAAGGATCGAACGGATTGAATGGATTTTGGCGTTGCGGCTGTGATTGCGGATCCCGCGACTCTGAGGTCACTCGGACTTGGATCGGTTGAGTCTTATAGGTTTTGTCCCCTGCCCGGACTTCCACTGGATCAATAGTAAATTGGCCTTCTTTTTCGGGAATCAGAATGTAGCTGAAACTTTTGAGGTTGTTGGTCCGTCCATTGATCCACTGGAATTGAGTGCTGACGCTCGGACCGGAAACTATTTTGAATCCTTGAAGACGCGACAGGCGCGGAATTACAGCATCCCCGCTGTCTTTTCCTGAAACCGTTATGGATAATTGCAGCTGGTCCTGCACTCCAATGGTGTCGCTGCTGACAGACGCCGTCACCTGAGCGTCCTGGCCAAAGGCGCATGCCGCAACGAGTAAAAAAAACAGTATCCCGATTAATAATGTTTTAACTGTTTTCATAAATGATAACTCTGAGGACGACCTCACTCCCGATCACCAATCCTTGCCGTTCGACAACTGCCGGGCTCGGCGCTCGAGAAGTTTTCGTTTTTCATCCAACTCCTGATTTTGGACGGCATCCAAAATTTGCAGCGCTTTATCTTTGCCGACAACCCCCTCGCGCCGGGTTGTTTGCATTTCCTGTTTTATCGGCTCCTTTAGTTCTTTCGGACGTTGTGCTGCTTGTTCTGCTCCATTACGTTTTTGATCCTGTTGTTTTTGCTCCCCCTCTTTCCCGGAAGACGGCTGTTGTTTTTGGTCTGAATTTTGCGATTCCCGCTTTTGTGAATCGGGTTGTTTCGATTTCTGTTCCTGCTGCTTCAGCTTCATCAGAGCCAATTCCAGATTATTTTTCGCATCTTTGTCGGCCGGATTCAATTTCAGCGCCTCGATGAATGCTCCCGCCGATTCCTTAAATTGTCCCATAGAAAATAACGCATGGCCTTTGTTATACCAGCTGCTTCCTTTTGCAGTCTTATCTCCCTTGTTGATTGCCTGGTTTAAAGCTTTCATTCCTTCGGCGTATTTTTTTTGCTTGATCAGCGAATTGCCTAAATTATAAAGCACGGACGGATGACCGGGATGATTCACTTGAGCGTCCAGATATTCTTTTTCGGCATCGGAATATTTGCTCTGTTCATAGAGTTGGTTTCCCTTTTTATTTCGAGACGCCAGCGACTCCGCCGGCGAAGTCGAAAGATTGGCGACGATCATTAGAATAAACAACAGTAATGCCGGTAAAATGCGCATTGAGTCAAACTCTATCTTTGTTTCAGTTGATGGAACCTGTCGATCCATGTTAATCCTGGTTTGCGTCGCTCGGATAACCAACACTCCGACGCCAGTAAAATAATAGCCAACGCCAAAGGATATTGAAACCTGTCCTCGTAATTCTGTTGCAGCCTGGATTCCAACTCCTTTTTTTCAAGCCCGGAAATATCTTTATAAAGCGTTTCCATTTCATTCTCGGAGGCTGTCGCCCGGAAATAGCGTCCTCCTGTCTGGCCGGCGATCTCAGCCAAAGATCTTTCGTCCAGAGCGCTGACGACTATCCGGCCATTGGGATCTTTGCGATATTCTACAACATCGCCGTTGGCGTCGCGGATTGGGATGGGCTTGCCTTGGGGCGTGCCGACCCCGACAGTATAAATGATCACCCCGGCGTCTTTGGCTTTTGTGACGGCTTTGTTCACCTGCCCTTCCAAATCCTCTCCATCGGTGAAAAGGATTAGAACCTTGTACTTTCTCTCTTTTGCCACAAATGCGGATGTCGCCGTTTCAATTGCGGCTGCCAGGGAGGTCCCAGGTTCAGCAAACATTCCGGCGCTTGCACTGTCCAGGAATAAATTTATGGCGCCATGGTCTAAAGTTAATGGGCATTGGATGGTCGCAGCGCCGGAAAAACTGATCAAACCGATGCGATCTCCTTCGGATTCATCCAGGAGATTTTTTATTTCACCTTTAGCCTTTTCGATACGGTTGGGCGCTATATCTTCGGCGTTCATGCTGTAAGAAGCATCCAGCGCGGCGATGATGTCGACGCCATGACGGCGAACCGTTTCCATCCGCGCTCCCCACTGCGGTCGGGCCAGTGCAATGATCGCGAAAATGAAGAATCCGATAAGAAGCAAAGAACGCAAAAAAGATTTTGCCCTGCTGAATTCTCCGGTAAGTCTCGGAATAAGAGGAACGCCTATGAATTTTTCGAGCTTTTTACGACGCATTCGGGACGAGTAGTAAAAGAACAGTCCAAGTCCCGGGATGGCGCACAATAGGTATAAGTATTCGGCTCTTGCGAAATGCATAGTCAGTCGTCAGCTAAGGAATCTTCCTGAAGCGGGTGAATCCCGCCAAAGTTCCAATGAACGCCAGAAACAAAGAGGGAACCAGGAATTGATTAAAGCGCTCGTTGTAATGAGTATAAGATTTCACCTCAATTTTAGTTTTCTCGAGGCGGGCGATATCATTAAATATTTTTTCCAGTTCCGGCCTGTCGGTAGCTCGATAATAAATTCCTCCGGTTGTCGCTGCAATTTGCTTCAGAGAAGCTTCATCGATCTCAACCTGCATGGTTGCATAAGTCTTGCCATATACTGGATTGTCGATCGGGAATCTTGCCGTCCCGTTTGTTCCTACTCCGATTGTATAAATTTTCACTCCTAAAGTGCGTGCGATATCCGCTGCATCGATAGGTTGAATTTCGCCGCGATTATTGACGCCATCGGTTGCCAGGATAATTACTCTGGATTTGGACTTGCTCTGTCGCAACCGGTTAAGGCAAGTTGCCAATGCGTTGCCGATAGCCGTTCCGTCTTCTATTGCGCCAAGTTCGGTATTATTCAACACGTCCTTGAGCACGCTGTAGTCGATGGTCAAAGGACAGCGGGTAAACGCCTTGGCTGCAAAAACTATCAATCCTGCGCGATCCTGATGCAGGTTTTCCACAAATTCCCCGACCACCATCTTGGCGACAAAAAAGCGATTGCGCGGCTCGAAATCTTCGGCGGCCATGCTTCCCGAGGCGTCCAGCGCAATAACAATATCTACGCCCTCCGTCAGCACTTCCTCCGCCTGCACCCCTTTTTGAGGCCGCGCCAGCGCTATGATTGCGAGCGTTAAAGCAAGGAGGCTGATCCCGAAAAGCGCGTGTCGCGCCCAAATAGTCCAGGAAGGTCGTATTCCCTCGAGCGCAACCGTTGATGCAAATTGCAAACTGCCCTGTCCCTGGCGCATACGCCGCATATAGCGCCAGACGAGGAGCGGTATCAGGAGTAGCGCTATCAGTAAACCGGGATTCGCAAAATGCATCGGTTCCTCTTAGTAGCCAGTAGTCAGTCGTCAGTAGACAGTAGACAGTAGACAGTAGACAGTCGTCAGTAGACAGTAAAAACTAAGCCACTGACTACTGACTACTGACTACTGACTACTGTCTACTGTCTACTGTCTACTGCTCTCACTGCTCTCACTGATCTCGCTGCAGCGAGAATTTCCAGCGATCGTTCCCCTGCCGCCTCATGTTCGGGTTTAGACGGAATATATTTGGCAAACTTCACAACATCGCATGAATCAAGAAACGTTTCAATGAGTTCCAGTTTCCCAATATCCCGATTCGGCGCTTGACGCAAAGAATCCATGATCTCCGAGGTCGTCTGTTCCTCCGCACTGATTCCAAACCCTGACTCTAAAATTCTTTTTACGATATCCGATAGCTGAATATAAAACTTTTTTTCCAGTCCGGCGGTTGGGAGCCCTCGATCGAGGAGAGATCTTAAATCCAATTCGGCGACATCCAGAGGATTCTTGACTGGCATTAAACTCTCCTTTGCCGGACAATTTCGTCTGCGTTTCCAAAATTGCCACCCTGAAAAAACGATAATGCCGCCGGCAAGCATGATCGCCAGCCAGAGAATCCAATTGAATTTTTCCGGTATTTCCGCCTGTTTTTTCATGTCCTTCAACTGGGCATTTTTATCGATAATGCTTTGGATTTCGACTGTTACGGCAGGGCTCGAAACGAAGGTTTTCTTTCCTGCGCCGTCCTCCAGCATGATCCGTATCGGGGGGAAAGTGAATGCTCCGGTTTTGTATATTGCGGCGATGAACTGCCCCTTGTGGCGCAACGATGTCTTCTTTTGCTCGACAACGGTCGATTTGGAAAAGCCCAGAATAGCAAAATCACCATCCCGTTTTTCGGGTTTAAGGATATCCGCTTTGTACCCGGGAGGCGTTGTTACCTCTAAATCAATCTGGATTGGGTCTCCGATAGTAGCTTTAGGCGGCGTTGCATTAAGCTGAACGGCTACTCCAGGAGGAATGTCAGGCTGAGCGACTGTTATTTCAAATAATGAAAAAAGCAGAAGGGTTCCGATGGGCGCCCATCGGAACCGCTGGATTGTTTTTTTATTGCTGAACGATGAAATCACCTGTTCCTTTTTGATCTTTCTTTAAAGAAACGCACCAGCGGAACGTCGTAGGGCTTGCCTGTTTCGATTGTGACGTGATCCATCCGATGGGATTTAAAAAACCTGGCAAGTCTCGATTGGTTCCTGTTCCAGTTTTCACTGAATGTGTTTCGAACCAATTCCAATGAAGTGTCCACCCAGGCAATCTCTTCTGTTTCCGCATCCCGGAGTTCGGCAATTCCCACATCGGGAAGTTCTTTTTCCCGCGGATCGACAATCTGGATAACGATGATGTCATGCCTGTGGTTGGCCGCTCTCAAGGATTGTTCAAATCCTTGATCCAGAAGGTCCGATATAAGAAAAACAACCGAGCGTTTGTGCACTACTAAATTCAGGTGTTCGATTGCCTTTTGAATACGAGTGCCGCGATGCTCCGGCTTGTGAAACAGCGCTTCTCTGACGACTTGCAGGACGTGGCTGCTGCCCCGCCGCGGCGGCAAGTACTTTTCTACGCAATCGGTGAAGAAAATAGCGCCCACCCGGTCATTGTTCTTTATTGCAGAAAACGCCAGGAGGGCCGATATTTCGGCCGTTATTTCCGATTTTAACTTGTTGGCGGATCCAAAGGCGCCTGAAGCGCTGGCGTCAATTAACAACATAACGGTCAGCTCGCGTTCTTCCACGTATCTTTTTATGAAAGGACGCCCGGCGCGCGATGTTACATTCCAGTCGATGGTCCGGATGTCATCTCCATGTTGGTACTCGCGGACTTCATCAAACTCCATCCCGCGTCCTTTGAAAACGGAATGATATTCACCCGCCAGAGACTCGTTGACCAGACGATTGGTGGTAATTTGAATCCGCCGGATTTGATGAACTATTTCTTTCGGCAACATAGAACGGAATTACGAATTACGAATTACGAATTACGAATGAACCCATACGGTTTTGTGACGGTAACATTCTGATCTTTAATGGGACCAGTATCCTGATTGTATTTTAAATTCGTAATTCGTCATTCGTAATTCGCAATTATTTTAGGGGACTTGCACGGCGTCAAAGATACTACTGATCACAGATTCCGTTGTAACTTCTTCCGCCTCCGCTTCATAGGTAAGAATGATCCTATGCCTCAGCACGTCCATGCCTATTGCCTTGATGTCATCCGGGGTGACATAGCCTCTGCCTTTGACAAATGCATGCGCGCGGGCGGCTTGGGCCAGGAAGATAGTAGCCCGAGGCGAGGCGCCGAATTGAATCAGATCTTTCAGGTCGAGTTTGAATTCCTGAGGCTTCCTGGTCGCGATAACCAGTTGGACGATATAGTCCTTAATCCGGTCATCTATATAAACTTCTTTGACAACCGAACGCAAACGAAGGATGTCCGCGGGGGTGAGAACTTTATTGATCGTGATGACATCATCCTGCGCCATTAAGTCCAGTATCTGTCGCTCTTCCTTAGTGTCGGGATAATCGATCTCCAGCTTGAGCATGAAGCGGTCAATCTGAGCTTCGGGCAAAGGATATGTGCCTTCCTGTTCGATGGGATTTTGAGTCGCCAGCACGAGGAAGGGTTCGTCTAAAACATAAGTGTTGTTCCCAATAGTAACCTGGCGTTCCTGCATGGCTTCCAGAAGGGCGCTTTGCACTTTAGCGGGGGCTCTATTAATTTCGTCCGCCAATATTATGTTGGC
>CAYTYP010000021.1:37593-75346 GCA_964441405.1 uncultured Acidobacteriota bacterium
ATAGGGCCTTTCCTGGGGTAAAAAGCGCCGTCTTTCTGGTTGAAGATCATGGTTCCAATCAGATCCGCTGGAAGAAGATCGGGGGTGAACTGTATGCGTTGGAACTTTGCTTCTATGGCGGAAGAGATGGTTTTAACCGCAAGCGTCTTTGCCAGTCCGGGCACGCCTTCAATCAGGATATGGCCTCGAGTGAGCAATCCGATCAGAAGCCGTTCGATCATGTACTTCTGGCCGACAATCACACGATGCACTTCACCCAATAACTGCTCGATCGACCTGCTTTCGTCTTTTACCTTCTGGTTGATCTCATTGATGTAGGTTGCGAGTTCCACGCTTGGCTCTCTGGATGTAAAGGATTTCAGTTTAGCGGGACGTCTTTGCGCCGGTTTTGGCTGTCATGGAAGGCGCTGGAAGCAGTGACGCCGGTTTGAAGTCGGATGGAGTGATGGTAGCACCGGTCCATGTAAGCATCCCGCCGGCATTATAAACGTTGGTGAAGCCTAACGAGTCGAGATAAGCGGCGGCGCTGGATGCGCGGCTGCCGCTCCGGCAATAAATGACAACCTTCCTATCCTTGGGAATTTTAACGCATTCCTTTTGTAATTGCTCCGGCCAGGCCAGGTTGTAGGGTTTGCAGGCGGCATTGCCGATGCCGGAAGTTATTTCATCGGCGCCCCTCACATCTATAAGGATAAAATCGAAAGGCGATCCTTTGTCGAGATAGCTCTGGAGTGTGGATTGTTCCAGTAAATTAACAGCGGCCGGGCTGAAGAGGGCTCCGGCTAGAACCAGCAGCATCATGATTCGTGCATTTTTAATAAATCGCATAGTTACTCGATTCCAAGCAGTTATGACTGCAGTGTGGGCGTCCCGCTTCATGCCCTATCCCTTGTTCAGAGATGTCAGGAATTCTGAATTGCTGTCTGATTTTCGGAGTTTGTCCAGAAGAAGGTCCATGGCTTCATCAATCGAAAGCGGGCTGAGCACCTTCCGAAGTATCCAGATTTTATTCAAATCGATATTCTCTACCAAAAGTTCTTCTTTGCGGGTGCCGGAACGATTGATGTCAATGGCCGGGAAAATGCGTTTATCGACAAGCTTCCGGTCCAGGATGATTTCCATATTGCCGGTGCCTTTGAATTCCTCGAAAATCACATCGTCCATTCGGCTTCCGGTATCGATCAAGGCCGTCGCCATGATGGTCAGGCT
The DNA here is from genome assembly GCA_964441405.1 of uncultured Acidobacteriota bacterium. Taxonomy (GTDB): domain Bacteria; phylum Acidobacteriota; class UBA6911; order UBA6911; family UBA6911; genus UBA6911. Next base: position 38,803 of record CAYTYP010000021.1, read on the forward strand.
GCCTCCTTCTTCGATCTTCCTGGCTGCGCCGAAAAAGCGCTTGGGTTTCTCCAATGCGTTTGCATCTACGCCGCCGGACAGGACCTTGCCGCTGGAGGGGATAACGGTGTTATAAGCGCGCGCAAGACGGGTAATGCTATCCAACAGGATCACGACATCTTTTTTATGCTCCACGAGCCGTTTGGCCTTTTCCATGACGATTTCCGCTACTTGAACATGCCGTGAAGCAGGCTCGTCGAATGTGGAGCTGATAACTTCTCCTTTGACGGAGCGTTCCATGTCTGTGACTTCCTCGGGACGCTCGTCAATCAGCAAAACGATGAGGTATATCTCAGGATGGTTGGTGCTGATGGAATTGGCAATGCTTTGAAGCAGCATTGTTTTTCCCGTCCGGGGCGGGGAAACGATCAGTCCGCGCTGGCCTTTGCCGATGGGAGTGAAAATATCCATAACCCGTGCGGAAAGGTTTTCTCGAACCGTTTCGAGCCGGATTCGCTCATGCGGATAAAGCGGCGTCAGGTTGTCATAGAATATGCGATGACGCGCTTCTTCGGGCGGTTCGAAATTAACAGCGTCTACCTTTACCAGGGCTAAATATCGTTCCCCTTCATTGGGCATTCGGATCTGGCCGGAAACGATGTCGCCGGTGCGAAGATCGAATTTCCGGATCTGGGAAGGAGAAATATAGATGTCATCGGGTCCGGGCAAATAGCTGTAATCGGGGGATCGGAGGAAACCATAACCTTCGGGAAGCACTTCCAGGACTCCCTCGGAAAAGATCAATCCATGTTTCTCGGCCTGAGCCTGTAAAACAGCGAAGATGAGATCCTGCTTGCTCATCTTGCCAGCCTCTGAAATTTTGTATTTTTTGGCTATTTTGGCGAGGTCTTTGATATTCAGGGCTTGCAATTCACTGATGTGGAGTTGCTCCCCTTCTTTGTCCAGGGCTTCCTGGATCGAAATTTTCTTGTCGCCTGAAACGTTATTTGCCCGGGTGTCCTTCTCTGCCATAAAGCTCCTAATTGTTATGATATTTTTACTAGTACAAGTGCAAGTGTGGACTTTCTAACGTATGAAGGCACTAAATTTACACCCATTATCAGAAAAAATCCAGCCCCTTTTCATATTGCCTGGAGCGAAATAAAAAACGCCACAGACCCTACTTATTCCCATAGGTGAAATACATAGGGTCCGTGGCAATGGTTCGAAAAGATTTACTTTATCCCAAGGTCGGCTTTTGCTTTCTCCATCACCTGGTCGATGCCGTCCAGCGTGCCGTTATGTTGAGGTTTGTATAGATCTTCCATGTATTGTTTTGCTTTCGCACTGTAGGTTGGGCCATTGACAACCACACATTTGGCAAAAGCGTCGATGGCGCCTGCATGCTCCTTGGTTCTCCATTTGCTCATACCGATAAAATAATAAGCGTCTTCTTTCTTCGGATCGAATTTGGCCACTTTTTCATACAACTCAATTGCTTTTGGATAATCCTTGCTCGTGTAGACTCCGGATGCGATCACATTGTAAGCATAAGCTCTGGTTGCGTTCCATGCCGGTTCCTGGACATTAGGCGGCACTTTATCCCCGTAAACATCCATGATTTTTTGCAGCAACTCTGTGGCAGCCTTAATGTCATTTTTCTGAAGGTTGCTTTGAGCCATATCGAGAGCGACGCCAAAACTTTCTTCGATGGGAATCTCCGCCAATATTTTTTGTGCGTAGGCCGTGTACTTTTCCGCATTGAATTGCTTGTAGATATCAGCAAGAGGGAACAGGAGTTTCTTGTCGGGATTTTGTGCGTAGATCTTTTCGAGCACTTCTGCCGCCTTGGGATAATTCTTGGATTGAATATAAGACGCATAAAGAGCCTCGATTAAAACATTCCGGCTGGGCGTCAGCTGGGTTTTAAAATAGTCTTCGACTCCTGCCGGAATGTTGGCTGCTTTAACAGCTTCCTCCGTCGGCAAAAACGCCATCACTTCTTCAATCATTGTGGCCGCCTTGGCCGGATCCTTTTCAATCGTTGGTTTTATACATGCCAGGTAATCAGTTATAACAGGATAAATAAGTCTCGAGATGGCTCGTTCTCTAATAAAGAAAATCCAATAATCGGCGCGTGTCTGGAGGTTGGCTTCCTTCAGGGTTTTTTCATATCGGGGATAGTCGAATTTAGTGTATTGATAGTCCGAAAGGGGCGAGGGCTTTTCATCCTGCGCGGCAGGTGAATTAATTCCACACAAAAGCAGAATCGTGACGATTAGTCCGGAAAGCCTGAAGATTTGCTTTTGAGTATTCCCATCCATAGTATCACTCCTGGGGAAAAAGGTTCCGTTCAAAGATAAACAGGTCATGATGTCCGTTTTTTAAGGCATCGAAGCTCCCGCTGAAAAATCGGGAACAAACCCGCCAAGCAACTTTGGGATAAGGTTCTAATGGATTGGGCCGTTCTGTCAAGATAAAACAGTCGTCAGTCGTCAGTCGTCGATTTCTTACTGAGAATCCAGCGATTGCCGGGATACCATCTCATCCTGCGGAATTCATATTTGCCGGCGACCCGCTTCCCCTTAAAAATAGCAACTAATTGTTTAGGAGATAATGATTCTATGTCGATCTCACCTTCATCCCAGGGTTTGACGACGCCCGACCCGAAAGCTTCCTCTTCGAACTTTTTACAATTGATCGAATCTGCGGTGAAGCTTTCTCTCTCGATTGCCAGGCGTTTTTCCCCATTGCGAAGAGGCGGTTCACGAAGGAGCGACCAAGAGCGCATTACTTCATTCAGAATTATCCGAATATCGAAATGCACTCGTCCGGTTTTATGCTGATGGATCACGAATCTGGATCTCATAATCTCCTGACGACTGATACTTGCTCCTGCCCTTAAAGTGTGACAGTATTTTTGCTTAAAAGGACATGGACATCCAAGTTGAATCTCTTGATGATCGTCGAATTGTTCGCATAAAGGGCAAAGTGACTTTTGAAGATTGCCCATACCTCCAGAGCCGCCTGGACGACACTTCCAGAGAAGGAGTCCGGGAAGTGACGGTTGATTTCAAAGATGTTCCGTTTATGGACAGTTCCGGAATCGGCGAAGTGTTGCGCCTGTTCAAGCATATGAGGGAAATCGGAGGCGAACTTGTCCTGCTCAATCCCAATCGAAAATTGCACGATCTGTTTTTAATGTATCGCTTCGATCGATTTATGATAATTCGCGATGAGGTGGGACCTGGATCGGAATGAACAATCAAAAATACAAGGCAAATAGAAAAACGTCTCTTTTATTAATATTGTTTGGGGCTCTTATCCTTTGCCGGGCTTTGCCGGCGCAGCGTCCTGGCATGCGGATTCCTCCGGACATGCCTAGGAATCCCTCGACTGCCACTCCGTCGACTGCGAATCCGTTGGCTGCCAATCCGTTGCAGAATAATTCCTATACGCTGAAATTCCATGTGGATGACGCCGGCATAACGATGGATATCTCCAATTGCCCTTTACAGAAGGTTCTTGAAGATCTGGCCGCAAGAACCGGGGTTATCTTTGAAGTCCGGACTCAAGACAACTATTTGGTGTCGCTGCACATTAAAACGCCAATAAATCTGACGACTGCGATAAAACGCATCGCTTCACAGAGCAATACCGTTTTTATTTACAGTGAAGATGAATCTTCGCCTCAGAGTATTAAACTGGTGAAGATTTTTCCTGCCGGGACGGGTTTGCCCCAACCGAGCGTCCTTTATTTTGGTACGGGAACCATTACAAAAGATAACGATGCCATCGAAAATTCCGAGCAAGCAATTGCAACCTTGCTGGAAGGAAAAGAGATCGGACTCCGGGGAAAAGCGATAGCGTTTTTAGTGTCGGAGAAATATGTTCAGGCGGGGGAAACGCTGTTAAAGTGTATTTCGGACCCGGCGCCGGAGATTCGAATCGCTGTCGTAGAGGGCCTGGCTGCACTTAATGTGCGTGAAGCTCTTCCGAAGATTATTGAGACTCTTAAGGATAAGGATGCGGGGGTGCGTCATAGCGCTGCAATCGCAGTATCTCTTCTCGGAAATTATTCGAATATTAAAGATCTCAGGCCTCTGCGGTCGGATAAGGATTTGAGTGTGGTAGCGGCTGCTGAGAATGCCATACGTAAACTGTCGGAGACGAAAGTCAGGTAATGCGCGCTGAACATTTATTAACGCGGATTGGTCCTATGAAAATTTGGTTTAAGATATTCATGCTGTTTCCTATTGCACTGATTTCGCTGTCAATTTCGGTTTCGGGCCAGAGCCTCCAGGATGATTTTAAAGAAACAGTGAAAAAAGTAACGCTGGCTGCCTATCAATCGGCTGCGGCGGAGTTTCCATGCAAGGTGAAAAGCGCAGACAAACCAAAATTTATGCGTTGGCAGGACTTGGAGCGTTGCTTGAATGAGGCCAACGATCGTGTTGACTGGGAAAGCCTTTCTCAACCGATTAAAGCCATGCAACAGAATGGCCGCATCCCCTGGATGGACGTAGCCGGGGCTCTTGAATCATCATTCGCCGCGCATTTCATAACCTTTGACAAGGTTTTTGAAGTCAAAAATGATAACAGCTTTATGCCTTTGTCCAACTCCCTTCTCAAGTTTCTTCCCTCCGGATCGCTCCAGGATCTGCCCGTTTTTGCTAAAACGGGCGCTAAAGTCGGCTCTTTTTCAGGCGTCTATAGCTTCGAAAGGGCAGGTGAATTAGCTGCGGCCAATACTTATAAGCTGACCGTCTTCCAATTTACGGATCTCAAAGGAAACCTCCAATTGCCCGCATCTGCAAACAAATTGCTGTTGGATCAGTATGGCGTTCTCTGGAGCGATGCAATGTCGCAACCCGGATTTCGCCTGACTCCCGAGAAACTGCTGCCCAAAAATCGGTAACTGGCTAGCTGTTTTTGGTGGCCGGCAATATTGCTTTTGCCACAGAAAAAAGGACACGAAAAGCACGGAATAAAACAGCTTCTTTTCCGTGTTTTCCGTGCGCATTTCTTCCGTGGCGTCATCACTGTGGCGGTTGTGAAGCAAAGAGCAAATCGAATTAGTTAATTACAGTCCCCGACACCGGATGCCTTTGGCTGTTTTGGGTTGGCCGGTTAAGACACCCATATTTTTCAAGAATATTTTTAGCGCTTTCCACACGTTCGCCATTGGATATGTTTAAAGGAGGCAACCCATACCTATGAATATGACGGCAAGCGCCAACTGCTTTCGGCGACACACAGATCTTTCCCGCTTGGATGCGCTCAACGTGCTTGACATGTTATAACGCATGCTGTTATAACATGTTCCGTGATATGCTCCTTTCGAAATCAAGGGACGGAAGATATTTTCAACGGAACGGATACGCGCATAGCGCGGCGTATTTGTCAACGCCCAGTCTGGTCAATAGCCCAGCGCAAGCTGGATCAGATTCATCGAGTGGGAGCGCTTCGCGACCTCGGGATTCCTCCAGGGAATCGGCTTGAACGGCTTGGTGGAGGGCGAAAAGGGCAATACAGCATTAGGATCAATGATCAATATCGTATCTGTTTTCGCTGGGAAGGAAGGGACGCCTATGAAGTCGAAATCACGGACTACCATTAAAACCCATGCATTGACGAGACCTGTGAAAACCAGCCAGCGATTGCCTGCGCATCGGCCTCCGACTCATCCTGGAGAGATGCTCTTAGAAGAATTTCTCAAGCCTTTAGGCGTTAGTCAGTCTGAATTTGCCATTCGATTGGGCGTATCGTTTCCTCGGCTAAACGAAATAATCCGGGGCAAAAGGGGAGTGACGCCAGATACCGCTCTCCGATTCGAACGAGTCCTGGGCATGCCAGCAAGCTTCTGGCTCGGCCTTCAGCTTGATTGGGATCTTTGGAAAGCCATGCGCAGCCAAGACATCAATGAAATTACTAAGCTTGTGCCCCTCCGACATGCCGGCTAAACTTGAGAATATGGAGCGATGCAATGTCGCAACCCGGATTTCGCCTGACTCCCGAGAAACTGCTGCCCAAAAATAGGTAACTGCGGCTAGCTGTTTTATTTGGCCGGCAAGCATTGCTTTTGTCACGGAAAAAGAACACGGAGAGCACGGAATAAAACAGCTTCTTTCCCTTATCTAGGTGACAGGCGTCACTTTTTCAAATCTACTATTAGACGAAGATATAACAGGCTCAATTGGATAGACCGTCTGGAGGATAGAGGAATGGAATCATGCCCTCAAGTCGAGACGCCTCGAATGATTGGGAAATATCCCCTTCTTGAAAAAGTGGGAGAAGGCTACCTGGGTCCTGTTTATAGAAGCTTCGATTCGGAAATTGGCCGATCCATTGTTGTGCGTATTCTTTGCGACGGTATCAAGTGGGATGCGCAGCTTGAAGAATTATTCAGTCATGAGTGCCGGGCGGCGTCGGCTTTACGGCATTCAAATATCGCCACTGTCTTCGAAATCGGCAAAGAGGAACAATCTCACTACATTGTAATGGAATCTCTCGCCGGAGATGATCTCAGAACTCTATGTGCGGCAAAACCGGACATGCCCGTCGAAGCCAAACTCTCCATAATGATCCAGGTGGCCGAGGGACTCCATTACGCTCATAAAAACGGCATACTGCACCGTAGCCTTGAGCCGGGGAAAATTCATCTGACCTTGGACGGAGTTAAAATCCGGGATTTTGCAATTTCCGGTATTTTAATGAAACATCTTCCGCGTCCAGGCGTTCGTTGGGGAGCTCCTATTTATCTGTCTCCGGAGCAGATCCAACATCAAAGCGGGAATGTGCAGTCGGATATATTTTCTGCCGGCGTCATCTTTTACGAGTTGCTTACCTACTGCCATCCCTTTCACGATCCGGACGGAAACAAAGCATTAGATAATATTTTACTGGCTTCCCAGATCGCTACCTTCGACCGATTCCCTGAAATCCCTCCCGGATTTTGGGCCATAATCAGAAACTGCCTGGCCAAAAATCCGAACGATCGCTATGCAAATGTGGACGATCTGTTAATCGCTTGCAATGATTTAAAGAAGGATTTAGCTGAAGATATTCAGTTGATGTTGGCTGAATTGCATTCTTCGTTGGCGCCCCTCAGGAAAGCCGCGGCCCAACCGGAGGCTCCCGAAGCGGCTGTAAAACTTTTGCAGGCAATGGAGTCTCTTTTGCAAGGCCGGAAAGAGGCTGATTATATTACCCTGGATCGTCTCATAAATGATTTGATCGAACAGCATCCGGTGATTCAGAACGCCGCTGATATTATGCAACCATGGGAATCCATGGTTCATCAATTCCCGGCGTTCGCGACTGAAATAGATTCCGCTCCAGGAAAGCAGCCTGTTAAAGATGCTGATGTCCAAACGCCGGAGCGGCCTGCTCCGCCAATGCCCAATCCTGAAGTCCCGATTAAACCGGAAGAACCGATTGAACAGCAACAGGCTGCGCAGGTTCAGGTTCAAGTTGAAAATAAGCCTGTTTGCAAGCAGGATCCAGCCGTCAAGAAAACCGCTTTTATCGATCAACAGCCTGAGCAAGCGCCCTCCCCATGGTCTAATGACAGCGTGGCGCGCCCGATGAAAAAAAGCCGTCATGGTAAAAACAGCAATGCATGGCGCAAAATGACAGCGCCGTCCTACCGTACAATTGCGGCGTTGCTGTCGCTGCTTTTAATCATGACGGCCATCTACATCGTCTGTTCCACGAATGCAGGCAAATCTATCCGAAATACATGGGGCATATTCACAGCGAATTTTTATAAAACGGTCAATGCCGCTGATTCTTCCCGCACTTCGCCGTCTTCCAAAGAACAGGGATGGAAGCAAAATACCCCTAGGCCTCCCGCTAACGTGAATCCTGCTCCAGAAGCGGATTTCGGATCTCCCGTAAAGACAGATCCAGAACCGGAGCGTCGTCCTGTATCTCTATCAGGTTCTCGGGACCAGAAAAAAATTGCGCAAATTTCCTATTTGATTGATTCCGGAAATTTATCTGCGGCGAAGAGGGAGCTGGATAAGTATCAGATCGCGCACTCGGGGAATTCAGCGCTGTCGCTGCTGTTCAGAAAATGGCAGCGAGCAAGTCAGGTTCAGGAACAGGAACTGATAGCGGCTAAGAAGCAGAAGGAAACCGATTGGATTCACCAGGTGACGAATCTCTTCCAGTCCGGGAAATACAACGAATCCGGGAATACATTAAATCGCTGGATTTCTGAAGATCCGGGCAATCCCCGAGCCCGGGAATTAGCGGAGAAAAACGAAGAAGTCCAACTAGCCCTCAGAGATTACAGTTCGGCCATAACGGAGAACAGATATCGAGAGGCGCTTGTTGCGCTTGCCCGGGCGGAAAAAATCAATCCGGGAGACCCCACATTTTCAGAACTGCGCCTCCAAACTGAATCAAGAAGGGCGGCGGCCAGAGGATCATTGACGATACGCCGACTGGGCGCTCAAGCGAATATTCTGATCGATAAAAGGCCTGTCGGGAAAAATGGAGAAGTGTCCAACGAAAGCATAACAATCGGCAGCCACACTATTTCCATCGAAAATGAGGGAAACTCCCTCGTCTCCAGGGCGCTGGAGTTCAATGAGGGAGAGCAACTGGCTTTTGTTTACGACGCGGCCGGACGAACGCTCCGTCCAATGATCGATTCGGATCTGGAGTTGCTGGCTCGCAGAAAATTGACGGAAGAAGTGCATCATTTCGAATCGGATCATGAACATGGGCTTTTGCGCGGCAGCTGCCATGGCGTGTTGCTGCTAAGCTACCTGGATATTGCCTATAAGCCATCTTCCGGAGGGCATGGGTTCCGGATTCCACTCAAGCTTCTCAAACTTAAAGTTAACGGAAAATCCATCGAGTTTTCTTTTATTTCCGATGGCAGCCGTTTTCATAGTTTTAAGTTCCCCGATGCGCAGGCAGCCGAGAAGTTCAAAAAGAAATGGGATGAGCTTCGGTCCAAAGAACTTTAAAGTAAATCCAAGTCTCTATGCCTCTGTTTGCCTGCAAACCAACCGAGCTGGCGAGCGATGCCCCTCAAAATGCCTACATCCGAAACCTTGAGGCCGGCCCTCCCGAATAATTGACGCAACCGGAGCATCATATGCCGGGCATTCTGATCCTGTAAAAATCCGATTTTCAGCAACGCTTCTTCCAACTGGACGTACATGGCTTCAATCTGCTCCAGAGAAGCCAGTTTTGGGGTGCGCTCCGGTTCGCGTCCCAAGCTTCCCATCCAAAGCTCATAACAGACAATCATTACAGCCTGCGAAAGATTAATACTGTTCGCTTTGTATCGCGTTGGGATTCGAATCAACATCTGGCAGAGTCGCAAGTCATCATCGACTAGGCCGGTATCCTCCGGGCCGAACAGAATCCCGATTTTTTGTTGAGCGGCTTGATCCAGGATTCGAGGAACCCGGGATCGAAGTGAATAAGCGGGGGCGCGGTAGCCGCCGCTTTTCCCGGTTGTTCCAACGAGCAATCTTATGTTTCGCAACGCGCTCTTAAGGTCTTTACAAATTTGTGCGGAATCAAGGACTCCTTTTCCGGCTTTGGCCAACCGGTAAGATTCATCATTTATTACGCATTGCGGCGATGCAAGAATAAGCTGGTCCAAGCCCATATTGAACATGGCGCGAGCGGCCGATCCGATGTTGCCCGGGTGTTTGGTTCCGACGAGAATAATGCAAATATTTTCCAGGGACATGAAGTCTACTCTAAACAGTTTCCATCAATCCCGCAAGTCCCGGAAAAACTATCCGGACTTGATGGCGAAAATGTGAGAAAATTACACTCAGCGTATATCTATATTGATGGCGCGAAGACAGCCATATTGATGGCGCGAAAACAGCCATGTTGATGGCGCGAAAACAGACTGGAGGGGAAATAAGTGCGATACCTGTCTTTTGTTTCTTTAGCCATGATGTTGCTGGCGAGTGCGCCGCTTTCACCGGCGCAGAGGCAAACAAATAAAACTGCAACAAAAGCAGAGTTTAATCCCGACCGGATTATTGAACAGTTTGCACAAAAAGAAACCGAATTTTATGACGCCTGGATGCAATACACCTATACTCAAACCGCTGAGATCCGTGTTTTATCTGTGGATGGCGTTCCGCAAAAAGAGAAGATGACGATAATTTCGGAAGTTGTTTTTAATGATGATGGGACTCGTGAAGTGAAACAAAAATCTCTGACCGGTCGCTTGCGGAGCGTTGGATTCACAGACGAAGATAGAGATGTCCTCGATAATATCAATCCATTCGCTTTGACCGCAAAAGAGCTTCCTCTATATGTCCTGAAATACGAAGGGAAAGAACACTTGGATGAGTTGAACTGTTATGTGTTCACCGTTAAACCTAAAACCACTAAAGGGAATAGGTTTTATTTCGATGGAAAGATTTGGGTGGATGATCGGGATCTTCAGATTGTCCGGACTATGGGGAAAGCGGTTCCTCAGAAAAGAGATAATCAGTTCCCCGAGTTCGAAACCATCCGCCAGGTGATTGATAACACCTACTGGTTTCCAGCCTGGACTCATGCGGACAGCCGAATGACGTTTCCAGACGGCATGATAGTGCATATCGAGGAAACAGTAACCTACGATGATTACAAAAGATTCAGAGTGAAGGCTACTATTCAGTTTGGCGCTCCAGCTTCTTCCGAGGGCGCAAAATAAGATAGAAGCCTCTTTATCCGGAGAGCTGGAATTCGATCTCCTTGATATCTCCGAACGATTCAATCATGTATTTTTTCAACTTGGAAATCAGCTTTTTCTCTGCTACCCGGACCGCTTCTCTGGATATGCCGTATTTGTCTGCGATCTGTTGCAAGGTCTCGGGCTCATCTGCGATAAGTCTTTGATTCAGGATCACGCGCTCGCGGTCGGAAAGAGTTGCAGCGAAATCGGCAAATCTTTTTTCAAGCAGCTCACGGAATTCTCCTTGGGCGATTTTTTCATCCACGCTCTGTTCCATCAGCCGAAGAGTGTCCATGTAGCGGGCGTCTCCATCATCATTGCCCAAGGGCGCATCCAACGAAATGTCCGGTCCGGACATTCCCTGTTCTACATCTTTCAGATCCTCTTCATTGACTCCCAAATTTTGGGCGAGCAGTTTGGATGTGGGAACGATCCCCTTGGCTTCCAGTTCGAGTTTTTCCTTGTTGAGATTCATCAGGATCTTGCGGCGGGCGTTGGTTGTCCCTATTTTAACCATCCGCGAATTGTCCAGCAGGAACTTCAGGATATAAGCCTTAATCCACCAGGCTGCGTATGTGGGGAGTCGTGTGCCGCGATACGGATCGAAACGTTTGACAGCTTGCATCAGCCCAAGATTGCCTTCCTGGATAAGGTCCAGCAGATTCCGATAGACCTTATGGTAAATCATTGCAATCTTTACAACGAGCTTGAGATTGGATGTTACGAGGCGATAAGCCGTCTCCCGATCGCCGGTTTCGTGGTAATCCAGCGCGAGTTTATGTTCTTCTTCTCTGCTGAGCAGTGCAAAACGACTGATCTCCGTCAAATAGCGACGGAGAGGATCGTACGTGGCAAGTTCAGTTGATTCTGTTCTGAGCGGCTCGGGACTCTCCGGATCAAGTAAAATATCCGGATGAAAATCCTCTTCTTCAGTTATTTCTTCATTTTCTGCCATAAATGGACATTATAGAGATTAACCGCAAAGACTCAAAGAACGTAAGAGTCTTTAATCTTAGCGTACCTTTCGAAGCCTTCGATGTCCATTTTAATGTAATGGACATCGGGCAATTTAAGTTCCCGGATGAACGAATCAGAGGTGCTGAAAACTGACAACTAAATTCCTCGGTAAACTTTCTCAACGAGAGCGGAACCGTATTTCTTCTCAAGTCGTTTGATAATAAAATGGCCGCGAGCCATCTGTTGAAAATGTTGCATGAACGCAAGGTTCACCGCTCCGCCCGCTACGGCGCCGATAACTGGGACCGCTTTGGCGGCGACTTCGTCTGTAATGACGATGGAGAAGCGCGATGCTATTGCGCTTAGCAACCTGACGATCGGCGGGGCGCTTTCCTCGGCCAGACCTCTTTTCCCAATATAGCCGGCAGCCTCGGATATCGATTTTGACAAAGCCGCCCGGACTAACCAGTACCCTTCGTCTGCCGAATCATCTCTCGAATTCCGTCCTCCAAGGGCAAAAACTTCCAGACAAGATAATTTCACTTCAAGCGAGGAAATATCGTGGCCTTCGCTGCGCGCTATATCTGCAATCGAGCGAAGCATAATTGTAGTCGAAATGGGAAGTTCGATCGGAATAGACGCCAGGCCGGCCGCTCCGCCTGCTATGCCTGAGCCTGTCGCCAAAATCCGATGCAGGCGGTCCCTGGATTTCCCTGATCTGGATTCGCCTAGAGTGCGGACTGCAAATCCCAGCCCTTTCAACAGCGCTTTGCGCGCAATATCAAGGACTCTCCTGTTCCAATCGGAAGGGAGCGCTTTGAATCCCAGATCTATGGGTTTTCCCAAAAGATCAGCCAGCCGAGCTGCCAGTCCGGGATTCTCCAGCATGGATTTTGCAGTCCGGATATCGGAAATGTCCGACTGCGTGAACTTCGGAAAAATATCATTGTCCATTAAAATAATTATGCGCGGAACACGTCGTGTTTCCCAGCAAAACACTATGCTCAGCTGGCTTTGGACGCTCCTGCTCCTCTGCCGACCATGAGTTCGAGATCCTCCTGCAGGCTCTGCAAGTCCTCTTCGTGTTCGACTTCCTGTTCCAGGATGGTCAAAGCGAGATTGTACGTCACCATGTCTTTGTCCTTGGTAATGTCCATCAAACTCTTATAGGACGAAATAGCACACTGCTCGCCGGCGATATTCTGCGCCAGTAATGTCGCCACATAGGGATCTTCCGGAGCGTCGTATGCACAGGGGCTCAACTCGAACCACTGTTGGGGATTCAGTACCGGCGCGCCGCCCAGTTGGACGATACGAGTCGCCAGCAGTGTCGCATGATTCAATTCCTCTGTTGCATGTAGATTCAGCTCGGCTGCCACCGCATCCTTCATAGGCCCTTTGATGACTTTGGCTCCCAGCCAGTATTGATAATAAGCGAGCCATTCGCTGGCAAAGGCTGCGTTCAACAACTTAATAAGTTCATTAACATCCATCCCGACAATCTCACGTCCTCTGGTACCCATAAGTCCTCCCGTTAATTAATAGGAGAATACCGTAAAAATCCGCGATAAAATAGGGACGTTGCCCTTTTTTCCTGGAAAAAGGGCAACGTCCCTATTTTATATCCACTTGTGCGGATGTTTAGAATGTCCTATAAGTAGAGGTTCTTATTAGAAACATGAAAGAGAGCTGCAATCATGCACCATTTTAACTATCAAGGCGACGAATTATATTGCGAAGGCGTTCCTTTACGGATTATTGCCAGGGATGCAGGGACTCCCTGCTACGTCTACAGTAGTGCGACCCTGCAACATCATTTCAATGTTTTCGACGGCGCTTTTGGGGGGGCGCCTCATCTCACCTGTTATTCCGTCAAAGCCAATTCAAGCCTTGCCGTCCTGGGACTATTCGCAGCTCTAGGAGGCGGAGCCGATATTGTTTCCGGTGGAGAGTTGTTCCGGGCGCGGCGCGCAGGCATTCCTGCAGACCGGATCGTATATTCCGGAGTGGGCAAGAGTCGCGACGAAATTGATTATGCTTTGAGTGAAAACATACTGATGTTCAACATTGAATCTATTCAGGAACTCGATGTTATCAATACGCGCGCGGCTGCTTTGGGTTCCAAGGCGAGAATAGCTCTCCGGGTCAATCCTGATGTCGATCCTAAAACGCATCCTTATATATCTACGGGACTTAAGAAAAATAAATTCGGCGTCGATATTGAAGAAGCCTTGAAAACATACGCGCGCGCCAGGGAATTGGATCATATCGAGATCCTGGGAATTGATTGCCATATAGGGAGCCAGCTGACCGATACGGCTCCGTTTATTGAGGCGTTAAAGCGGTTGAAACTGCTTGTCAACCGGCTGAAAAAGGATGGCATAGAAGTCCGCTACTTGGATCTTGGGGGCGGACTGGGAATTCCCTATCTGAATGAAACGCCTCCGCAACCTCGCGAGTATGCGCAAGCGATTATTGACGAATTGCGTAATATGGCCTGCACCTTGATACTGGAACCCGGTCGAGTGCTGGTCGGAAATGCGGGCGTGATGCTGACGCAAGTTCTCTATGAAAAGAAAACGCCCAGCAAACAGTTTATGATTGTTGACGCCGGAATGAACGATTTAATCCGCCCCAGCCTTTATGGCGCCTATCATCATATTCAGCCCATTGAAAAGAAGGATCGTAAATCTGCGGTAGTGGATGTTGTGGGCCCGATCTGTGAATCTTCAGACTTTATTGCCAGAGACCGTGAATTGCCGGAAATGATACCCGGAGAAGTCATGGCTGTCATGAGCGCCGGAGCTTATGGCTTTTCCATGTCATCCAATTACAATTCGAGACCCCGCGCTGCTGAAGTCATGGTCAAGGGCGATCGGTTTCATATCATCAGGAAACGCGAGTCCTGGGAGGATCTTGTCCAAAACGAGTCGGTTCCGGAATTTATCAAAGAGACGGTGCGATCATGAGCCAACCGAAGATACACTTTTATAAAATGACCGGCGCAGGCAATGACTTCATCCTGATTGACAACCGAAAGGGCGTTCTGGACGGAGATCAATGCCGGGATTTTGTACGTCTCGTCTGTCGTCACAAACTTTCTGTCGGGGCTGACGGATTGATTTTGATTGAGAATGATCCGGGCGTCGACTTCAAGTGGCGCTTTTTCAATGCCGACGCCAGTGAAGGGGAGATGTGCGGCAACGGGGCTCGCTGTGCCGCGCGATTCGCCTCTCTTACGGGAATTGTTAAAAAATCGAAAATGTCTTTCCGGACTCTTGCGGGTATTATCAAAGCGGAGGTGCGCGAAGACGGCAAAGTTAAAGTCCAGATGCCTCCTCCCCACAGTCTGTATCTGGATATCCAAGTTGGATCGGAGGAGAGGCCTTTCGATTTGGATTTTATCAATACAGGGGTCCCTCATGCTGTGTGTTTCATTCCCAGCGCCGATGATTTGAAATCGGCTGATGTTGAGCGCTGGGGACGTACTATTCGCTTCCACCCACTGTTTCAACCCGCCGGCGCCAATGCAAATTTCATTTATGTGTATAACGCGAACCGGATAGCTATTCGCACCTATGAGCGTGGAGTTGAAGGAGAGACTCTGGCATGCGGCACTGGTTGCACAGCGTCCGCTCTTATTTGCGCAGCCAGGTCTCTAGTCGTCTCGCCGGTAGAAGTTAAAACTCAGGGCGGCGAGTCTTTAATCATTCACTTCAAACAGGTTAAAGACGAATTTACGGAAGTTTATCTTGAGGGTGAAGCTAAAGTCGCCTACGAAGCAGATCTCTGGGACGAAACCGTAAAATGATAGTGCCACTTTTCCCTTTGCCGAACGTAGTTTTGTTTCCCAAAACCCCCATGCCTTTGTACATTTTCGAGGAAAGATACCGGACCATGATCCGGGAAGCAATCGCAGGAGATAGAGAGCTCGTCATTGCGCTGCTGCGCTCAGGATACGAATCGAGCTATTCTGGAATTTCTGCGGTCCACGAAATCGCTTGCCTGGGCAGAATCGAAAATTACGAGGAACTCGAGGATGGGAAATACAACATCGTTGTTGTAGGCACACAACGGGTGCGCCTTATTCGCGAGGTCCAGCATTCTCCTTATCGATTGGTTGAAGTGGAGAACCTGGACGAGGGCTTACAGGGCGAAGTCGAACGCTCGCCTGAAATCATTGAACAGCATAATCGTCTGGGCGGTCTGTTTGCTAAGTTTACCGAGCTTGCCACCGGGGTGAAACAACGAGCGCTGGAACTAATGCCTCAACTGGATTTCGAATCCCTGGTCAATATGGTTGCGATGACGCTCAACCTTCCCATTGAGCAGAAGCAGGCTTTATTGGAAATTGGCGAACTGTCCGGCCGATGTGATGTTTTGATACCTGTTCTTCAACAACAACTCGAAACACTGGTGATGGTTCGCCAATTTGAGCATATCAAACCGGAGAATCCTCATTTGAATTGATGGTCGCAACCTTATACTAAGATTCAACTGACTACTGACTACTGACTACTGACAACTGACTACTGACTACTATATTTATGAGGATGGCGAAAGAAAATGACGGATCAGAACACGTCGCGTGTGGCGCTGATTGCAGGAGGCGTTCGAGGCGTTGGCAGGGCTGTCGCCCTGAAGCTGGCGGAACGGGGCTGGATAATCGCCGTATGCTACCGAAAGAGCGATAAAGAAGCCGCTGCGCTGGAATCGGAGCTGCGCGCTCAAGGCGCCAGGGCGCTCGTTGTGCGCGCCGATGTTGCAGATCCGGCCGCGGCGGAAAAACTGATCCGTCGCGTTGAAGAAGAATACTGTCGGATTGATGCGCTCATCAACTGCGTTGGCTCCTATCATCGGGTTCCCCTGATGCAGGAAAGCGTTGAAGGGTGGAACTCGATGTTCGACAACAATCTCCACCCGGTATTTTATTTGAGCCGTGCCGCCGCGCCCGGCATGATAAAGCGCCAGTGGGGGCGGATTATCAATTTCAGCCTGGTGAATGCGGACCAGATGACGGGCCAGCCGTTTATTACCGCCCATTACATAGCAAAAATCGGAGTGATGGTTTTGACCCGATCTCTGGCCAAGATACTCGCTCCTCACGGCATTACAGCGAATACGATCGCGCCTGGTTTTCTCGAAACCGGAAGCGTGCCGAAGGAAGTGATGGAGCTTTCTTTTCGGAGCATTCCGGCCGGCTATGTCGGCGTTCCCGAAGACGCTGTCGGCGCTGTCTGCTATCTCCTTTCCGATGAAGCTCGATACGTGAATGGAACCAGCATCCATCTGAGTGGCGCCTGGGGCGTTTGATTGAAATGGCAATTAGGCGACTACAGCAGAGAGACTAAGTCGGAGAAGAGGGCGAAGGCTGTCTGGTCGACAGACGGATTATTTTCGATGATCGCCAATTCCCGCATTGAATCTGTATTCAAAACGAGAATATTGCTGAGCCCGTGAATTGCGGCGAGCGGATCGAAAATCTCCAATTCCTGCAGTTCGACTTTCCCAATAACCCGTCCGCCCTGACGATAAGCTCTTGCCACCAATCGAATCCGTCGATCGCGCCGCAACGCCGCCCGGACGACGCGGCCGGTTTCTTCCGTAATGCCGTTTCTTACGATGTCCTTGGGCTTGACTCGGGCGCCCATCAGCGCTTGGATAAGGATAGAGAGCTTCGCCGCTGAATCCCATCCTTCGAGATCAAGCTGTGGATTCGCCTCGGCTATGCCCACATTTCGGGCGTACCCCAGCGATGATTCGAACGAGGTCCCTTGCTCCATTTGGGTGAGAATGTAATTGGTGGTGCTGTTGAGGATGCCGCGCAACGATTTAATCCGCGTCCCCGGCAAGTTCTGACGAAACAGATTAAAAACCGGAGCCCCATCCATCACCGTCCCTTCATAAAGGAACTTTACCCCGCGAAGTCTTGCCAGTTTGGTGAGTTGCAGGAAATGTGTCGCTACGGGCCCCTTGTTCGTTGTTATCACATGAAGCCCGGCGCCCAACGCCTCCCGCATATAGGAGGCTGCAGGTTCTCCGCTTAGGTTGAGCACGCTCATTTCGAAAAGAATGTCGGCGCCGCATTGACGTATGAAATCCATCGGCGAACTGCAGGCGGGTCCATTATTGAAAGAATCCATAGTGGATTGTTTTTTCCACGAGCCGAGAATCTTCTTTATAGGCAAGCCCTCAGGATCGATTGCGGATCCGTGATTCTTGGTCGCAATGCCCGTGATTTTCCACTCGAGACCGAATTCTTTGAGCAGCCACTTTTTTCGTTCTATCAAAAGTCTCGCAAACGCCCGGCCGACGTGCCCAAATCCGATGAAAGCAATATTAATCTGTCGAGTTTCTTGTTCCATTTCTCATCCATTGAAATAGATCTGCGCATATTACATCTTTGCACTGGCGGCGCTAAACAAAAAACGCCATGAGTCGTCAGTAGTCAGTCGCCAGTATTTTACAACATTCGAAACGATCCTACTGACGACTGACGACTGACCACTGACCACTGACCACTTGATATTCACCTTTTCTTCACCTATAATAGGCCCATGATTCTCGTAGGGACATGTGGATTTCAATATCGTGACTGGACGCCGGTGTTTTACCCTGTGGCCCTGGAGCCTGACCGCCGGCTTCATTATTACGGCAAACAGTTCGGGTGTTGCGAGATTGGCTTTACCTGTTACAGGGTCCCGGAAGTCTCGGCCGTTCAAGAGATTGTTGATGCAACGCAAGGGACTGTTCAATTCGTTTTCCGCATTCCTTTCAAGTTGACCGAAGAGCATCCGGACAATTCCAGTTTAGCCCGGCGGTTCGCCGCGGCTCTATGGCCCTTAAAAGACGCCGG
The DNA here is from genome assembly GCA_964441405.1 of uncultured Acidobacteriota bacterium. Taxonomy (GTDB): domain Bacteria; phylum Acidobacteriota; class UBA6911; order UBA6911; family UBA6911; genus UBA6911. The sequence continues at coordinate 57,303 of CAYTYP010000021.1, forward strand.
CGCTTTGGCCGGCGCTTTGGCGCAATTCCCTCCGGAATTCGGGTTCATGCGCGACAATTTCGATCGGTTATGCCTTTTGCGGGATTCACTCGAGGGCATTCCCCTGATTGCGGAGTTCGGTTGCTCTGATTGGCTGTGCTCCAGAGCGGCAAAGCATCTGGCGACGGCGCACATTGCGCTTGCCTGCATAGACGCCGGAGCGAGTCTGAAAGAAAAGCCTTTTTTCTGTGCGACATCCGGACTGGCGTATGTCCGTTTTCAAGGACGCAACCAATCCCGGTGGATCAAGGGAGATGACTCTGCCCGGCACAACTATCTGTATAGCCGCGCCGAACTGGCTGCCGCCATTCCTGAGATTCGCCGGCTGGAGCAGGAAAGTGATCGGGTGCTGGTTTTCATGAACAATCATTGGCGAGGCCAGTCCGTTATTAATGCGAAGATGTTGTTGGAACTATTAACCTGAAATTACGAATTACGAATTACGAATTGAACCACACTTCGTAATTCGTAATTCGTAATTCGTAATTCGTTATGAGGCAGATTATCCATTTAACGGTTGCATCGTTCCCGATTGCCGTGGAACGGGTGGTTCATTCTGAATTGCGAGGCCGGCCGATTGTGGTAGCGCCGCCCGGTTCGGCTCGTTCCGTAGTGCTGGCCCTGTCTTCAGAAGCCGGGGACGCCGGCGTCCGAAAAGGAATGATTTTATCCAAAGCGATGAAATATTGCAGGAATTTAACAGTACTGCCGCCGAACGAGCCGCTCTATACCAGAGCTTCACGCGCGATTTATCGGGTGCTGGAAGGATTTTCTCCACTGTTGGAGCCTTCGGGCTATGGTCATGCCTATCTGGACATTACGGGATCCATTCGGCTGTTCGGCCCGGCTAGAGATACTGCCTGGAACGCACAAAAAGAAATTCGCCGGCAGCTTCGACTGGAAGCCTCGCTTGGCATCGCTTCCAACAAGATGGTGAGCAAGATCGCCTCTGAAGCAATACGAACCTCCGGTTTGCAGGATGTTCCTTGCGGTAAAGAATCTTCGTTCCTTTCTCCCTTGCCTGTACGCGTCCTTCCCGGCGTCGGGTTTCAGACGGAAAGGCTGCTGGAGGAACTGAATCTGCGGATCATTCATGATATCGCCGCAACGAAGCTGGAGCATTTGACGCTGGCGTTTGGCCGGTCGGGCTATACGCTGCACCAGCATGCGCTTGGGATTGACAATACGCCGGTGCGGCCGGCGCGCGCTGTTCCGGCGGTGGATTGCGAAGAAACTCTGGTCGAAGACAGCAACGAATATGAACTGTTGAAGAGAAGTCTTTTCAATATTTGCGACGACGCAGGAAAAGAGTTGCGGCAACGAAAACAATGTGCGGGCCGGATGGAGCTGCGGATCCGCTTTACCGATCAACAGGAAAAGGAACGCAGTCTGAAAATGATCCCTTCGGTGCAGTCGTCGGCAATTTTATTTGGACGCGCCCTGCCTGCGTTAAATCTCATTTTGAATCGGCGCACACGGGTCCGGAGCATGCATTTGCATTTGACCGAGCTTTCGGCCGGACTGGTCCAAATGGAGCTGTTTTCGGACCCGCGTCTGGATCGTCAGGTGCGATTGGAGTCTGCTTTGGATCAGTTGCGTCGCCGCTGGCCGGAAGCATTCGGCAAGGGATAAGAGTCGTTAGTGGTCAGTCGTCAGTGGTCAGTGGTCACCTACTTACTGCGACTGACTACTGACTACTGACTACTGACTACTGACTACTGACGACTGACCACTGGCAACTATGTTCATCCACCTGCATGTCCATTCGAACTACTCCTTCTGTCGTGGGGCCAGCAGAATCGAAAATCTGGTCGACGCGGCTTTGAATCGCGGCATGCCCGCAATGGCTTTGACCGATATCAATGGGGTTTACGGCCTGATTTGGTTCCTGCAGTATGCAATCGAGCGCGGCCTGCGCCCGATAGTAGGGGCCGAGGTCCGAACCGGGACGGAGCGGGCGATCCTCCTGGCGCGCAATCGGAAAGGATATGAGACTCTCTGCCGAATTATTTCCCGCCGCCAGCTTGAACCGGATTTTTGCCTTGCCAAGGCGCTTCTCGAGAACCGCGAAAACCTCATAGTGATCAGCGACCAGGTTTTGTTGATAGAGGCTCTCGGAAGACAGAATGGGACTTCCCATGTTTATCTGGAGTTGAACGATCCTAAAATCGAGCCGGCTCTTTTGAGCTTTTCCAGGAGAAGCGGAATCCGAACCGTCGCGACCAATGATGTTTACTTCGCCGACGCGTCCGACTACCCGATGCACCGGCTATTGCGCGCAATCGATTTGAATACATCGCTTTCGCGGATTCCGGAGGACGAGCTGGCGGGCCGGGATCGTTGGCTGAAGCCGGAGAAGGAGATGGCTCGGCGGTATCCTCATGTCGCGGAAGCTTTGGAAAACACGGAGCGCATCGCGGATGATTGCTCTTCAGACATGCAAATCGGTGAGCGGGTATTCCCATCTTTTGATGCGCCCGGTTGCTCCGATTCATTCGATTTCCTGAGGGAAGAGTGTTATCGAGGCGCGGAATACCGCTATGGCGAGTTTTCCGATTCGGTGCGGAAGCGGCTCGAACACGAGTTGGCTATCATCAAAAATAAAGGGTTCGCGGAATATTTTCTGGTTGTCCAGGACATAGTGCAGCAGTCGGCGCGCACTTGCGGCAGAGGGTCGGCTGCCGCCAGCCTGGTTTCCTATTGCCTGGGCATAACGGATGTGGAACCGATCGCCCACAATCTTTTCTTCGAGCGCTTCCTCAATGAAGGCCGAGCGGATCCGCCAGACATCGACATCGATTTTCCCTGGGATGAACGTGAGCAGGTCTTTGATTATGTGTTTCGCAAATACGGAGTGGACCGGGCGGCCATGATTTCCAACCATGTCGGATTTGGCGCTCGCGCCGCCGCCAGGGAAGTGGCCAAGGTGTACGGGATTTCCGAACATGAGATCAAGATGGTGACTCAGCGGATGGGATATAGCTGGTCGCCGCATGACCTGGAAGACTCCATCCGGCGCCATCCTGTCTACAAAGATATGGACCTGAAAGATCCCTGGCCCGAGATAGTGCGGTGGGCGGCAAAGCTGGAAGGTTATCCGCGCTACATGTCCGTGCATTGCGGCGGAATAGTCATTGCGCCCGACCGGATCGATCGTTACGTGCCGGTTGAGGCCGCGCCCAAGGGCGTTCCGATCATTCAATGGGAAAAAGATCAGGCGGAGGACGCCGGCTTGATCAAAATCGATCTCCTGGGGAACCGGTCTCTTTCGGTGATTCGCGACGCCCTGGCGGCAATAAAAGAAAATTATGGCCGGGAAATTGACTGCGGCAGATGGGATCCTACTCCAGACCCTAAGACCCAGGATCTTTTTCGCAGAGGCGATACCCTGGGCGTGTTTTATGTGGAATCGCCTGCAACGCGTCAGCTGCAGCGGAAATGCCAAACGGGAGATTTCGACCATCTCGTCATTCACAGTTCGATCATTCGGCCCGCAGCCAACAAGTATATCCACGAATACGTACGTCGTCTCCGGGGCGGAGCGTATCAGTCGCTGCATCCTATCCTGGACGAAGTGTTGGGTGAGACTTACGGGATCATGGTTTACCAGGAGGATGTTTCCCGAATCGCCATGGCTATGGCTGGATTCAACGCTTCCGACGCCGATCTGTTGAGAAAAATCCTTTCGAAAAAACGGACGAGCAAAAAGCTGCAGGATTACAAAGAAATGTTTTGCTCCGGCGCTGCCAACAGGGGTGTCTCGGCAAAAGTTGTTGATGAGATCTGGGCAATGATCCTGAGTTTTTCCGGCTACTCGTTTTGCAAGCCTCACTCCGCTTCCTATGCCATGGTTTCTTACAAATCCTGCTATCTGCGAGCCCATTACCCTTCCGAATTCATGGCGGCGGTGCTTTCGAATCAGGGAGGTTTCTATTCTCCTTTTGCTTACATTTCGGAGGCGCGGCGCATGGGGCTGAAAATTCTGCCGCCGGATGTGAACGAGAGCCGCGCGGCGTACTGGGGCATAGACAAAACGATACGGGTCGGATTGATGCAGTTGAAAGGCTTGCGCGATACAGCGTTGCAGAAGATTCTGGAGGAACGCAAAAGGAAACCGTTTTTGTCGCTCGATGATTTTTTCTGTCGCGTCGACCTGGATCTGTCTGGATTGAAGATACTGATCAAAGCCGGCGCCCTGGATAGCCTTTCCGGCGGAGCGACGCGGCCTGAAATGATCTGGAAATCATTGGCATGGCATGAGGCGCGCCTGTCGCGCCGCCCCAGGGCTCGTTCGCTTTTTCAGGATATGCCCGAAATTGTTCCTCCTCGCGTCCCGCAGTACAGCGCGCGCACAGTGTTGCAGCACGAGCTGGAAACCCTGGATTTCCTGATCAGCCGACATCCTTTATCGCTTTACACCGAGCAGATTTCTCAGCTCAAGTATGTCCGAGGCGCAGATCTTCCCAGGCACGTTGGATCGCGAGTCACAACCGTGGGCTGGTGGGTGACCGGAAAAGTGGTTGCGACCCAAAATAACGATCCGATGGAGTTCATCAGCTTCGAAGATACTACCGCCTTGTACGAAACTACTTTTTTCCCTGAACCCTATGCGCGTTTCTGCCACATTCTTAATCGGTCCAGGCCCTATGTGTTGACCGGCCTTGTTGACGAGGACTTCGGCGTCGCCACCCTTGCCGTCGATTCCGTCCGGTTGCTGTAATGAAACGAGGATTCCCGCAGATCTTTACTGGAAAATATCTGTGTGGATCTGCGTAAATCCGTGGTTAATTCAATGGGATGTGATTAAAATGAAACATTCGGAGGAGAAGAACATGAAAGCTGTTTCTATAATTCATTGCGTTCTACTGGCAGCCGCCCTGTGCGCATTAGTCGTTTCCACCGGATCGGCGCAGAAAAAATACTCGTCGGATGCGCTGAAGACTTCCGGCGGGGATCTGAAGATGACCTTCATCGGACACGGCACTCTTATGTTCGAATTTGCAGGGAAAGTTATTCACATTGATCCTGCATCTATGTTCGCGGATTTTTCAACCCTGCCTAAAGGCGATTTGATCCTGGTTACTCATGAACATGGCGATCACTGGGATGCAAAAGCCATACAGGCGATAAGCAAGCCCGATACAACGCTCATCATTAATCAGGGATTGGTCAAGCAGTTGCCCAACGGGACTGTGATGAAAAACGGCGATTCCAAAACCGTGGCGGGCGTCAAAGTTGAAGCGGTTCCCGCTTATAACCTCGACAAACCTTTCCATCCCAAAGGGAATGGCAACGGATACGTTCTGACATTCGCCGACAAGCGGGTGCTGGTGGCGGGCGACACCGAGAACGGGCCGGAAATCAAGGCTCTGCGGAATATCGATGTGGCATTTCTGCCGATGAACCTCCCCTACACTATGGCCCCGGAACAGGTCGCCGACGTGGCGAAAGCCGTCCAGCCGAAAATTCTTTATCCCTACCATTTCAGTGAAACAGATACGAGCGTCCTCGTTAACCTGTTAAAGGATCAAAAAGGGATTGAAGTTCGGATCCGAGAGTTGAAGTAAATTAGTAAGTGTTTACCGGAGGAAATATGCGATACCGCTGGTTGTTGTTGATCGTTTTTTGCCTCATGATATCTTTATCCTGCTCGCGGGAGTCGCAGATGAAAAATACGCAAGAGACAAGCGCAGGCGAGTCGACTGCGCCGCCTGCATGGATGAAGGCGGCGACAGCGAAGCTTGAAAACGAACTCGTCGCCAAATACGGCGAGTCTCAGCGGGTTCGCGCTCAAAGAGGTTTGAAACAGGTCGCCGAACTCTGGCGCGCTTCCGACGGCGATCCGGCTGCGTTCGAGGAATTCGTCGGCATAAATTTTCTGGGCGATCCCGCTGCGCTGGACACGGCGTTCGATCGTTTTCAGCGCCTTTTTGAAAAGTCGTTCGGGCATATGACCGAGATCAACCGCGAGTTTCGCCTCCAGACGGACCTCGATCTGGGTCCCGTACAGCCTTATGACGAGATCTTCGCCGGCTACGATCCTTCCGCTCACCTTATGGCCGACTTCTTCGGCAACAAGCTGGCCTTTGTCGTCCTGCTTAATTTCCCTTTGTCGACGTTGCAGGAGCGACTGACCGAGGGAGAAAAATGGACGCGACGACAATGGGCCGAAACGCGTATGGCGGAATTCTTCTCTAAAAGAATTCCCGCGGATGTCAACCTTGCGATTTCGAAGGCGACTGCGGAAGCGAGTCAGTACATTTCCGAGTACAACATCTGGATGTATCACCTTGTGGACGAACAAGGCCGCCGCCTTTTCCCTCCAAAGTTGCGTTTGTTGTCGCATTGGAATTTGCGCGATGAGATCAAGTCCAATTACCGTGATTCCGATAAGGGTCTTGCCAAACAACGAACGATCGAAAAAGTGATGGAACGGATTGCGACCCAAAGTATTCCGGCGTCCGTAATCAATAATCCGCAGGTGGATTGGAATCCTTTTACGAATGAGGTGAAACCAACCGCGGAGAAGGATTCGGATTTTGCTCCGGCCGGCAAGCCTGCAGGGAACGCGCCCGAGCCGAATACCCGCTACTTGCGTTTGCTGAATATCTTTAAGGCTGAAAGGCTTGTTGATCGGCATTCGCCTTCAGCGCCAACTCTGATCGCTCGCCGGTTCAATGAGGATCGCCAGTTGCCGGAAGAGCGCGTCCGGAAGATGTTCGAGCAGGCGCTTTCCTCTCCCGTTGCGCCGCGCATTGCCGCGCTCATTCAAAAACGACTGGGCCGTCCGCTCGAATCCTTCGACATCTGGTACGACGGATTCCGGCCTAAAATGAAATATAGTGAAGCGGAGCTCGACGCCATCGTTGCAAAAAAATATCCGGACGCCAATGCTTACGAGAAAGACATCCCTTCTTTATTGAAGAAGTTTGGTTTTTCGCCGGAACGGGCAAATTTCGTGGCGGCGAATATTGCTGTCGATCCGGCTCGCGGCTCCGGGCATGCGATGGGATCGGCTATGCGAGGAGCCAAAGTATATTTGCGCACCCGTATTGAAAAGACCGGCATGAATTACAAAGGCTTCAATATTGCCGTTCATGAAATGGGCCACAACGTCGAACAAACCTTCTCAATGAATGCGATCGATTATTATTCATTGGCCAGTGTGCCCAACCCGGCTTTTACAGAGGCGCTGGCTTTTGTTTTTCAAGGGCGCGACCTCGACCTGCTGGGACTGCAACCTCCCGACGCCCAGGCGGAGGCGCTGAAAGCGCTGAATGATTTTTGGGCGGTATATGAAATCTGCGGAGTCAGCCTTGTCGATATGGGCGTCTGGCATTGGATGTATGAGCATCCGCAGGCCGGGCCCGAACAGCTGCGCGACGCGGTCCTGCAGATATCGAAGGATGTCTGGAACCGGTTCTATGCGCCGGTTTTTCATAAAAAAGATGTCGTGTTGCTGGGCGTCTATTCCCATATGATCAATTCTATTTTGTATCTTCCGGATTATCCGATCGGACACATGATTGCGTTTCAACTGGAAGAGCATATGAAAAAAGCGGGCAAAATCGGGCCGGAGTTCGAACGCGTCGCGCGTCAGGGACGCATTGCACCCGACCTGTGGATGAAGGGAGCTACCGGTTCTTTCGTTGGTCCGGAAGCTCTTCTCTCCGCCGCCGAGAAGGCCTTAAGCGCGATAGAGAAGTAATCCGAACGCTTGAAAATTTGGAAGTGCGCAAACTCTGCCCCTTTAAGATGTTCATCGTTACCAAACGCATTTGAGATGGGGGTAATTGAGGAGTTTACGATCTTTTGTAATCAATTGTCCGCTGTGATGGCGCACAGTGGCCGCAATGATTTGATCGGCCGGATCGCCATGAAAAGGAGCCGGAAGTTCACAGCTTTGAACCAGGATGTCGACGGTCAATTCGGCAATGTACAATCCTTCTATGCTCGTTGCCAAATCCAGCCATTTTCGAAAAGGCCGATCGAGGACGAGCTGGTTCTTTTCGACTTTCTTGGCCACTTCCCAGACTGAAATAGCTGAGATCCAGATCCCTTCCTGATGGAGAGAGTGTTGAATGACGGTTTGTGCGCGTTTGGATAATCGGCTGTCTTCAGTAATCCACCAGATCCATGAGTGGGTATCAAGAAAGGTCTGCATCCCATTTCTCATCTGTGCCAAAAGGATCTCCGGTTTCTTTCAAAATACTTCCGGCCAGGCTCTGTGAAGAGTTTGCCTGTGCATCTATATAAGGCACAACCTTGACGGCCGGCCGGCCGCGCTTTGTCACCACTATTGGAGTTTTTGTGCGCACCACATCATCCATAATTTTAAGGCAGAGATCCTTGAACTTTCCCGCATTTATTGTTTTCACATATTTATATAGCCATAGCTACGTGGCCATGTCAATGTGGCATTTTTGATAAAAATAAAATCACCGCGTATTTCACAAATTTCACAGATATTAATAAGGATGAAAATCCGTGCGCCTGGGTAAACCGTGGCGTTTTCCTTGACTTTTGCGAGATATGGAATAAGCTCGCCTGGATCAATCGATCACTCGATTACCCAAAGTAATGCGCATTGAAGGAGCCGAACAATGACAATTGGCCTCAGCCTGGTGGATTGGATCATCATTGCTGTTTATTTTGTTTTTATTCTCGGCCTGGGATTTTATCTGAAGCGTTATACCAAAACGCAGGAAGATTTTTTCATGGCAGGGAGGAAAAACAGCGCCTGGGTCGCCGGCATCGCATTCCTTTCAGCCAATCTCGGCGCCCTGGAACTTCTTGGGATGGCAGGCAATACCTACAAATATGGAATGTATGTCGCCCACTTTTATTGGATTGGCGCCATCCCTGCCATGATTTTTTTGGGCGTGTATATGATGCCCTTCTATTACAGCAGTCGAATTCATTCGGTGCCGGGATATTTGCGCCTGCGTTTTGATGAAAAAACCCGGGTGCTCAATGCATTCGCTTTTGCCGGTATGACTCTGCTGGTCTCGGGCATCAACCTATATGCAATGGCGCTTGTTCTGCACACTTTCCTGGGCTGGAACTGGGATGTCAGCATGTGGCTGTCCGCCATTGCTGTCGCTGTTTATATTACGATGAGCGGTCTGCTGTCGGCGATTTTCACCGAGATCATCCAGTTTTTCCTGATCTGGTTCGGTTTATTCCTGGTCGCAATTTTAGGCATTGTTGAAATGGGAGGCGTTCGCGAGATTTTTGCACGCATTCCTCCTTCCTTTGGGGCGCTTTGGTCCACTTCGGCGAATGCCGCTCAAAATGGGATGGCGGTCACGTGGGCCGGAATCGTTCTTGGCCTGGGATTCGTTCTTTCTTTCGGCTATTGGACCACCGATTTTCTCGTCGTGCAGCGCGCTTTCTCCGCGAAAGACCTGCGCGCCGCGCGCATGACCCCCATCATCGCATCCTTCTTTAAAATGGCCGTTCCTTTCCTGGTCATCATTACAGGTCTTGTCGCTTTGCTTCTTGCCAATGATCCCCAGAGCGGTTTTTCTTTATTGAAGGACGGAGGACAGATCAATTATGACTCCGCTCTCCCGCTTTTGATTCAGCGCTACTATCCGACAGGCCTGATCGGGCTTGGGGTTACCGCCCTGCTGGCGGCGTTCATGGCCGGGCAGGCGGGCAACGTCAGCGCTTTTAACACCGTCTGGACCTACGACATCTACCGCGCGTTGATTAATAAAAACGCATCGGATAAGCACCTGATCTGGATGGGAAGAGTCGTAACTCCAATCGGCATTGTTCTGAGCGTCGTGACCGCTTATTGGGCCAAGAGTTTTCCCAGTATCATGGATTATATGCAAGCCATTTTCTCCTGGGTCAATGCGCCGCTGTTCGCCACAATGCTGCTGGGAATGTTTGTATACTGGATTACTCCGAACGGCGCATTCTGGGGATTGCTTGCAGGCATGGGTTCATCGTTTTCGCTCTTCCTGGCCGTGAAGTTCCAGTGGATCAACCCTGCCGTATTAACTTTCTCCTCTTCCGCCGGTTCTACCAGCGATATGGCTGCGAACTTCTGGCGCGCATGGTGGGCCTGGGTGATATGCTTCGTTGTAACGATCGTCGTCAGCTTATTTACGCGAAAAAGGCCTGTGGCCGAGCTGGTTGGCCTGGTCCGTGGACTGACGGAAGAAAAAGCGATGCAAACAGCCCCGTTCTTCAAATCTCCGGAGTTTTACGGCTTATTGGCTATTATCGTTTTAATCGTTCTCAACGTTTATTTCTGGTAAAAATATGAAATCCATTTGGTACTTTGTCGGCCTGCTTCTCACAATCATAGGAATCATCATTACGATTTCCGGCGTTTATTCCATATTCAATCCGCCGTCCGAGCCGAAGCTTCTTGCGCACCTGCATCCGGACCTATGGTGGGGATTGCTGATGCTGGTTTTCGGATTATTTTTTGCGCTATGGAACCGCCGCAAAACAGTGGATTAGAATACAGGCTCCGGAGCGCGGCGTTCCCGCCTGAGGCCGGATACTTTTATGGTCGCTTTGTGGCTTGAAGCAAAAACTATACGGCATGCCGGCGAACCCAATGTTTAAGGGTTTTTGTAGAATAGGTTATGGGCATGTTTTAACCGATATCCCGTCCTGGACTTGTGTAAAACGCCTGTTGGCATGTTTCCGCCAATGGCGCGCGTCCCGTAGGGACGCAATGAATTTAGCCCGGCACTTTAGTGCCGGGAATAAACGGGATAACAAAAGTTAAGTCCCGTAGGGACGGCTGAAATTGATTGATTCAGTCGTCCCTACGGGACTAAACATGCGCTCTTTCCAAATCCCGGCACTAAAGTGCCGCGCTAAAATCATATCGTCCCTACGGGACGAAAAAAACGCGGCATGCCGGCGTGTCCATGCCGTACGGTTTTGCGGAATTGGCCATCGGCATATTGGTACAAATGGCGCGTCCTGGGTTTTGGGAAAAAACCTGTTGGCATGTTTCCGCCAATGGCGCGTCCCGTAGGGACGCAATGAATTTAGCCCGGCGCTTTAGCGCCGGGAATAAATGCAAGCAAGACAGTAAAGTCCCGTAGGGACGACTGAAAGAACCAGAATGATTTCAGCCGTCCCTACGGGACTAAATATTCGCACTTCCCAAGTTCCCGGCGCTGAAGCGCCGGGCTAAACTCATTCCGTCCCTACCGGGACGGGGGCATCGAAACATTACCGGAACGGCGTAAAAATTATAAATAACACCCAATTACAGGATTGAATTCCGATATTGTTTTTTTCATTTCGTTCCGTACGGACAAACAAAAATACGGCATTCCGGAAAGCACAATGCGGCATGGTTTTTGAGCTGAAATTTCTTTCGCCTCTTTAGGGCTTTTTTTTCACCCTGATCCTTCCGGGGATTTGCTGCGCTTGCCCCCGTCCATCCATCTGTCGCCGCTCCGCGGCTGCCTGATCGGGCGTTCCCGCCTGAGGCCGCATACTATTCGTAGTTCAGGAAGAGGCGTTCGTAGCGGTCGAAAGTTCTATCCCAGAGGTGGAATACGAAACCGGAATCTATCGCAACGCAGGATTCCGACTGGAGCCTCGCCAATACCAGCGGCGCGCCGATTCCGGCTCCAATTAACGCGACATCGATTTTGCGGTTGAATGTGAGGTCGAATTGTCCGTGCGCCACGCCGGTTTCCGGAATTTCATGGCAGGAAACATCCGGTATCCCCATCCCCTCAAGCGCCTTCAATATTGTTTTTGAATTCTTATTTTTAAAATTCGTAATGAGCGCTACACGACAGCTGCGCAGCCTTTCCAGAAACGCAGGATGGACCAGCAGGGCATAAACGAAATAAAACGGCGCATAGTTTTGCATCGGCATGCCTCGTTTCGCCAGGAATTCAAGAAAGGATGTTTGAAGTTTCAAATAGGCCAGGTTGAGATTGGGACACAATACTCCGTTCTGATGTATGGTTCGCAACGCGGCGACGTGAAGCTGTTCTACCCCATCCTGCTGAATGTCGCTTCCACGCTCGCCCCAGCAGGTGGTGGTTTTTTTCCCCGCATAGAATTGATACTCTCCGTCGCAAAACCGTGCGATCGGCAAGTAACGGCGATCATCGATAGACTGGATGACATGATTCAGGAAAGAATCGAACAGCGCCTGAGACTCGACGCCCTTGGGGAGGAGCAGCGTGCATTCCTGTTTGCGCGCCTCCACCACCTTGGCAAACCTCTTGAAATGCGGCTCATTATTGTAATGAGCCAACTCCAAAAATCGAAATTCTATCGCCGCCGCATCACTCATATTTATCAGTCGTCAGTCGTCAGTAGACAGTAGACAGTAGACAATCGTCAATTCACAACAGCCACTCCAAAAGCTGTCGCATGCGATGATGATAGCTATGTTCTTTCAAAGCTTCATCCAGCTTTTGAACCAGCGCAGGAGAAATTGTTTCATGGCCGGAATGCAACGCTCGGACACGATCCCGCCAACTGCGCTTATCGGCAAAACAAAAATGTTCCAGCAAGCTCTTTTCAAGAACTTCATCCATTAGCGGAGAATAGTCATTGACCGGGATCCCGCAACGGGCTGTTTGCCAGAAACGCTCGTTGAGCATGCAATCTCCGGATTTTTCCCAGCTGTAATGAAAATTGGGCAGGCAACGCGCCGATGCATAAACATCGCCGAGAGCGAACGGATCTATATGTTTTTCCGTAAACCCGGGACCTATACAGGTCACACAACGCTCCTTCATTAATTCCGATAAGCAATCATCCGCTTCCTTTTGTCTTTCACCGGTGGTGTCCCCGACAAAAACTCCGCCTGTGGCGCAGGTTTTTCTATGATGAAGCCGGGCGTTGTACGCAAGAGGAAGATGTCGAAGGTCGTATTTTGCTGCGAGAGCCGATATGGTTTTGCCTTTCCAGGGCGTAACGGTGAAATCGACCACTTCCCATCCGTGGTCGGGCGGACCCGGAAGTTTATATAGAGCCCCGACGACGCGGATAGGTTCGATGTTCCTGTATTGGGTCAGGATGCGCACCAGCGGCAGTGAGCGTAAAAACTCCATATCCAGAAAGATCAGGTCGAAATCAAAGGAACTCAAGTAATCGATCAATCCCAGCGGATGTTTGTCCTGGTTGTAATAGTGGACCTCGTGTCCCATGTCCTCAAGCGCCATGCTTTGATGCATGAGAACGTAGCCGGCGGCGAAATTCGAAGGATAGAGCTCTCGAGTAAAAGCCAGGATCCTCATACTTTCTCCTCGGCGCCTTCAGCGAAAACATGCTCCAGCAAATCCGTTATTTTCGCCCAGCTATAGGAACTCGCGGTAGTTAAAGCTCCCGTTCTCAGGCGAGCGCGCAATTCAGAGTCCGACAGGAAGTGAAGCGCATGGCTTGTCAGGGTAGGAAGATTTCCCACTCCCGCGACCAGGCTGTTTTCACCGTGCTTGCAGAAATCCATGACTCCGCCGGAAGCATAAGTAATGGGAACGCAGCCGCAGGCCATCGCTTCCAGATGAGGCAGCCCGAATCCTTCCATGATCGAGGTCTTGATCAAGGCGTCGCATTGCTGATAGATTCCGGCGACTTCGCCGGGCTCCGGATCTAAAATAACCTTGTCGACTAATGAGCCGACGGATGCAAAACGCCGCGCCATCGCCCATATTTCCACCCGGAAATACTGTCGCGTTCTTCCGGCGACCTCAAGGGCCGCGATCACGTTTTTGTTCCTGTCGGGGAAATTGCCTTCCAGTAGAACCCTCAATTTCTCCCGCGGAGCTGTTTTAGCGGGGAAATAGCGGTCCGGATCTACTCCGTTCGCGACTACAGTGACGCGCGCGTTGTCGCACTCCTGGCGCACGAAATCGGCGAGCCAACGGGATACTGCCAGGATATGGAATTGAGGATCCGCGTATGCCTGCAACAGTCGCCTTCGGTTTGGGCTTGTCGTCCACAAATGATCTTTTCCCTGCAAAAGAAGATATTTTTGTTTTGCAGACAGAAAAGGCTGTTTCGCAAACGTATCGCCGACATAGACGACCGCATCGTAGGATTCTTCGATGGGATCCGCCTGCAGCGGCCGGATTGAAACGGCAAGAGGGAACCAGTCGATGCTGCCGGCCTTGGGCGCAAATACGGCGACATCATGACCGCGCGCCGCCAGACCGTTGGCTTGATGCAAAGGCGCCAGAATTCCGCCACAGGCCCAAGTCATAGGCAACACATAAGCAATTTTCATTTTTTCATTATAGACATAAAAAACGCCGCGGATTCCACGGATTTTTTGTATTTAATTTTATTTTAATCCGTGGAATCCGGCGCTTTTCTTAAGAAATGTTGTGGATGAGGCGGTGTTTTCGCTATGCTTCAGGGATGGAATTCAAAGATATAGAACTGGAGAAAATTGATTTTTCCGACGAGATTTTTCGGATAACCGAGAATCTCGATTCTGCGCCGCTGCTGGAATCTCTGCGTGAAACCGGGCAGCTGAATCCGTTGATTTTGCTGGAGGAGAAGTCTCGATACATCGTTATATGCGGATTTCGCCGCCTGCATGCTTTGCGCAGCCTGGGCAATCCTCGCGCACTCGCCCGCATCCTTTCCGGGAAGGGGTGCGACTTTACGAAGCTCTTCCCGATGGCGTTATGGGACAATCTGTCGCACAGGCAATTGGATCCTCTCGAGAAAGCGCGGGTATTGTTTAAACTTAAAAACAAATTCAACGTATCCGAGGAGATTCTCATCAAGACCTATATGCCTCTTTTAGGCTTGTCTCCCCACGTAAACGTGTTGCGCAGCTATATACGGCTTGACGAGATTCATCCGGCGCTTCGAAAATGCCTGGTTGAGAACAGATTGACTCTCTCGAGTCTGGAAACTCTTGCCCAGTCGCCGTTCGAGACCCAGGAGCGTATCGCCGCTTTGATGGGTAAAGTCCGTCTAAGCGCGAGTTTGCAGAGAAAGTTCTTCGATATATTGGAAGATTTGGATGCGATGGCCGGCGCGCATCCTGGAGCGGCCCTGGAAGAACAGGAGGTACGGACTATTATCGGCGACGTGCGTCTTTCTCCTTTTCAGAAAGGAGAAAAGGTCTATGAATTCTTTTTCCGCAGGCGGAATCCCAACCTGACCCAGGCAATAGAACGTTTTCGCAATCAGGAGAGATTGCTCGATTTGCCCAGCTTAATAAAAATTTCCGCCGATCCATTTTTTGAAAATCCAGGCGTCCATATTGAATTCGACGCTTCGGACGTGAAGCGTTTCCGGGAACTTGTCGACGCGCTGCATAGGGCTGCTCACTCGGGCGACATGGAAGAATTGTTTCTTTTCGAGCCTTAGAAGGAGCATGGACCATACGCCGGCGCTCCCGAGGATATGAATAATGATTTATCGTCCTGATCGAATTTTGGTTCAAGAGCAGTCCTGGGAGGACGGTGCTACCCGCCGAATTCTGGAAAGACTGCCAAACGTTCCGAGCTCTACTATTCAGGACGCCGGCGCCTGGCTGGCCCAAGAGGGGCAATCCTGCTCTCCCGCTACCATGATTCTGATGCGCTATCCCGGCAATTTTCTCAGGTCTTGCCAGGGATCCGGAGCGGAAGTCTGCTGCAATTACATGGTCGTCAGCTATGCCTGGAATTGTCATTTCGAATGCACCTATTGCATTCTTCAGTCCTATCTGGGCCATCAAGCCATAGTGGTTTGCACCAATATTGAAGACTTGTTGAAAGAAATTAAGGAGACCCTGGATCGCCGGCCAAACCATTTCTTTCGGATCGGGACCGGAGAACTTGCCGATTCGCTGGCATTGGATGATATTACTTGTTATTCCAAAGAGATGATTCCGCTTTTCGCCGCACTGCCGAATGGAGTTCTTGAACTAAAGACCAAATCGGATCGAATCAAAAACCTGGAAGGATTGGATCATCGCGGCCATACAGTCATCTCCTGGTCTATGAATTCGAAACATATCTGCGAGACGGAGGAAATGAAATCTCCGTCATTCGAAGAAAGGCTGGCTGCGGCTCAACAGTGCCAGAAATGGGGATACAAAGTGGGATTCCATTTCGATCCGCTGATCTATTATGAAGGTTGGGAGCCGGACTACCACGCAGCTGTGAACGAAATCTTCGCCGCGGTCGATCCGGCGAAGGTGGCATGGATAAGTCTGGGAGCCCTTCGGTTTCCTCCGCATCTAAGAGAGATTATCCGGAAGCGCTTTCCGAAATCCAAGGCTCCCTATGGGGAATTTGTCCCGGGCCATCATGGGAAGCTGCGTTATTTCAGGCCGATCCGCGAAGAAATGTATCGCAAGATGCGCTCCTGGATTCGTGAAGCCGCGCCCGAGGCGTTTGTATATTTGTGCATGGAAAGCCGTTTCGTATGGGAGAACTGCTTTGGCGCAGGCCCCAGTAATGCATCCGAACTCGGCTCTCTCCTCGACGCCAGGGTTTTTTCTTTAAAACGCCGCGAATTCCGATGAGTTTTTTGTTACATTCGCGGCATGCTAGGATGAGCCAACTTCCTAAACGCAGGAGATTCAAATGACCCGAACGATTTCTGAACCGGCAAGAGATATAAAGGTTTTAAAAGAAGCGGATGTCGTTGTTGTCGGAGGCGGGCCGGGAGGCGTCGCTTCCGCGATCGCCGCCGCCAGGACCGGCGCCAAAACAGTTCTCATTGAGCGCTACGGCCATCTCGGCGGAATGGCTACGGGAGGACTGGTCAACATCTTGCCGAATCTGAGCGATATTGGCGGGACGCAGCGCATCTTCGGGCTTAACCAGGAAATCATCGACCGGTTGAAGGCCAGGAACGCGGCGTTCTTCCCGGGGAAGGAAGACTGGGGAACCACCGATAGAAAAGCAGTGGACTACTACCTGGACGCCAATATGGGATGGTTCTATGTGCGCAAGGATCCCAATATCGGCGGCAGGGAAAGGGTGCTTTATACCGCTGTCGTCGATCCGGAAGTGCTTAAGGATGAACTCAACGTCATGGTCGCAGATGCGGGAGCCGATCTGCTGCTCCATTCGTGGGGAACCCGCCCGATTATGGAAGGGAATGCGGTCAAAGGAGTTTTCTTCGAAAGCAAGTCGGGCCGACAGGCGATCCTCGCAAAAGTCGTCATCGATTCCACGGGCGATGGCGACATTTTCGTCGCAGCAGGGGCCGAGTATGATGATGAGCTTGAAAGCGATTTCCGGACATCTCTCGCATTCAGTTTCTGGATGGCTAATGTCGATATCGACAGACTGGAAGATTTCCGCAGATCTCATCCGGACAAGCATTCTCATTTGATGCGGCAACTCGCCGAGATGGGCGGCTACTCCCATTATTTCCACGGTCTTTTGAAAAACCAGGAAGGAGTGCTCTGGTTTCATACTTTTGAAGTCAAGAAAGAAGCTTCCGACGCCATGGATGTGGAAGAGCTGACTCGGGTGGATGTGAAAAGCCGCAAGAAGGCGCTGATCAGCTATGAATTTTTGAGGAAATATATGCCCGGCTTTGAGAAATGCTTTATTATGCTGACGGCTCCTCAGCTGGGAACGCAAGGCGGCCGGCGCGTTATCGGCGAATACATCCTCACCCCGAAAGACATGGAATCGGATGAGGTATTTGAAGATACTATAGTGGTTTTGGCGAACAACGATAACAACGAAATATCCGCAAAGCATCCTGCCATCTGCATTCCGTATCGATGCCTTGTGCCGGCTAAAATCGACGGCCTGCTGGTGGCGTGCCGTGCGTTTTCTTCCACCGCCGCCGTTAACAAATGGTTCAATATTATTCCTCCCTGCATTGCTTACGGCCAGGCCGCCGGCACTGCCGCCGCGCTTGCGGTCCAAGCGAAGATCCAGCCCCGGAGAGTCGATTACAAGGAGCTGCAAGCCAATCTGCGCAACCAGGGCGTGAACCTGCCGGAGTGAGCCGTCGGGCCGGATGAAATTGATTGTTCAGCCGTCCCTACGGGACTAAATTTTCGCACTTCTCAAATTCCCGGCACTAAA
>CAYTYP010000022.1:0-69242 GCA_964441405.1 uncultured Acidobacteriota bacterium
ATCCTTCCCCTCTGCGATCAATAAAAATCAGCTGATTCTCGGACAGGCTCCTAGGTCGCCCAGTATAGCGGGGAAAATTGACGGAGATTTTCTTGAAAAAGCTCGGAAGGCAGGCAGGTGCTGCGGTTATAATCGGGGTGGATCAACCAGCATGCCAATGGGCGAGAAGCGAATGAAGCAAAATATTCTCACTAGAGTTGGACTGGGGATAGAGAAATGGAATTGTGAAGATCACAAGCAAGATCGCGCCGCACCCCCGTTGTCGATGAAGAACGCGGCGTAACCTGGGGTGTTTATATGTTCAATCATCCGGGTGTGGAAACAGTAAAGATGCCGGACGGAAGCGTTCAGAAAGCAGCCTATTTTGCAGGTCAACCGAACAGCATGCCGATGTCGGAGCTGTTCAAAATCAAAAGCGGTAAAATCCGCGACATCATGGCCATCGGGGTTATAAATCCCTACAAGAGCGGAAGCGGCTGGGATTAATCATTCTCTCCGGCAGGGCCTTAAGCAGGATGATAAACATGAAAATACTATTCCGAAGTTTCTTCTTATTGATGGTTGCCTTCTATGGCGTCCTATCCGCGCTCATGGCTGAATCGAGCCTGACTATCAGGCTCGATGATCCCAAAGCTGTATATCTGGAACCTCCTGCCTTCGCGGTTCATGGCGACGGCGTCGCCGATGATAGCGCTGTTATCCAGCAAGCCATCGACAAAGCTGCAACCAACGCGGGAGAGGGCGTTTTGTTTGTACCCTCGGGCCGTTATCGGCTAACCCGCACTTTATATATTTGGTCCGGCGTGCGTGTTTACGGTTATGGCCCAACGCGGCCTGTTTTTGTTCTGGGCGATAACACGCCCGGCTATCAGAAGGACATCGGTCTCATGGTGATGTTTACAGGCTCCCGGCCTCCTCGCCAGGGATTCACGTTCTCCTTCCGTGTTCCTTTTCCTCCTCCGGGCGCCGTGCCGCCGAATGACGCAATAGGAGATGCTAACCCCGGGACATTCTATTCGGCGATGAGCAATATCGATTTTGAAATAGGAACCGGCAATCCCGCTGCCGTTGCAATCCGCGCCCATTACGCCCAACACTGTTTTCTGCGACATATGGATTTCCACATAGGCTCCGGTCTCGCAGCCCTTACCGAAATCGGGAATGAAGCTGAGGACCTGCGTTTCTATGGAGGAACCTACGGCATCCTGACAGACAAACCTTCAGCCGCCTGGCAATTCACTCTGCTCGATTCGATTTTCGAGGGACAGCGCAAGGCCGCCATCCGCGAGCATGAAGCCGGCCTCACTTTAATCCGCAACACCTTCCGTAACACGCCCACGGCAGTCGAAATTGATCCGGAATATTATGATCAGCTATGGATCAAAGACTGTCGCTTTGAGAACATCTCCGGCCCCGCCATCATCATCAGCAAAGAAAATAATCCGCTTACTGAAGTCGGGGTGGAGAATGCCCTATTGCAAAACACGCCGATGTTTGCTCGTTTCAGGGAGAGCGGGAAAACGATAGCAGGCAAAGGAAAACAATACAGGGTCGAATCGTTCAATTACGGGCTCATCATTCCAGGACTGGGAATGACCGGAAAAATCGGAATGATATACAAGGCAACGCCTCTGGATAAAATGCCGGAACCCCTGCCGCCGGCCATCCGGCCGTTGCCTCCCGCAAATGAATGGGTGAATGTTCACACGCTCGGCGTCGTTGGAGATGGCGCTACGGACGACACAGCAGCCGTCCAAAAGGCGATCGTCGAACATCGCGTGCTTTATTTCCCGAGCGGCCGATACATCATCAAGGACACCCTGAAGTTGAGACCCGACACGGTTATGATTGGGCTGCATCCGACAATGGCGCAGCTGAACCTCCCGGATGCCGCACCCGGGTTCGAAAGCCTGGGAGCGCCCCGGCCGATGATTTCAGCCCCTCCGGGCGGCGCTAATATTTTAAGTGGTTTGGGAATTTTTACCGGCGGAGTGAATGGACGGGCTTCGGGCGTGATCTGGCGCGCAGGAGCCGATTCTATGATCAATGACGTGCGCTTCCTGGGCGGCCACGGCAGCGGAATCAATTCTTACAACAACAATAATACGGCCGATCCCGAATTGCGCAAACGATGGGATGGTCAATACCCCAGCCTGTGGGTGACCGATGGCGGCGGAGGAACGTTTGCCAATATATGGACTCCAAACACTTACGCCCAAGCAGGTTTTTACGTGTCCAACACCAAAACTCCCGGTCATGTATATCAGCTTTCCAACGAACACCATGTCCGCGTCGAAATCAAATTTGATCGTGTGGAGAATTGGGACATCCATGCGCCGCAGACTGAAGGCGAAGCAGGCGAAAGCGTCGAGGCGGTATCGTTGGAAATCAATGATTCAAAGAACATCACTATAGCCAATTATCATGCCTACCGGGTGACAAGATCGCGCGCGCCTTTCCCAGCGGCGGTTCGCATCTACAACTCCGGAAACATTCGATTCCGGAATGTACACGTCAATGCGGAGAGCGGAGTAGGTTTTTGCAATCAGGAGGGATGCCACACATTCCTGCGCTTAAGCAAGTTCCCGTATGAGAACTCCATTCAAGATATAACCCATCGCCTGGAAGTGCGGGAACGTGAGTTTGCCGTTCTGGATATTCCGCCGAATCCCCCTGCACCGCCACCTGCCGACGCGTCTGCAGTGCTTGCTCCCGGCGTCAAGGTCCGAAAGCTGGAGGATGGCTTCCACTCAATTTCCGGCGCGGCTGTGGATAGTTCCGGCAAGCTCTACTTTGTCGAACACAACAAGAACCGGATCTATAGTTGGTCGCCGAAGAGAGGGCTCGTCATCGAAAACGATCATCCCCTGGATGCGGTGAACCTGGCCTTTGATCAATCCGGAAACCTGATGGCGCTCTCTTCCTGGGGATCGGAGGGAACCGTATTCTCCTTCCGTCCCGGCGCGCCGGCGGACATTACCGTGCTGAAGCCGCAGCCAACGCAACCGCGCCCGCAGGCGCGGGTCATTCTTCCGGCCAACTACTGGAACAACGGAGAATTCAGAAACCAACTCGATTTTCCCACGATGAAGTACAAAACACTGACCGAAATGTTTACGGAGGATGTCGCCACACCAAAGAAAAAGCAGTTTGTCTCGCCGGACGGCAGCATCTTTTTGCCGGCGGGACTTGTTGTGCAACAGGGCCCGGCCGATGCAACGGGTTGGCGCTTTTCCGATAATCTGGACGCCTATGGCTTCATTAATGCCGCGGTCGGCAAGCGGATTTATGTCGCCAGTTCGTCGGAATGCCGCACCTATAGCGCAGTGGTGAATGCCGACGGCTCATTAAGCGATTTGCGCGTCCTGGCTGAACGCGGCGGCGAAAGTGTCGCAGTCGGGCCGGACGGCAACATCTATGTTGCTAATGGCCAGATCTTCGTCTACAACCCGAAAGGCAAACAGATCGCGCGCATCGATGTGCCGCAGCGGCCGATCAACATCATTTTCGGAGGCAGTCCTGGGCGTACCTTGTATATTCTAACTCACCACGCGCTCTACTCCGTGGAAGTACGCGCCTCAAAATAGCAGCGACTTCAAAGCTGCAGGTTGTAAAATCCGATGTGTGCTGATCTGTAACCCGGTTGCAGAACCTTATTTAAAGTGCATGGCCGATTGTCCATCTATAATGGCAGCGCGGTCCGACGAATTTGGATCATCGGAACCAGGCGGATGCTTGGAATACGAGACGACACCGAATTGCCGGCAAATTTGGCCAGGCTGCTTGGTGACTTCGATACGGAGGTTTATGGCGACTTCATGGTTTGTCCGCTGACCAAATTCAAAACCGGTTCCATGCAAATTATCTGCGTGCAATCTGCCTATAACCTCAGATCCCGAAAAAGAAACTAGGCCTCTAAAGGGGACAGTGGAGATACAGCTTCTTATAGCTCCCTTAATTGTGATGTGTCCGAAGGCCTGATACTGTTCCCGGCTGATGCCGACAGTGCGGGTGAGGTTAGGGAGTTGCGACTGACAACCATATCCGTAAAGTTGTCCCGAAGCGGCAGATTAGTCGCGTCCGCTTCCAAAGCCAGCACGCGTCCACTTAATTTATTCTGCTCCACAAGCAGGTTGCACTGGCGCACGGATGCCGGATTGATATCCACGTTATAAATCTTTAGATCGGTTATTTTTGCCAGCTCCACGGCTAAGGAACCTTCCGCTCCTCCCAGATCAACAACGATCCCTTTAGTAATGCCATAATATTGAGGGCTTACGAATAAGTTAATAGTTGGAGATTCGGATATCTGCCGGCGCGAATGCTTATTTATTTAGTTTGTTGCGCCTCTTTGGGCCTTACCGCTATGACCGGGACGGTAATGCCGTCAGGCGTAACAATGGTGAATCTTATTACAGATCCGGTGACTTCTCCCTTCCATACTGTTCTGTTGTTATTGCCGCGATCCACCAGGAAGTAAACATTGGTTCCATCGACCTTTCCTTCTATGATTTTCGCTGCTCCATGGGTTGGATTATTGGCCGTTCCTGTCAGCTTTGTTCCGTCAACGTTAAGGTCCAGTTCAATGTCAACACTTGTGGTGCCCGCAATCCATTTTCCGGATATATCACGGATAGCTTCTTTCTGCCGCACCGCAATGATCTGTTTGGAGCCTCCCCCTCCAAAAATGGAGCGGGTGAACCGGATCACATCCCCTTCAACCTTCCCTTTCCACAATATTTTCGTTTCATTGTAGTTGTTCAGGCGCAACACAAAAAAGAGATGGTATCTCCATCGATTTTCCCGTCCTTGATTTTCGTATTTCCCAGCAAAGGATTTTCAATACTGCCCTTCAACTTATCTCCTTTTGCTTTGAAAACCATCACGAGGTCGTTGTCTTCAACAGCCGCAGTCCATTTTCCAGTAACATCAGCGGCAATAGCTGTCCCTGCCAGTGACAAAAAAGCTAAAAATCCAATGAAAGCAATTCGTTTATTCATAGAAGTCCATGATCTCCGTTGCGGATGTTTGTTCACTGCATTCTGTTCGTTGGCGTAGCATAAAAATAGCAAATTAGATTAAATCAACGCAAGCCCAATTTATTGCAAATATTTTACAGGATTTTACAGGACGCCCATTGTTCGAAACCGATATTGCTGCAGTGGATGTCCTGTTTTTTGAATTGAATAATCTGGCGAAATATAAAAGATATCTGCTTCAGGAAACCAATTTATTAGTTGTTCGGGGATCCATTGCTCCGATCATCAAAGGCATGGATGTCTATAATTCGCGCTATTGAAAAGATCTTCGGCGCCGCAATCTCCAGTGGCATTTCGAATCATCTGACAGACCCTGGTTCGGGATGGAAAAAGGGGCGGAAATCGGTAAGAATGGCGGCATGTCCGGCTCGCGCTTTTTCGAATGGATTACGATCGGAACAGCTTTCATGATGCCGCTGGTCTTCTGGCCTGCAAGTCCGCAGCCTTTTTCCACCGCCAAGGATTGGCTGCTAGCCGC
The DNA here is from genome assembly GCA_964441405.1 of uncultured Acidobacteriota bacterium. Taxonomy (GTDB): domain Bacteria; phylum Acidobacteriota; class UBA6911; order UBA6911; family UBA6911; genus UBA6911. Next base: position 5,518 of record CAYTYP010000022.1, read on the forward strand.
ATGGGTGCTTGCAGGATTTGCTATTGCGAGCGTGTCCGGACAGATAAAGCGCAAAATTCCCTCCAATGCCATGGCGGCGGCAATCGTCTGGATCATTGCCCTGTCGCTGTCGGCCGGCGCCGGCGATGAGGCCTCGATCCGAGAGTTGATCCGAAATTTCCTTGTATGCGCCGGCTTTCTGCTGGTGCTGTGGAACGGACTTCAACCGCAGAGATTTGCGTTGGCGCTGGCTTCCGGGGGAACCATCGTGGCCGCGGTGGCGCTCCTGCAATGGATCGGGCTTGATCCATTTATGCTGCTGAATCTGACAGGATCGTTGCAGGGGAGTTCCAGGATTCGAATTTTTTCCACATTGGGGAATCCGAATTTTGTGGCAGCTCTGCTTACAGCTATTCTTCCGCTCACTATCTGCCTTCCGACTCCCGCAGGATTTTCCCGGCGAACGTGGCGCATCTTTCAAACGACGTCCGGATTGATCCAGTTGTGCGCCATCATCGCAACCGGATCCCGTGCTCCAGTCCTGGGCTTTGCCGCAGCAGGCGCCTGGCTGTTGGCTTGCAGGGTGAAGCATCCTTTGCGATGGGCGGTATCGATTCCGGCGCTCTGCACCCTCTTGATAATACTTTCTCCAGCCCGTCCGCTTGGAAGGACGATCGCGGGCCGGATCTACATTTGGCGAATCGCCTTTACGCATGCCGCTCAAATTCCACCGGCCGGCTACGGACCGGGCGCATTTGCATTACGCTTCGCTCAATGGGAAACGGACTACCTACGCACAAATCCCAAAAATCCGGAACTCTCATTTTCGGGATTTCAGGATCATGCGCATAACGATTATGTGGAATTTCTGGTTGATTATGGGATTGTAGGCCTCTGCGCCTTTGTCGCGGCAGTGGCGCTTACGGCGCCGCTTTTCCATTGCCGGGCGCGGCCGCTGCTGGAACAGGGGGTTGGGGCGTCCGTCCTTTCCATACTGGCGATCGCCATGGTGGATTTTCCTCTGCACCGGCCCGCGGAGCTGTATCTCTTCTGGACTCAGTTGGCAATTATGTGGATATTAGTAGATCGTAAAGCGCCTTTCCCGGGGAACTGATCGCCTTATGATTGGAAGAATTTTTATAGGAGGTTGATTGATGCGAAGATGGCAAATTTTGAGTTTTCAGGTTGCGATGGGAATCCTGCTTCTCTGGGGAGTGACACACGCGGCTCTCAACAAATATCAACAGAAGGACCAGGCCATTCGAGAAGCGTGCAGGGCAGAGCGCGCCAAGATGACGCCACAGCAGCAAAAGCAGCTTGCATGCAACACTCCTGAAATCTCACTGGTATCAAAGGCTGCAGTCAAGCCGGGAGAAACGGTTGAAGTGGCAATCAACGGAAAATTTCCGGCCGGCACAAACTTCGTGTTCCAATCGGACAGCATTGAGGTTTTGAAGGAATCCATCAACGCCAATGCCTATCGTGCCACAATTAAGGTGGCTCCGGGCGGCGGTCCCAGAATCGTGTCCATCAATGCCATAACTCCCCTGTGCTGCAAAGGAGCCTATCTATCTCATGCCTTGAGCATTACCGGAAAATATATCTGGGATTTTCAGGCTGCCAACGGCTGGAAGATAAAAGCCCAACCTTTGCCTCAAGATCCTTCCCGAGGTCAGGAACTACTGTACACGCTGGAGTTCTTCCGCGGCAACGAAACTGCACCGTTCGCCAAGCGGCGCGCCACTCTATATCCGGCTGAAGCTGATTCAAACAGCTTATCTTTCTCAGTCAGCAATCAGGATGAATCGAGCATGAATGCACAGCAGCAGATAGAATCCATTACAAAACAGATTCAAAATCCCAATCTGTCGGATGCCGACCGCGAGAAGCTGATGAAAAAGATGGAGGATGTCATGACTCAGATGACCCAAGGCATACAGGATCCGGGGTATATCAAAAAGCTCCAGGCCCAGGAGCAGGAATTCGGCTGCAATGGTCTTCACCTGAACATGCAGAATGGGACCATTACCGGAAATATGAACTGCAGCGAGAAAGTGGGCCGCAGCGTTGCACTAACCGGCACAATGAAAATGCTGCCGTAAAAATTCCGGAAAGATGAAAGAAAGGGCCATCATCATCCTGGAAAAAAAATGGAGACACCCATTTCCTTCAACCTTCAAACAGGGGCAAACAGTGGGTGTCCCCGATCTTTTCCCCCTCACTATCTGGCAGCAGATCTCGAAATTAAAATAAGGTCGCTACCCTGATTTTTGGCAATAAAACGATGAATATTATCGGGTGGGATATCGGGGCGGTAAATGTGAAGGCGGCATGGTTAGGTGAACAGGTTCGGATAGTTACACAGCCGCTGGAAATCTGGCAGGAAAAAAACCGATTGCCGGAAATATTGCGAACGGTCTACGAAGCCCTGTCTAAGGGCGCGCTTCCTCAGGCAATGGCTGTAACCATGACCGCCGAATTATCCGATGCGTTTGACACAAAACGCGAGGGGGTGCTGTTTGTATTGGGATGTCTCGCAACCTGCTTCCCAAAACCGGCTAACTATTGTTTGAGCCTTTCGGGCGCCTTCATCCCTCTGAAGGAAGCGCAGGGACGGCCTCTTGAATTCGCCGCCGCAAACTGGCTTGCCTCCGCGCTCTGGATAGCGAAGCAATTTCCGAATTGCCTCCTTTTGGATGTTGGCAGCACCACAACCGACATCATCCCTATCCTGTATGGACAGGTTTGCGTCAGCAGGCGGACAGATCTGGATCGCCTCTCTTCAGGCGAGTTGGTTTATACTGGCGCCCTGCGCACCAATCTGGCGGCTATGGTTCATTCTGCGCCCATCGCCGGGAAATCTTGCAGGGTCGCTTCCGAATACTTTGCCATCAGCGGCGACGTTCATCTGATACTTGGAAACTTGCCACCACAGGATTATACGTGTCCCACTCCCGATGGCCGGCCGCCTTCCGTCGCCTCCGCCCGCAAACGGCTTGCCCGACTGGTATGCGCCGATGATGAAATGCTTTCCACGGCTGAAATAGACGAACTGGCCCGATACATCTATGCGCAGCAACTCCTTCAAATTCAAAAAGGCATCGATCAGGTAATTTCCAGGTTTCCGGAATTGCAGACTCAGCCGGTTGTTATTTTAGGCGCCGGAGCTTTCCTGGGGAAAGCGGCGGCGGCAGGAATGGGATTGAAAATCCACGATCTGACAAAGAACTGGGGAGATGAGAAAGTGGCTGTGGCATCATGTCTGTCCGCAGCTCATCTGCTCTCCGAACATTTGCGATCCCCACAATCGTCATTCGTCAATCGTCAATCGCCACTATGAACCTGGATGCCGTAATAAAAATAGGAGGCAGCATCAGCCGGGGTCCGGAGCTTCCGACTCTATGCCGGGAAATCGGTCGCCTGTCCAAGATCCATTCGCTGCTGATTGTACCGGGAGGAGGCAAGTTCGCCGACCAGGTTCGAGAAGCTTATCGGCGCTATCGACTCAACGAAACCGCAGCGCATCACATGGCGTTGCTGGCCATGGATCAATACGGTTGCCTCCTGAATCATCTGATCGAAGACAGCTATTTGATTTCCGATCCGTTTGTGGCCTCCCATATAGCTAAATCAGGCCGAACTGCAATATTGCTCCCTTCCAAAATTGTTTTTCGATTGGATCCTTTGCCTCATTCCTGGGAAGTTACTTCGGATGCCATCGCCGCCTGGATAGCGCAGTTGATCAATTGTTCTCGCCTGGTTTTGGCTAAAGACGTTGATGGCTTGATGACCCCCGGGAATGAAATGATTGAGATACTATCGGTGGAATTATTGGCCAAACACTCCGGAGGAGTGGATGAGTATTTATCCCGGTTCCTGCCATCGACCCGGCTGGAGACCTGGATTATCAACGGCGCAAAGCCCGAGCGTTTATCGGAGCTATTGAAAATCGGCCGTACTAAAGGCACAAGAATAGTGTAAAGGATCAGCCTGGGAAAGCGGGCATATTATTGCAATATATACATCATGATGTATATATTGCTCCAGTAGGTCTGATTGCACGGCCCTCCGCTGAGCTCGTGCGTTATGTGTTTTTAAACCTATGGCATTTTCGGAAATTGAAACGAAAATAATTGAGAAGGCAATGGCTGCATTCATGGAAAAGCGCAGACCGCCGGCGCCTATCCGCTCAAAACTTGATCTTGGGTATCGCATTACTGGTCACAGCGTGGAGCTGTTTGAAATCCGTCCGAGATATGATAAGCCGGAAATAATTTTAGAGCATGATTTTGCAAAGACAACCTATGTGCGTACGCAAAGGGTTTGGAAAGTTTTCTGGATGCGCGCAGATTTGAAATGGCACAGCTATGAGCCAGTTCCTGAAGTCGACAGCATCGAAAAGTTTTTGGAAATTGTAGGCCAAGACAAATATTCTTGTTTCTTTGGATAAAATGCAATATGTCTACTGACCACGCAACTCTGACGCGATTGTCAGGCGATTTTACTACAGTAGAAAGCAAGCAATGAAGAAATGTCCAACCGGTCGGGATTGTATTTGCATTCGATGGCATCGACCTTGTTTTCGCTGCGCCGGATCACAGACGGAAAGTCGCAGTTCAGATATACCGCTCCGGCGAACATACGGGCGAGCGTAGTTTTTCCGGCCCGCCGTTCTCCGGAAAGCCACTCAATCGGGCGCCGTTCCCATCCCTGCTCGATGCGCTGGATCCCAAAAGGCCGTGAAATCATAAAAAGCATATTTTACTAATGGCCGACCAAATGCATAATATGTTTCCATATAGAAATTGGACTTATCGTATCTAAATCAAACAGGCGTTGACAGCAGAGAACATCTGTGCAAATCCCATCTTTAACTTGCAATTTGCACAAAACTGCGGCATCGTTTCAAAATGATCACTCGAGACATTTCAGAAGAATTGGCTCGATGCGCCTCCGAATATCCCGTGGTGACTATCCTGGGACCGCGCCAGTCGGGCAAGACCACGCTGGCACGAATGACGTTTCCGGACAAGCCGTACTATACTCTGGAGGACCCGGATATCCGCATGGCTGCGGAAGCTGATCCGCGCGGATTCCTGGATCAGCTGGGGGACGGCGGCATCCTGGACGAGGTGCAGCGGCTGCCGGCGTTGCTCTCCTACATTCAAGGCATGGTCGACAGGTCAAGAAAGCGCGGACGATTTATTCTGACCGGAAGCCATCAGCCGCAGCTGCACGAGGCAATCAGCCAGTCTCTGGCGGGCCGGACCGCTATCCTGACTCTTTGGCCTTTCTCTCTTCATGAGCTTCGTCGCTATGAGCCGGTGAGGGATCCATACCACTTGATCTGCCGGGGATGTTTTCCCCGAATACACGAAGAGGGGCTTGAGTCGCGCAGGTTTTTCAATTCCTACCTGCAAACCTATGTCGAGCGCGATGTGAGGGCATTGATCCAGTTGCGGGATTTGTCTCTGTTCCAGAAGTTTCTCACCTTGCTCGCCGGCAGAGTGGGACAGATCGTCAACCTGGCTTCGCTCGGCAACGATGTGGGTGCTTCAGGAACAACGATTGGAAACTGGCTTTCCGTACTGAAGGCCTCGTATATTGTGTTCGAGCTGCCGCCGTTTTTCGAGAATGTCCAAAAGCGCGTGATCAAATCCCCCAAGATATATTTTACGGATATCGGTCTCGCGACTTTTCTACTGGGTATCCACACGGAGGAACAAGCGTCCCGCGATCCTTTGCGCGGCAATCTCTATGAAAACTTCATCATAGCGGAAATCGTCAAATGCGCTCTCAACAAGGGGATCAGGCCGGAGATCTATTTTTTCCGCGACTCCCACGGCAACGAGGCCGATCTGCTCATCAGGGAAAAGGGAATGCTTACACCGATCGAGATCAAATCCGCCGGCACGTTTTCCCCTGATTTCACCAGGGGGCTTGAGTATTTTCAGCGGCTTAAAATCAAGAAAGTGGCCGCCAGCGCGGTCCTGTATAACGGCCGACGGCAATTTACTGTACGCAATATCCGCATTTTCGATCCGCTTTATGTTGATGATATCTGGGAGACTCTGACTGCCCCTTAAGAAAAGGGTAAGCCCTAACCAGCATTTCTACTAGGCTTTCTACTGCTGCGGCGGATTCGGGCATGTCTGCTGCGAAAGATTTGGCGCAAACGGCGAGCCCGATTGCATTCGGAAGTTTATGAGGCAGCTGCTTGGGAGAATTCATAGCCGCTAGGCAGATTGTGCTACCTATCCTTCACTAAATCATCTCCGTCCGCCACAAATTATGGAAATGGATGACGCCTGTAGCGATCATCTGCACATCGACCACAACCAAGCTCGTGATCTTCAGTCTATAGGAAGGATAAGCCGCGTCTTTGAGCTTAATCGTGGACACCCACTGTTATTCCAAAATTATCAATCAATGGGTGCCCAAGATTAACCTTATGACATATCCATGAAATATCGGAGTGCGACTCCGAGATTTCATGGTAAAATCAGCCTATGATCCCAAGAACAAAATATTTCAATAGAATTGCCGATGCTGTTGATCGAACCCCTGTTACTGCCCTGCTGGGTCCCAGGCAATGCGGTAAAACAACGCTTGCCCGTCAATTCTCAGAAAATAAGAAATCTTTCTTTTTCGATCTGGAATCCACGCCTGACCAGCAGCGACTGCAAAACGCGGAGCTTGTACTCGGGAATTTAGAGGGACTGGTTGTCCTGGATGAAATTCAAACCATGCCTGAGCTATTTCGGGTGTTGAGAGTGCTGGTGGATCGTCCTGAAAACAAAGCCCGCTTCTTGATCTTGGGAAGCGCCTCTCCCGGTATTATAAAGAAAACTTCAGAAACACTGGCAGGGCGTATTGAGTTTGTCGAATTGCACGGATTTGATTTACCGGAAATCGGGCCGGATCAATGGAAGAGCTTATGGCTGCGCGGCGGTTTTCCTCGATCTTTTCTTTCCCAATCGGAGGAGGACAGCCTAGCCTGGCGCGAAGGATTTATGCGCACTTTTCTTGAACGGGACATCCCTCAGTTGGGAATCAATATTCCAGCGCCGGCTATGCGCCGTTTCTGGACGATGTTAGCCCATTATCATGGCCAAACATGGAACGCCTCCGAAATCGGACGTTCGATGGGGTTATCAGACAAGACCATCCGCTCCTATCTGGATCTCTTAACCGGCACCTTCATGGTTCGGCAGCTTCAACCTTGGTACGAAAATATCGGCAAACGACAACTGAAAAAACCCAAGGTCTATCTTCGTGATACGGGCCTGCTACACAGCCTTTTGGATATTAGGGACTACCACGCCTTACTGGGAAACCCTAAAGCGGGAGCATCATGGGAAGGATTTGCATTGGAACAGGTTTTGCAAATACTTCATCCATCTCAAGCGTATTTTTGGGGAACGCATAATCTGGCCGAACTGGATTTGCTGCTTTTTCATAATGGACGTCGCTTTGGCATTGAGGTGAAATTTTCCGAATCTCCCAGGATTACGCCCTCCATGAAGATCGCGGTGAAAGATTTGGAGCTTTCCCATTTGTGGATCATCTATCCCGGACAGCATGATTATCCTGTGGAGACAAATATATCTGTCCATTCACTTCAAAACATCGCCCGATTACTTATTTTAAAATAATTGGTGACAGGCACGAATTCCATTTACATCATATATTCGCCGAGGCCTTCAAGATTGACGCCATCCTCAAAGAAAAAGATCACATGCTCAAAGCCCATGACATACGCGATCACCAGTTCTTGATGCGAGAAAAGCGAACCACGAGATTGCGTACCAGAGTCCATTCGCTCGCGCTTGAAATCGATGAAGAGGTAGTAGTCAGACCTTCAAAGCTCGCCGATGGTCCCAGAGTTGACGTCCTGAATGCTTTGAGCCTGGAGAGCGACATAGGGTCGGAATCCCTGAGAGGAGAACCACTCGGCTATGGCGTGGGCAATGTCACGTTCGCCTTCACGATGTCCGCAGCTGATAAAGACCCGCGCTCGCATCTCTCGTCCTCCCTTGCAGCTTAACTAAAATTTACGGATCGACTTTGCGCTTTAGCATGCCTCGCTCGCTTTTTGTAATAGGCACTCCGGAGCCATATCGAGTCAGTTCGCCCTCTAATCCATTTTTTCCATGCATAATTATGAACCGGCCCATTGGCAGGTCAAATACATACATCAGCGCATCTGCCTGCTTTGATATGCCCTTGAAAGGCGGATCGTTGAAATCTGCCTGGAATCGTCCATCAGCCATTCGGGATATAACGATTTTATAAACATGCTTCTCAGATGCCGGAACATAAGAGCTTTCCGCAAGAAGCATTGATGGGAAAGGTGGAGTCGATGAGTGAGACCAGACACGATCCACTTGGAAATACCATACACCGTCTATTTCATCGGATGTGGTTGCGTTTGGCGACCAAAGGGCCATTATCAGCAACACGCCAATTGGTATTCTGGCAGTCATTTTACTCATCTCCATTGAATGAAGGGCATGGCTTTTGCGGGCGTTGCGGGTATCTGTGTACATTTTCCATTTATGGCATTTGGCAGAGATGACGGAAGGTGTCAATCCCCGGTGACTTTGATAAATAGGCATTCAAATCCGCGTCGTCCCAGCGAAAGAATGGATTGGTTTCACATTCCTCTTCGAGCAGAAGTGGAACAGTTGGCTTTCGCAAAACCGCGGAAGCTTCGAGTCTTTTGAGCCGCGCTGCAAGCCGGACATTATCCGGGTCGATGCCGGAGGATTCACGCACATACTGCAGCGTGTATGTCCGGGCACATCTAGTATGGCTGCGTTTCGTCCGCATACTGTGATGGAATCGCCCTCTTTCAAAAATCCAGTCTGATCTGGAATTCTGCCCCGATCTCCGAGACCGCCATAGACCGGAATTCTCGGAAAATGACTCAATAAAGCTTTATTGCCGCCTGTGTGATCCTGATGATGATGGGTATTGAGAATTGCGGTTAATCGCCGGCCTGTCTTGGCCAAATATTGGAGAACAGGCGCGGCATCGCCCGGATCAACGGCAGCGGCGTCCTCCGTCGAATCACTGAGGAGCATGAAAATGTAATTATCCGCCAGGGCAGGCACAATCTGTATTTGCATAATTAGGATCCCAACGCTTTTTTCGAGGCAAATACGTACGCTCTTCGGTTTTGGTATTCAACATCAGGGTATGGATCTCTTTCGACTGCTTCGACCGCTTCAAATCCAATCTCTTTCAAATAACGAATAATAGAATCTGTTATAGGAAGGATAAGCCGCGTCTTTTCAGATTCTCTTCTTATCAAGTCGGCTCCAGCTGCTGATAATGCAATATGTCTGCTGAATTTCTAATTGCATGACTGCCTAAATCGCCAAATATATTTAGCTCTTTCTTGTCAACCGGCGCACAAGGGCTGCATCAAGAGGACCATTGCGTTGATTATTCCGGCAAACCAATGTGCGCAACCCTACTACGTCGGCGCCCAAATCACGAACCACCGGCAAGTCCTGTTCGCGCAGGGCGCCCGCCAAACCGAACATCAGACCTCCGGCGTGAGCTTCCTCGATAAGTCGCCCGATCTCCTGCAAATCGATAAAATCAAACAAGTTATGTCCATCTTTGATTGCAGTGTCCAGCAAACAGCCTTGAACGCCGGCTGCCAGAGCCACTCGCGGCAAAAATTCCGGTCGCAATGAGCCGGTTCGATTGGAATCGGCGTAGCCTGCGGCAATAATGGAACATTCATACTGGTGGAGGGCGCTTTTCACTGCGCCGAGCAGCGCAATGGCATCAGCCTCGTTGCGAGGGCCATATAAACCTGCTTTCACATAATCCGCTCCGCATACAGCAGCTCCGAGAGCGGCCAAAGCAGCTGTTCCGGGCAGGTTAGGCAAATCCCCTATCGCAACACTGATCTTTACCTTGCCCGTTGCCAGTTTTTTTATTTCTTTGATAGTTTGAGGAGATTGGGCGCCCAGAGAACCTTCCGCCGGATTCTTGATATCAAGAATTTCCGCGCCGCCTTGTAAGGCTTCGCGCGCTTCATCCGCAGACACAACGCTGATCATTAAAAGCATAAGCTTATTTACGATTGATAATTGACGATTTGAACCATACATAATTATCAAAAAACGCCATGGATTACACCGATTTCACCGATTTAAAAAATTCTGATGGAGAATTTATTGAATTAATAGTGAAATGCGTGGAATTCGTGACGTTTTTTCGTTTTTGAAAATTCATGGCCAAAATACGGAGATAAATGCTATAATAAGCGTTTATCTTCGGGCGATAAAGTAAGAGTGAGCCCGCAAAACGAGGTTGAAATGAAAGAAGGAATTCATCCCAAGTACCCTAAGATTCTAGTAACATGCGCTTGCGGAAATAAATTCGAGACGCATTCCACTAAATCAGAGATTCGGTTGGAGTTATGCTCCGCATGCCATCCGTTCTTCACCGGAAAGCAGAAGTTGGTCGACACCGCAGGCCGAATCGAGCGATTCAATAAACGATACGGCAAGGGCAAAGAAACTCCACCCACATCCTGAGAATTTTTTGATGTCGAGTACAAAGTCCAAAGCGTCGCCCGAGGACATTCTGGTAGGCGGTCAGGCCGTCATTGAAGGTGTCATGATGCGCACGCCTCATGCCTATGCAGTAGCGGTGCGGCGAGCGGACGGATCCATCGAGGTAAAAAAAGAGTCGGTAAAGCGCTTATCCGAATATTGGAAGCCTCTATCCTGGCTTGTAATCCGCGGTTTTGCCGTCCTGGTCCAATCGATGGCATTAGGGTTGGGCACATTGAATTATTCCATCAATGTGGCTATGAAGGATTTAGAGCCGGAGTCGCCTGAAAAACCGAAAAAAAAGAAAGAAAGCACGGCGTTGCCGATTGCGCTTTCCATGATCCTCGGCGTAGCGGCGGCCGTTCTCCTTTTTATTCTTTTCCCCCTCTGGATCACCACATGGATGAAAGGATACATTGCGGCTGTCCATAACTGGGTGGTCTTCAACCTGGTGGATGGGCTTATCCGCGTAATCATTTTTCTGGCCTACCTTTTATTGGTAAGCATGATGAAAGATATCCGCCGGGTGTTTCAGTACCATGGCGCGGAACACAAGGTTGTTCATACGTGGGAAGCGAAAGAAGAACTCACGGTGGAAAACGCAAGCAGGAAATCAACATTGCATCCTCGTTGCGGCACCAGTTTTCTGATGTTTGTTATGGTCGTCAGCATCATTGTATTTTCCATCTTCAAGTTCAATGCTTTCTGGGCAATTTTCCTTTCAAGGATTGTGTTGATCCCTATCGTCTCCGGGTTGTCTTATGAGTTGATCCGTCTTTCAGCTCCTCGCTGCCAAAAAGGCTTTTTCCGTTTGATCGTGCTCCCCGGGCTGGCTCTGCAGCACATCACTACCAAGCCGCCTACGGACGATCAGCTGGAAGTCGCTATCCGCGCGCTGAAGGAATCCCTCGAGCTCGAAAGCATCAAGGCGCGTGAAGCGCAGACGGCCGCCTAGCGGTTCCGCCCGCGTCCTCTCTCCTGTTTTCTTTTCATCTCTGCTAAATTTTAATTAACTGGATGTCCTATGATCGACAAGCTTAACGCTTTAGAAAAAAAATTCGAAGATCTAAACACCCTTCTCGCAGACCCGGCCGTACTTGCAGATCATTCAACATACAAGAAACATGCAAAGGCCTACAGCGAACTGCGCGAGATTGTGGAGAAATTCCGCGAATTCAAGGACATTTTGCGCGAGATCGAGGAAGCCAGGGCGCTGGTCTCATCCGAATCCGACCAGGAAATGCGCAAGCTCGCGGATGAGGAATTAACAGCGCTCCAGGAGCGTGAAAAAGAATGCTTCAAGGATCTTCAATTTCTATTAATGCCCAAAGATCCCCATGATGATAAAAACGTTCTTCTGGAAATACGGGCCGGCACGGGAGGCAACGAGTCGACGCTTTTCGCAGCAGAGCTTTTTCGGATGTACTCCCGGTATGCAGAACGCAACGGATGGCGCGTGGAAATTATGGAAGAGCATTCATCCGAGGTAGGCGGTTATAAGGAAATCATTGCAATTATTGAAGGGGATCGCGTCTACAGCAAATTGAAATACGAAAGCGGCGTTCATCGCGTCCAGCGAGTGCCGGCCACGGAAGCCAACGGCCGCATCCATACGTCCGCAGTTACTGTAGCCGTTCTTCCGGAAGCGGATGAAGTGGAAGTGGCCGTCGATCAGAAGGATATCCGCATCGATACTTTCTGCTCTTCCGGGCCTGGCGGCCAGTCTGTAAATACAACCTATTCCGCAGTCCGGATCACCCATATCCCAACAGGCCTGGTGGTGTCCTGCCAAGATGAGAAATCACAGATCAAAAACCGCGCTAAGGCAATGCGCGTCCTACGGTCGAGACTCTACGATATTGCGCTCCAGGAACAACAAAAAACGATTGCAGAAGACCGCAAAAGCCAGGTTGGCTCCGGAGATCGCAGTGAAAAAATCCGGACCTATAATTTCCCTCAAAACCGTGTCACCGATCATCGAATCGGCCTGACAGTCCACAATCTTCCGGAAATGCTGGATGGCAATATAAAATCGATGCTGGAAGCTCTCTTTACCTATTACCAGGCGGAACGGTTGAAAGAAGCCGTGTAACGGAATTACGAGTGACGAATAACGAATGACGAATTGAACCATACAGCCAAGTAGTTGGGAATATTTATTAGTTCGTCATTCGTCACTCGTAATTCGTAATAGTCCTGAAATTATGATAATCCGGGATGCTCGAACAAGGGCTGTCGAGGAACTGCGAAGAGGGGATGTTAAATCTCCGGAGTTGGCGGCAGACCTATTGCTCGGTTTCACTCTTGGCTGGGACAGGGTTCGGATCATCAGCCACCCCGAAAAAGCCATAACTGAGGACCTCTGGATCCATTTCAAAAGCCTTGTCCAGCGGCACGCTTCAGGCGAACCCCTTAATTATCTAACCGGTGAAAGGGAATTTTATGGCCTCTCTTTCCGGGTAACGCCCGCTGTTTTAATACCCCGCCCCGAGACTGAGCTTCTGGTTGAAAAGACAATTGAGCTTCTGAAAAGCTATCCGTCGCCGGCCCGGTTCCTGGATATCGGGGCAGGATCGGGCTGCATCTCGATAGCAATCGCTCACGAAGTTCCCTCCGCAATAGGCTGGGCTGTGGATATTTCGGCGGCTGCGTTGGAGGTTGCAAAACAAAACGCCTGCCGGCACGGGGTCGCCGATCGGATTCATTTTTTACAGGGAGATCTGCTGGAGAGCTTTCTCCCAAACTCAACCTTTGATTTTATTTTGAGCAATCCACCCTACGTGCCCCTGGAAGAATGTGATACTCTCCCTTCCGACGTTATAAATTATGAGCCTCACCTGGCTTTATTTGGAGGCTTGACAGGATTGGAAATTTATTCCCGTTTAATTCCCCAAGTTCCAGGCCATCTTGTCCCGGAGGGATATCTATTGATTGAATCGGGGGCCGGTCAGACAGAACGGATTCAGGAACTAATAGAAAAAACAGGCCTGTCTTTACAAATGATTTTAAATGATTTGCAGGAGATTCCCCGTTGCCTGATCGCACGGAAGATCTGGAGAAATAATGGATAAAATTCGCGTGATCGGCGGCAATTGTCTGTCAGGGCGCATTGAAATCAGCGGCGCTAAAAACGCCGCATTGCCTGCAATGGCTGCGTCTCTTCTAACCGCAGACACTTTACATCTGGAAAACGTCCCCTATGTCCGGGACATTTTAACAACTCGTAATCTGCTGAGGGAAATGGGCGGCGAAGTGGAAGTTCAAGAGAACGGAACTGCCACGTTAAGAGCTTCCAATATTAATGGTTTCGAAGCGCCCTACGAACTTGTCAAAACCATGCGAGCGTCCATTTTGGTCCTGGGACCGCTAGTCAGTAGATTCAAAAAAGCAAGGGTATCCCTTCCTGGGGGCTGCGCGATCGGAGCGCGCCCAGTCAATCTCCATATCATGGGATTGGAAAAAATGGGCGCAGTCTGCGAAATCGTGCATGGATTCATAGAAGCTTCCACCGAAGGACTGCACGGATCTTACATTCTGATGGATACGGTAACGGTCACCGGAACTGAAAACCTGATGATGGCTGCAACGCTGGCCGAGGGTGAAACCGTTTTAGATAATGCCGCATGCGAACCGGAAGTGAGCGATCTGGCCAACCTGCTGCGCGGCATGGGCGCTCAAATCGACGGGGACGGAACCCGCTCCATTCGAATTCGCGGAGTCAAAAAACTTCACGGATGCCACCATAAGATCATGGCAGATCGCATCGAAGCCGGAACTTTTGCGATCGCCGGCGCAATAACTCATGGCGATGTGGAGATTGCAAACTGCAATCCCAGACATTTGACCGCAGTCCTGACCCAATTGAGTCAAACAGGAGCCGAGGTAATGATGGGTCCCGATCACTTTCGCATCATAGGCAGGGACCCGATTATATCCAAGAACGTTGCTACCTACCCTTACCCGGCATTCCCAACCGACATGCAGGCTCAGTACATGGCTTTAATGACCCAGGGCGACGCCAGCGCCGTTATTACTGAAACCATTTTCGAAAACCGGTTCATGCATGCTTTGGAAATGATCCGGATGGGCGCCGACATCACGATCGACGGACGGCAGGCGATAGTCAAGGGCAGACAACCCCTGACAGGCGCACACGTTTTGGCTTCGGATCTGAGGGCCAGCGCTTCGCTGATTTTAGCGGGACTCGTGGCTAAAGGGGAAACCATAATCGATAGGGTTTATCATTTGGACAGGGGTTACTATCGGATTGAAGAAAAGCTCGCTCAACTCGGAGCGAACATCGAGCGGATTAAGTAGTCGTCAGTAAAAAAAGGAAATCCAATGACCAAAGAAGACAGACCCGTTCAAATCATTGCCGATCACACCATCCAGTCGTCGCGCATTTATTCCAATTACGTCCAGGTAAGCGTTTCGCCCATTGATTGCACCTTGACCTTCTGCGATGTCATCGGTCCTCAGAGCGAGGAAGACGCCCTGAAAATGCAAAAGACCGGAGTATTGCCGGCGCCGGTCAAAGCCGTAATTGCCATCCCTAACCAGATTATCGACGGTTTGATCCAAGCTCTCCAGGCGCAACGCGATAAACAGGTCGGAGAAGGAAAACCTTCGAACGACACCACGGTTCAGTAAAATAATTCCGGCCCCTGCATTTCTTTCGTGGACCCGGACGGCGCCGGGATCTTCTTATAAAACTTCGATCCCGGCGCCGATGTATGCATTTATTTGATTCTTCCAACAAGAACTGACGTAATATATCCGGATAGGGAGGCTGTCGATGAAAGCTCTTATCGTTTTAGGATTGATCTGTCTTTCCGTGAGTTGCGCCTGGGCCGGCGAGATCTACGGAACCATTACCGATTCCGACAAACCAACGCCGGCCGGCGTAAAAGTGGAAATTACCGCCGCCGGGAATCAATATAACTGCGAAACCGATAAAACCGGCTCTTATCATGTTTTCGTGAAAGAAACAGGCAAGGCTGCATTGACGGTTGTTTTCAAGAATCAGAAACCTGCCACCAATATTTTCAGCTACGATAAAGCCACTCGTTACGACTGGGACATCACAGTTGTCGATGGCAAAATGACGCTAAAAAGGAAGTAAGGCAATGGAAGAACCATCCATCTCCGGAAAGCGAGCCTGGTGGGAAAAAATCGGTTTTATTCTGCATTCCAGCGGAGGTTTGCTGACCGCATTGAGCGTTGCGCTTATCGGCCTGATCGGCTCGAATTACCTTAAAAACCGCGAGCTCGAGGAAAGCAAAAGAAGAGAAGACTATCAGATTCAGGAGACAAGAACTCGTATCTATACAGAACTGATGAGTAAACGTGAGGAGTCGGAAAGCGCTTTGCGCAAGGACATGTTTGTTTCCATCATCGGGACATTCCTTCGGCCCGGAGCCGCCGCTCTGGACGAACGCGTACTGAATCTCGAACTGCTGTCTTATAATTTCCACGAATCTCTCAACCTTAAACCGCTTTTCACCTATTTGGAAAGGCAGATCGACATTTCCAACGATCCTCGAAAAAATGAATACCTGGATCGGCTATACAAAGTTGCAACCGAGATCAGCCGCAAACAGATGCTCGTGTTGGAGAGCGCGGGGCAGAAAACAGACCACATCATCGATTTGGATGGTTTTAAACAAAACCCGGGAGGATTTCTACTGGAAGACGCCAGTCTGACGCTGGATGGGATTACGAGACAGTTCTCTATTTATGTTTTGGCGGCCGATAAAAAAACTCGCGAAATCAATCTGCGGATGGAAATCAAAACACCGACTGCGGATGGGAAGAATTTCGCAACCCATAATGCGGAGTTCTGGGTGGGATTCTTCGATTTTCCTATGATCGACAACACCCGCCTGCCGAATGACCAGAGAGCGGCAATCGTTCTGAACGCATTCGAGAACGGCAGCGCCGATATCACCCTGACCTTCTTCCCGGGCTCCTATGCCAGCCTCAAAGAAAAGCCCTATTACGGCGAAGTGTTGCAAAAACTGATGAAAACCAGCGAACAATCATCGCAAAAATCCGAGGCTCCCCCGTCGAAGTAAACTATTTTATTGTTTTTTTGCAGTTGTAACCGTGGACGGCTTTTTAGAAAATTATTCCAATACACCACCCTTTTCTAATTTTTAACTTCCCGCGTTACATCGATGGTGAATGTACGCCACCCTTCACCATGTTTCCAGAAGTCTGCATCTTCCCGTGATTCAAACCTGCTTATGTCCGGCTCGCCGGGCAATGCGAAGGTGGCGCCAACCTGAAAATGAGTCGCATCAACAACCAAATATTGATAAGGCTGGCCTGTCACGCGATCCATCTTATGATTGACATAAGTTCCCGGATTATCATCGCAGGCGACCAGAGACTCCGGCAGTCGGCCCTTATTGGAGTAGTATTAATCCACACTCCGGCTGATTGCGGCCAGATCCCGGATGCGCTGATTATCCTGAGCAAACAAGCGGGCGCGCATCGGGCTGCCTGCAAACCAGAATCCGAATCCGATCACAGTTATTACACCGATAATGAAAGCGATGAACCCGATCCGGGCAAAACGCGCCTGGCCCAATCCAGTTGAAAACGCAGCTTCATCACGACGCAGATCATGAAGATAGGAAAAGCTACGATCACAGTAGCAATGCCATAGCGTAAAGATAGCATTGATGAGAAAGCAGATTCGCCGGCAAGAGGCAGCGATAGATCGATGATGCTGAAGAGAATAGCGCCCAATTCAAAAGCTGTGGTGAAAAGGGCTGCAAACAGCATCAGGTATATAAATGTTTCTTGGGGCGAACTGGAAACGCGTTTGCGGGGCACGGGAAGCGGAAGATGAGTTTCGACGAATTCATCGAGAGCTGAACTTATTTCCTTCAGCGTCCATCCGCCTTTTACCAGTTCCTCGGTGATATCTTTACGCGAGACTCCGCACGACAGCGCTTCATGAACAAAACCGGTTAATGGGTTCATGGATCCGCTCCTTTGCATGATCCAGTATATACGATTTTCGCGCCCGATCGTTAAAACTGAAAATCATGGAAAACAATGGTTGCTTTGCACCGGCGAATATTTTATAAACTGCAAAAACTCAATGAGGCGACTATGGCGACTCAGAATCAACCCGACGAGGTATGTTGTCCGCAATTCGATCCGGCTCCATGGGACGACAAGGAATTTGAATGGAAAGACAAAAAATTCATTAAGGACAAGGTGTTCACTCTTTTCTTCATGCCCCTGAATTTCGGCAAAGTAATGAAGAGGCTTGATGCAAATATCAGGAAAGCCGGGGCTGAAATAACGGACTATCTTTCCCTTTCCGACCATACGTCGAAATGGAATATGGACCTCTACGTCGCCGTTGACAAGGACGTGCCCGACGCGGAAAACGTCACTTTAAGCGGGAAGTTCTACAGCAAGGTCTATGAAGGACCTTTCAGCGACACCGGCAAATGGTGCAAGGATTTCGAAGGCATTCTCAAATCGAAAGGCCACAGCGTAAAAAAGTGGTACATGTGGTACACGACCTGCCCGAAATGCGCTAAAAAATATGGCAAGAACTACGTCACAATAGTTGCCGAGATTGCATAGAACGCTTCAAGCAATTATGTTCCGGTGAATTTGTAGCCGTGGCCATGGATGGTTACAATCCATTGGGGTTGTTTGGGATCTTGCTCGAGTCTCTGCCTGAGCCAGGCAATATGGACATCCACCGTCCGGGTAAAAGGAATGGAAGTATACCCCCATACGTCTTGAAGAAGTTGTTCTCGTGTGAGCGTCTCTCCTTTGTGATCTATCAGATAGCGCAGCAGTTGAAACTCCTTGGCTGATAAATCTACAGGATTCCCATCGCGCAGAATGGTTGTTTTTCGAAAATCAACACGGATGGATCCAAATTGGTAGACCAGGGCGGCAGATGTGAATGTCCGGGTTGCGCGCCTCAACAGGGCCTCGATGCGCGCCATGAGCTCGAGCATTTCGAAAGGTTTTGTCAGATAATCATCGGCGCCGATTTTCAGCCCGAGAATTTTATCCACGACCTGATCGCGGGCGGTAAGCATCAATATGGGGATTGCGAGACCCAACTGCCGTAATTCCCGACAAATATCATATCCGCTTTTTTTAGGAAGCATCAAATCGAGAAGGATCAAGTCATATATCCGATCGGCCGCCAGACGGAACCCGGTTTCTCCGTCCGAAGCGGTTTCAACCACATAGCCTTCACTTTGAAGTCGATCATTCAAAGTGAGACAAAGGCCTGGTTCATCTTCTATCAGCAGTATTTTATATCCCATTTGCTAAGCGCTCGATGCCTGCCCTGATGAACCGGGCGCGGCGGCAAAATGTATTGTAAACCTGCTCCCTTTTCCGGGTGCGCTCTTAACGCTGATCTTCGCTCCCATGGATGCAAGCGTCTCACGGACCAGATATAGACCCAGTCCGGTTCCGTGTATTTGTTCCGATAAAGCCATTTTCCCACGAAAAAACGGTTCAAATATATGCGCAAGATCTTCTTTATCGATGCCTATGCCCTGGTCTTCAACAGCCAACCAAACCTCCGACCCGCGTTTGTCGGCGGCTTCTCCTGTCCTCACCGCCAGCCGGCGTCTTGCGCCGGAGTATTTCAGGGCATTTTGAATAAGGTTCTGGATTGCCTGCGACAAAGCGTCCGGGTCCGCACTAACCGTAGGCAGGCCGGGAGCAAAACTTGTTTCCACCGAGAAACCGGCCGATGCAATAGCCGTTTCCGCCTGTTTCAATGCTGACTCCGTTATATCATTGATTTGCAATGGGCGGAGATTATAGCGCCGCAGGCCTCGCTGCAATCCGGCAAACTGCAGGATTCTTTCAATCATTCCGGCAAGCTTGCGCCCTTCGCCGCGAATGAGTTCTCCATATTTTTTCGTCGACTGGCTCGAATCGCCAATCACTCCCTCAGCAAGGTTGTCGCCCGCCGAACAAATCACGGCTAAAGGCGTGCGCAGCTCGTGTGAAATCCCGGCCACAAATTCCAATTGCAGCCGCGCCAGCCTCTGCGCCCTGCGTGCATTGATAAGGATCAATGCCATGCTGGCGGCCAGCAATAAAAGGCCTCCAAAACTTATTGCCAGATTGCGACGCCGCAGTCGCGCGACAGCAACATCAAGAGAACCCTCGCGATGTTTGGCGACTAAGGTCCAGCCCGCGCCCTCCGCCTCAACTGAAATGGGGCCGATGCCTCGACCTGGTTGTCGAAAAGGTGGCGGCGGCATTGAAGACATTGGCGCCCGGAGATCCCTCTGCTCCGGCGGCCTCATTTCAGAGCCCGGAGCTCGCATGTCCATGCGTTCGCGAGGCTCTTCCATCAAGTTGATTTTTACATCAGGCTGAGCCAATGCCTCAGGAGTCAGGGCAGAATCCGAACGATAAACAATTGCACCGGAAAATTCGTCCACAACGGCTACATAGTAATTAAAACCTTCCGGATCCCTAAAAGCCCTATGGGCTATTTCAGGCAACAGTGTGGATTTTATGTTTTCCTTATCCAACTCAATCATCAGAAAACTCATGGGCCGGGATTGGTCGCCAGGAGCATCCGATAATGATCGATTTTCGAGCAAAGGTCTCAGCAAAAGGGGAATTTGAGAAAACATTGTCCAGCCAAACCGCGGATTATCGGAAAACGGGGGTGAAGAATCAAGAAAAGCGGCCGCATAGCGCTCCTTGACAGGGTTTAACCTTGATGGCCAGGCGATCGGTTCGAAATCAGTCAGGCGCTGGTTTAAATGGAGCAATGTAGAACCGCCATCTTTCGTAGCGATCCAAAGATAAACATCACGGACCAGATTTCCATCGGGTCCGCTCAGTATAGCGCTGCAGTTCTCCGCATAGCTTTTCCAATCCCTTTGCATCTGGATAGCTGCGTCAGGCTGAAACGAAAATGTCAGTTGCTGTAATTCACTATAGTACTGCTGCCGAAAATGAAACATCGAAGTTTCAAGGCTCGCCTGCATCCGTGCATGTGCAGCCTCGCTTATCTGGCCGCTCCAGCGATATTGCAGCGCAGCTAAGACAACCAATATCAGGATGAGAAATGCATTGAGGGCAATTGAGGCTATTGGGCGTTTAGGCAAGAATGTCATACGACATTATCCGGCTTAACCATATCAGCTTTCAAAATTAACATTGAATTCAACACCGCAATCCAGGGTTGAGCGGCTTATTTATCGCCCAACCCTGGCCTTTTTATAACTCCTTTTCAAAACTCAGTCGATAAATTTGTCCATGCATTCCCTGCAGCCTTTTTGATCTCGTTCAGAACTCATTGCTCCACTGGAGGCCTAAAATCGCCGGGAGGGCCATCAGGTCCACCGGGACCGCCAGGACCACCTTGGCGGCCGAAACGGCCCCTACGGCCAAATCTACCCGGGCCGACGGCAAGGCTGCGGATCAGCTTTTCAAGACCGCTTTCACCCAGGCCGGCAACCAGAGCGTTCACTTGAGTGCCATCGCTCTTCAATATATTAAGCGCATTGCCGGTGAACGCGGTTAAATCAGCTTCCCGTTGCGCATTCTCGTCAGCCTGTGCATCCGGTTGAGGCGGTGCGGCCGGCGGTTGATGCGCTTCTCTGAATTGCCGGATCAACGCCAGAATAGCCGACTCTTGCTCGGAGGTAAGAGTCGGCGCTCCTGCATTCTGCAATGCGCTTTTGAGTTGGGCTAAAACATCCCTCTGGGGCGGCGGTCCCGGCGGCATCGGCGGTTCCGTCTGGGACACTCCTGAAATGACGCCAACGACCAATATCAATCCTAAAATTGTAATCATATTTCTTATTCTCATGGTTTTGCTCCTTTCGCATCAAAAGAGATGCCTGAAACCGTTCGGCTCTCCTGCCTCTCAGCTATACATACGGCTCATGCAGCCAGGACCGGTATTAAATCGATGCAAAAGGTTTTTTACATTTATTTACATATATCCAGAGGTGTCCGCCTCCAGTCTCTTTATAAACCGGAGAAGCTTTATCCCGTTCTTTAGTTTCGGATTATCTATAATACATCCGGTATTTCATGACGACCGTACAAAGATAAAGGAGCAGTCAAAAATGGGATCCTTGCATGAATCTACGAATGAATATCGCAAGCAGCTTGAGAAAGGAGCGATTCAAAAGGCTTACAAGGGATTGATAGAATATATCATGGGTTTGAGATCATATTTCCATGTTCAATATCCTGATTATTCCGTACCCGGCCTTTATTACCGATTCGGTGAGAGTATTCTCTAGCCACAATGGAACGACCGGTTTCGAAGACAGGTTTCGAAAAAGCCTTTGATTGAAGTGAAATTTTGCATAATCTTCTTATCCGGAATTCCACGCTTGGCGCATTAAAGGATATGCTAAACTTGATAGCAGATAACGTTTTTGAAAGAGGTCGCAATGACTGGATTGGAAGCTACTGCCGAGGTATTTTGGACGGCGCTCAAAGCATTGCCGCGTAAAGAGCAGCAAGCAGTGCTGCGACGCGTTCTACAAGACAAGAAACTGCGTAATGACATGCTGGATCTGGCGCTGATTGAAGATCGCCGAGCCGAGCCAACACAACCATTGCGTGATGTGTTGGCGGGTTCACGCAGGCGCAAATAGACTTTATGAGCTACACGATCAATATTAAGCGCTCTGCTGAAAAAGAACTCAACGCGCTGCCACCCCGCGTATACAATCGGGTGGCAGCGCGTTTGTTAGCCCTCGAAGACAATCCACGTCCAGCCGGCATTAAGAAATTGCAGGGAGAAGAAAGTTACCGTCTGCGGATTGGCGATTATCGCATTTTGTTCATGATTGACGACCATCAGCAGCATATTACAATTTATGCTATCGGCCATCGTCGAGAAGTTTATCGTTGACTACAGCTGCTAAACGGATGCGTCCATCTTTAAGGGTCCCTATCTAATGATTGCTTGTCTCATAAGCTGTTCTGTACAATCTGCTCAAATAAGGAAATCGATATGCAACCAATCGCTCTATCTGTATTGCGCTTTTCGAGAATCGGAATCCTTTTTTCCTTTCTGGCGTCTGGTTTTGCCGGCGGCGCTCTGATTGCAGGCGAGCCCGAATGGAATCCAAGCGTAAAACCATGCGATCGAGCCTGTTTGATCGGCGTTATGGACGGCTACATGAGCGCCCTTTTCGCTCACAATCCCAAGATCGTCCCGCCCCTCTCGATTGACGTTCGGATGACCGAAAACACTGGCGAAATGAGCGTTGGAGAAGGCGTTCTTTGGCGTATCCAAACGGCGCCGACAGACTTCAAAATCTATGTATCCGATCCGGTTTCGGGCCAGGTCGCCCTACAGACTCGCCTTAAAATTGGAGGCAAAGACGCTCTTGTGGCGATTCGATTGAAGGTGGATCGCGGAAAAATTCAGGAAATCGAACAACTTTACGATCGAAGCGTCGACGCCGCAGCTCTCCCGCTTTTGACCACGCCGCCACAACTCCTTGTCTCGGACATTCCCGCCCAGCAGCGCGCATCCCGCGACATCCTGATCCGAGCTGCAAATTCCTATTTTGACGCGCTGGAAGGAGACAGCGGAAAAATCGGCGCATTCGGAGACGATTGCGTTCGCCATGAAAACGGCTATCAGACGGTAAACAATCCGCCTCCGGGCGGACGTATGATGCCGGCGCCTTTTATTCCCACCGCCGACACGCAGCAGGGGCGGGAGATGCTGAAATTCAGCATGCTGACCTGCTCCCAGCAGATCGACACCAAAATCTTCGCCTATATGAAATACATCCGCCCGCGACGCACCTTGATTGTAGATGAGCAAAAAGGATTGGTAGGCTCGTTTCCTCTGTTTATTCACGACGGGACCAGTCGAAATGCCAAACCTGACGCCCCTCCGGGAATGCTCCAGAATCTGGTGACCATGGAAACATTCGCCATTCGCGGCGGATTGATCCGTCACGTAGAAGCGTTCCCTTTTGTGACATTGCCCTATGGATTGGGCAATGGTTGGACCATAGGATCGGGAAGGTGAAGCGATTGACGATTGACGAATTGACGAATTGAAAACGACTGGCAATAGCTCAATATTGGCTTCGTTCCTGAGTTTTTCTCTTTTGTTCTCAACGACAGGTTTAAGCGTCCATATCCATTCGCGGAGATACTCAATCAAGCAATCCCATTGCGTCCTTTCCCGGCAGCAGCGGAAGAAGGCCGGGCATTGAAAAGATTGTCTCCCCATGGCCGGGGCTATTGTCTGCGCCTCGGGGATGACATAAGTGTACAGCGCGCATTCCGACGCCATTCGCCCCTGCGACATCCGCCGCCAAGGTATCGCCTATGTGAAGCGCTTCGGACGGCTGAACGCCGAGTTCCGCCAGAGTATGCTGAAATATCTCCGGACGAGGTTTTCGCAAGCCGATCTCATCCGAATAAGTCTGCACCGAGAGATACTGTCCCATGCCCAGGCGTTCCAGGATAATGCGGAGCACCTTGCCCGGCGTGCGCCCGGTATTGCAAATAACCGCCATCCGAAAACCTTGAGTTTTAAGAGAGGACAGAACTTCGGGCGCGCCATCGAGAGGAACGGGCAAATCCAATAGAATGGGAAGCGTATAAGCTGCGACGAGCCGGTCCATCAGTGAATCCGTACGGATTTGTTTGGATACCTTAAGATTGTCCAGAAGCCAATCGACTTGCGCCCGAGCCCCGATATCCCGAAGGCTTGTCCACAATTCCACCAACTGTACTCCGAGAACGTCATACGCCTGGTCCATCGCCTCCGGTTCCCTGACTATCCGCTCCTCGCGGAGAGCTTCGTCGATCCTACGGATCCGCTCTGTCCGGGCCCGGCGAGTTCCTGTCGACGCTTCCATGATAAGCGTTCCCCAACAATCGAACGTAACAGCTTTCAGCATCCCGTATCTCCAAATCGTCAATGTCTACGCTTGCCGCACCCAGCGGATGAGAGTGGCGAAATTGGGCGGTTTTCCAAACATCAAAAGCCCTATCCGAAACACTTTAGCTGTGAACCACACGGCGCAATAGGCGGATGCGATTCCGATAGCTATCGAAATCCATACCTGCCAAAACGGCGGCGGCGTGTTCGACGTCATGCGCAACAGCATGGCAAAACTATTGACGGGCGGGATGAAACTCATCGCAATGCTCAGAGTAGAGTTCGGATTGGTCGATATCGGGATCCACAAGATCCATGGGATCATGAGTATTAATGTAAGCGGCATCATCAAACTCTGCGCTTCTTTAATGTCATTGACCGCCGCCCCTATCGCCATCATGAGAGATCCCAAAACAAGATAAGTAATTATAAAAAAGACAATCAAATAAAAAATCATGGAGAAATCGAGCAGTCCAATGAGGGCGAAGCCGGCAAGCAGTGCAATTCCCATCAAGATGTATAATCCCATCCCCAACAGGCTGACGCCCATCTGGCCGAGAAGTTTGCCCGTCATCAGTTCCATGGGGGAGACTGCGGACAGAAGAACTTCGACGACGCGGCTCGATTTTTCTTCGACTGTTGAATTGAGCAATTGCCCGCCTCCACCCATAGCTCCCAGCAACAGCAGTATTCCGAACGCTGCTGGAATCATGAAATTCAAGCCGGGAACGGTTTTTCGCTGCTCATCCTGAGTTACTGTCACCGACGGAGAATTCGGCATATTGAAAACCGCCTCGATAGCAGCCTTGTCTATGGAGCGCGTTTGAAAACGGGCGCTGATAATGGCTTCCCGCAAACCGCGCTGGATTTCAGAGCCGGCGCGGTCATCCAATTTAGGCGGTATATAAAGATCGTAAGCGCCGTATCCTTTCCCGGCGTCGACCGGTTCCACCGCATCCTTATGGATAACAACAACCGCCAGATGAGGCATTTCCTTTGGTTGTATCGTCAGCCATTTTTTAGCCTGTTCTAAATCCGATCCGATGGGTCTCTCCAGTATGTGCAATTCCGGGATTGGCCCAAGCACATTTCCGACAGCCTTATTCATCGATTTGCCGGCGACTTTTTGAAGCTGCTTAGGCGTATTGGATAGGGCTCGGCCGGCTTCTTCTTTTTTGCGCGCCGCAATTTTTGCAGGATCGAAAGCCTTTTTTAATTCCGGCGTGATCCGTCCGGTCGGATCGATGATTATCACTTCGCCTTTTATTTCGACGTTTTTAGGAGAAAACAGAATCGGGCCCAGAAAGGCAAATAGAGCGATCATGGCCGGAAAAATAAAAAGCCCTATTATGAAAGCCTTGGTCGCCGCTGTCGCCAGGAACTCACGCTTCGCGATGAGAAAGATATTATTCATTAGGATGCCTCCCCGGAACCGGGTTGCGCCAGATCCGCTCTAAGCTTTTGCTTGTCCACAGCGCTGTCCGTCGCAGCCGCGACCAGCCGGATAAAAATGTCCTCGAGCCGGGGCCGTGAAAGCTCCAGCCGTGCAGGCATTATAAAATCTATAATCCGATGCATCATCTCGGCCGGATCCACGCCTTCGACAAGAAGAACGTTGCAGCCGGAACCGTTCCGATCCACCTGCTCTACTCCCGGCAATTGCGCAATGGTAGAAACGTCGGCATTGGGATCGAGCGGTTCGAACTCAATGGTTCGCGGATCAAACTGGTTGCGGATGACCGTCAGTTGCTGATCCAGCACCTTCCGTCCCTGATGGACCATAATCACGTGTTCGCATATTTCTTCGGCCTGCGGCATCACATGGGTTGAAAAGAGGATCGTGGCGCCACGGCGATGCTCTTCCAATACCAGATCACGCAAAAGCCGGGTGCTGACGGGATCCAGCCCGGAGAAGGGTTCATCTAAAATCAAAAGATCCGGTTGATGAATGGTTGCTGCAACAATCTGCACTTTCTGGAGCATGCCTTTGGAAAGCTCCTCGCATTTTTTCCGTTCGGTCCCGCCAAGGCCGACGCGCTCCAGCAATGCACGGATGCGTTTGTTCACGCCGGGATCGCGCACTCCTTTGAGACTGGCCATGAAGCTCAAGAAAGCGCCGACGCGCATTTTCTTATAGACGCCTCGCTCTTCGGGCAAATAGCCGATCCGGCTCTTTGCTTCAAGCGCCGATGCGCATCCCAGCACCGAGAGGCTGCCGGAGTCAGGAAAGAGTATGGACATGATCAACCGGATGGTGGTTGTTTTTCCCGCGCCGTTCGGCCCGATAAAACCATAAATGCCGCCTTGCGGGATATTCATGTTCAAATTTCTTACCGCGACAGTCTGGCCGAATGTCTTGGTTACATCCTTGAGTTCAATAGCCGATTCCATAGCTTCTCCGTTGCTATAACGCACTTCCCTCTGCGCTCCGGCGCAATGCCCACGTCTGCTGTCCGGTTATTGCCAAAGCTCCCAAACCCATAAGGATCAAAAGAAAATTGAGCGCTGCGCCGACATAGGGCAGATTCACTGCAACTACGACGATACCAAGCCCGATAATCAGAGCCAGGGCTCTTGTAGATATTTTTTCATCTTCTCTCCTGAGAATGGCGCGGCCAATATAGTTGGCAACGATCACCGGGGCCAAAAATAGTCCAAGAAACCATAGCGCAAAAATTACCAATCCAATCGGCAGACTGAACAGTGGTATTGCAAGGATAAGCGCGACGACAGGCAAAACTATAAAAATGAGAATCCCGATGCCTCCTGAAGCAGCCAATGTCCGGCCGGTTGAAAAAGAAAATCGACCGGCTTTGGGCATAATTCCGAACAGGAGCAATCCGAGCAGGAAAGCTACGATTACATAAAACATCCATCCCAGGTAAAATCGCAAATTTAAATATTTGCTCTTGGTTTTAACAAGCTCGATTTTCTTTTCGCCCGCGATAGTCGCCTTCGCATCCACCTTCGATTGCTTTTCATTTGTAACCTTTGCATGAAGGTTGCGCCCGATTTTTACAGGAGCTTGAATAAGAATTCGGGCGCCGCTGAATATAACATTGCGTCCGATTGCTCCCCCGATGTCAAGAAATCCTCCCGCGGCGGAGAGATCGCGGCCAACTTCGCCATCTACATTCATATCCGAGGCCATAAGGATTGCGTCATAATTTATTTTGCCGTTTGAACCTACGGTCAGATTGGTCGCCGCTCCCCAGAGACTGCCGCGGATGAACCCATGGGTCTGAACGAACTGTCCGATCGTGAAGAGATCTCCTTCTATTTGGCCCGTGCTATCGAACGTCTGAGCGATACAGATGACATTTCCTTGAACTGTCCCCTGAATATCAACTTTACGCGCAATGGCGACCAGATCGCCGGTAATGGTTCCTCGAATTTTGACCGTATCACCGTATGCGACCAACGTATCATCAACCGTTTCTTCAGCGGGAACCAGGATGCCGCCCATTTTTTCGGCTTTGCGATAGTCGATGGAGTAGCCGGGCATGACAAAAGCAAACATAATCGCCGTCACACCGATAATGGAAGTAATTGTCTTCATCTTGCGAACCATGGATATCATGACTCCAATGATAATCAAACCTATTACTGTAACGGCTGCCTTTTCAATAAAAGAGGCAATCATGGGAGCTCCATTTTCGATGAAATAGAAGATTCCATTTCCCAACCAACTTAACAATCCTGAAAGGCTTAAGGGAAAAACCCAATCCAATTCGGCAGGCGCAGTGGTTTCAAGAATGAGATCCAAAAACATTCGCAGCAATACCGTCACGCAACCGGCGATAGCCGCGAATAAGGCGATTTTTTTGATTTCCGGAAATTCCCGTTCCGGCGCCCACGCACCCACTCCTTGCAGGCTCTGAACAATGAGCTGCTTTTCGGTTTTGAGAGCTGCCACACCTTCACGGCAAACAGAGCAGAAATGGAGGTGCGCAACCAACTCCTCGGTTTCTTGTTCCGGCAATTCGCCGTCGACAAATTGGGATTGAATAAATTCATTGGGGCAGTTCATGATACTTCTCCTTCTTAAGCTTCTCTCTCAACATTTGCTTGCCCCGGAAAATACGCGTTGCAACGGTATTCCTTGGCAACTCCAGGGCGTCTGCAATCTCTTCATAAGTGAAATCATTGTAATAGGACAGGACCAGCGGCACACGGAATTCGTCCAATAGAGATCTCAATGCGCGCCGCACGCTTTCACCGCGTTCGGAGGAGAGCATCTCGTTTAGCGGAGTCGGCTTTCCGGACGGCGGTTCCGGCATTTCTGAATCTACTCGAAACAGTCGTCTTTCCGTTCCCCGGCGTCTTAGAATGTCCAAACAATAATTGCTGGCTATCTTCAGGATCCAGTTCGAGAAAGAGAATGCAGGATTATATTGTTCAATCTTTTGTTGCACGCGCAGAAAGACCTCATGCGTCGCATCCTCCCCCGCTTCACGGGAATTGAGCAGATAAGCACAGAGGTTTAGCACCTTAGGATGGTGCTCCCGATAGATTTCGCCAAAATCCCATTCTGTGTGCATTGGCAGTTCTGCGCTAGCATACATGCCGTTTCTACGAATAACTAAAGGATAAATTCCCCTTTTTACACAATCAGGGGACGTAAACGCGTTCTGGACCTGGGTTGCGGAGCGGGGCTTCTGGCAATCGCCGCCGTGCGGCTTGGGGCGGATCACGTCGTAGCCACCGATATAGATTCGCAATGTCTCGGTTGCGCATGAAACAGAACGCCCTTTCTCCGGTCCTGACTATGAGTTCATCGCCAAGGGACTCATGCGCCATTTGCTTAAACTGCGCGCTTCAGAGGTTTCGGAGTTCCAGAACGCCGGTGAAGGAGGATATATATTTCGAAGCCTCTTTATTTGCGCTTCGGGAGCAGTAAAATAGCGAACATGCAACTAAAGTCCTTGGGGACGGATCCGGAAGCTCTCGCTCCATTTCCCGTTGGGCGGAGCAGTCTGAAGCCAATAAATCGCTTTCGGCCCCTTAAAATTCGTTGCATTGGTGGATCCGGCCATAGGTTCGACGCAGATGAAATCGAAGGACCGTCCCGGCATAGAAGCGGGCTCCCAGATTACCGCCGCAGTATATTGCGGCCCGAAAAGCAGTTCAATTTTCTTGTCGCCCGATTCAATCGAGAAAACAGCTTGCCCCTTTGCATTGCGCTCCAGGTTGGTGAAACCGTCGTCCAGCGTGCGTCCCTTGAGCGGCAGGGGATTGGGCAAATCATTCGGTTTGTACTCCAAAATCGGGATGCGCCGGTCGTCCGCAATAACAGCTATGGCGGCAGGCATGCGCAAAATCCATTCATCGCGTGGAACGTCCGGAATCCGGTAATAGGGATGGAATCCCAAGACGATAGGCATAGTTTCCGAACTTAAATTCGTAACCGTTGTTTTTACTTCCAGGGCCCCGTCTTCCAGCCTGTAGGTCATTTCATATTCGTGGGCGAAAGGCCATTGCGCCATGAGATCAGGCTTTCTCCAGAATTCAAATTTGCTGGTGACGAACGCTGATTTCTTGTCAGCCCCGATTTTCGTCACTTGCCATGCCGCATCGGAAAGCAATCCATGCATGGGCAAGCCCCGGCCGTCTGTGCGGATATTTCCCAACCCTAAGTTAAAAGTGTATTTCTTTCCGTTCGCCCAGAAAGCTGTATCGTCCAATCGGTTTGCCCAGGGCGCCAGGAAAGGAATGCCGCACTGCATGGGCTTTTTCTGAAAATCCGATAACTTTACGTTCGGAAAATACAGAATATTTTTTCCGTGAACTTTCATTTCGATAGCCATATTGCCTATCGACGGAAGGATGGACACTTCAATCCCGCGCCTGGAATCTACAAGGCGAATAACCGAGACGCCATCGACAATTGTTTTTTGTGCGAGAAAATTAGCCGTTGGACGTTTGGGTTTTGAGGATTGTGCGAACGCAAAGTTCAATAACAGGAAGCCAATGGACAAGAGCGCAAATTTTTTCATGAGCGCATTATATCCGGATTAGGGCCTGTCAATAAACAACGTTTGTTTGAGATACGAAATATTGAACTCCCTGTTCTTCGTCAGTTTCGTGGCGAATTATTTTTTCTGGAAGCGAGGTAGGATTGAACCTTACGGCGGACTTCCATAATTTCGCTCGTTTCGGGGAGAAAGCTGAACATTTCTTCAAGCATCTTCTCCGATTCGATTTTTTCCAGGGTGGGAGCGAAATTTATATCGTAGATCCATCCGATCTGACACAGTTTGAAATCGTTCAGAGTGTGCAGTTGGCTATAGGCGACAGGTTGCCCGTTCATGACAGCTTCGAGCGCTTCCGGAGAAATGCGCTCTTCATCGGGAAGATCCAGGAAGGTCTCTCCGGGGGCTTCTTTTAAATTGCGATAGCGTTGGATCACAAGTCGGAAAATATCAAGCTTGTCGGCGTCTCGAATCAGCTTCAGAAAAAGCATTGCCTGCCCGTCCAGATTTTCAGGCGCTGATTTGGCGCCATGATAGGCGACGGCGGTCTCCACCCAAAATCTCTCCTCCGGATCCAGCGATTCAAGCACGCCCTCCTGACGGAGCGTCTCAACGCCCAGAGCGCCATGATCCACGCTCTTGGCATCGTTATAGGTGCGGTGCGCGTGGAACTGCGGAAACCGGCCAACGTCATGCAGCAACGCGATGCTTTCCGCTATGCGCATCGAATTGTCGCTTAACGAAAGATGCTTCGCGAGATATAACATTTCTTCACAGGTGCGCCAGGTATGCTCGCGTTTCAATTGCAAATTTCTGTTCACATAATCATCCGCGCCGAAGAACCTCCCCGAAAATTTCTCAAACCAACGCTTCAACTCATCCAATAGAAATAATTCCATTGTTTCTCTGCCTTGCTCCTGAGAATAAATCAATTATAAGCGCCCTTAAACTTCGGTATCGGCCCTGAATTATGGACAATCAGGAGTGTACGGGATCAAACCTTAAAGATCAATCGGAGAGGACAGGTGACTGCCTAAAGCGCTTTAGAGCCGCGCAATAAACAAAAAAAAAGAAATCTAAAAACTAAATTTCGTGTATTTCGTTTATTTCGTGGTTAGAATTCATTGTTCTGGACAATATATCCCTATTGATGAACAAGGGAGTTTCATGGTTAGACCAAAGGTTTTTGTCACCCGCATCATCCCGGAAAAGGGATTGGAAATGTTGCGGCATGAAGCCGATGTCGATGTCTGGCAGGAACCTCTGCCGCCTGACTATCCGACGCTGCTGCAAAAAGCCAAAGGGGTGGATGCGCTCTTATGTCTGCTCACCGATCAGATTGACGAGCGTCTAATGGATGCGATCGGACCCCAGGTGAAGGTCCTCAGCCAGATGGCGGTAGGATTTGACAACATCGACATACCGGCGGCCACCGCCCGCCGCATTCCAATCGGCAACACTCCAGGCGTGCTCACGGACACAACGGCCGACTTTGCCTGGACGCTCTTGATGGCGGCGGCCAGGCGTGTGGTGGAAGGGGACAAGTTCACGCGCTCGGGCAAATGGAAAACGTGGGGCCCGATCGATTTTCTCGGCCCTGACATTACCGGCGCTACTTTAGGAATTATCGGATTCGGCCGGATCGGACAAGGAATGGCCAAGCGCGCCCAGGGTTTTGATATGCGCATTCTCTATTTCAGTTTGAAACGCAAATTGGAAGCCGAAGAAAAGTACGGCGCACGCTATGTTGATTTGGACACATTGCTGCGCGAATCCGATTTCGTATCGCTTCATACCGTTTTGTCGCAGGACACCTATCATTTCATGAACGATGCGCGCCTGCAAAGGATGAAGCCCGGCGGAATTCTGATCAACGCCGCACGCGGCCCGGTAGTCGATCCGAATGCGTTGTATCGCGCCCTTTCTTCCGGCGCCCTCGCCTATGCCGCTCTCGATGTAACCGAGCCTGAGCCCATAAAAATGGACGACCCCTTATTGTCGCTGGACAACATTATCCTTGCTCCCCATATTGCAAGCGCCAGTTTCCAAACGCGCAATAAAATGGCGATCATGGCTGCCGCAAACCTGATTGCAGGCTTGAAGGGCGAACGTTTGCCGAATTGCGTCAATCCGCAGGTATACGCAATGGCCTAGCAGTACAAAAGCCACGCCGGATAAATAACTTTCCTAAATGATTGACTAATTATTAAATTTCGAAAAAGTGTCACCAGAATAAAACACTTACTTGACAACAGCGTCCAAGTTATTGATACTGCTGCCAAATTATCAGTACGGTTTGCATGATTGCACAAACGGGACATCCATTATCGTTTGACCGAGATGCTCCAAACGGGACAATGAGGGGGGCGTTTTCAGCACATAGGGATCGAGGATTCCTCAAGCGCAGCGTACAATAGTCGATTAATTCAAGAGAGCCTATAGCAAATACGCCCGGACGCAGAATCACCATAGCAAAGGTCCATTCACTTATTCCAAGCACGGAGTAGACTATGAAAAAATGTATCGCTGCATCAGCATTGCTGCTCTCTCTTGTTTTATCCATTCAAGCATTCAGCCAATCCAGCAACGCGAACCTGAGCGGAACCATAACGGACGCTACGGGAGGAGTCATGACTGGCGTGAAGGTTACGGTTACGAATACTGCCACCGGCATCGTTAACATTACGGTCAGCAACAATGTCGGGATATACACCTTCCCCAGCCTGTCGCCCGGTGTGTACAAAATCAGCGCAGAAAAATCCGGTTTTCAAACTCAGGTTTTCAAAGATGTATCGCTTGGGAGCGCGTCGCAGATGAGGCGCAACATCAAACTGGAGGTCGCCGGCGCAGAACAGGCTGTTGTTGAAGTCAGTATGGAAGCGGACAGGATTTTATTGGAAGCCAGTTCATCCGCAGGCGATCTGCTTCCTGAACAGGCGGTGCAAAATCTGCCGCTGGTAAACAGCAACGCTCTTGATCTGGTCCGAGTCATTCCGGGATACATCCCCACTTCCGGAAATGCAGTCATGGGCGCCAACGATACCACCGTCGCAGGAGTTTCCGTATCCAGCCTGAATTTGCAGCGCGACGGCATTGCGATCAGCGATACTCGCCAAGCAGCAGGCATTCATTCCCCTACTCAGATCAATCCGGAAATGGTCAGTGAATTCCGTATTATTTCCACTCCCGTCGACGCCGAAATGGGGCGTGGAAATGCCCAGATTCAGGTCTTGACGAGGTCGGGTTCCAACGAATACCACGGAGCTGTGGTATGGGACATTCAGAATTCTGCCTTGGATTCCAATCAATGGGATAACAACCGTACAGGGCTGGTAGCGCCCTGGAGAAATTTACATCAATATACTTTAAGCGCCGGTGGACCGATCATAAAAAATAAAACCTTTTTCTTTGCGCTGGGGAATGGTCAGATCGCGCGTTTGCGGGATTCCTACACCCCCACGGTGCTGACGCCATGCGCGCGGAAAGGCATCTTCCGCTATTACGATAAGTGGAATAACGGACGCTATCTTCAGCAAACGACCATCGCAGGCGCGACACCGACTACGTCGGTGGTCGACGGCTATGGCAATCCGGTAATGCCGACAACTAATCCGGATGGCACGGCATACACCGGGAGCCTTCATTATGAAAGTGTATTCGGCAAAGTGACCAACGCTCCTGGAACGATGGCGGCTGATTGTTCCAACGCCATTGTCGATACCGTAACCGGCGTATCGGGGGGCGGATGGGATACTTACCGCAAACCGGTAGATTCAACCGGATTTAAAGGAGATTCGACCGGATTTATCGATAACTTTTTATCCCTCATGCCGGCTGCCAACAGATATGACACAGTCGGAGACGGCTTGAATACGGCCGGCGGCCGATGGATGCGCGGCACTCGTGGAGCCGATAACATGTTTGGAATCGGCGAAGACAACCAGAGAAAACAGATCAATCTTAAAATAGATCACGTCTTCAACGATCACAACCGGATCAATGGATCCTGGAGTTTTGAAAAGAACTGGGCAGACAATAACTTTAAGAACTGGCCGGACGGTTACGGAGGCAGAACAGAACGCCTGCCCCAAGTCATAACCGTGAACCTGACATCAACGCTAACTCCCTCCGTATTTAACGAAGCTCGTTTCGGAGTGATGCGAACCGGGAATAACGGCTATTTCCCTCTGGAAAATCCTGAAACCGGCGCAGACGCCAGGAATCACCTTCCCGTGGTTAATGGCTACCAGGTCGCCGTAGTCCCTGGCGCCGGAGGCGCCCAATTCCAGATCGGCGGAAGCAATTTCGTCGGCGGCAGGGGAAATGCGGGCCTTGGATGGACGAACCACGATATCAGCCCCCGATGGACCTTCGCCGACACGATTGTTTGGACGAAGAGCAGACACATGTTCAGGGCCGGAGCCGAATATCGTCTTGTTCGATCGAAATCCTCCGTTTTCGGCACTGGCTGGAACTACAATTCCACTCCAATTTTAATCGGCGGTGACGCCCAAGGAATTTCCGTACAGGGGATTAACAGCACCAATATGCCCGGTCTTACGGGAACCGCTACCAATGGAAACCGGTTGCTGATGCAAAACCTCCTCACATTCCTTTCCGGCTCTTTGGGTTCCATAAACCAGTCTTATTTTATTAACAATCCCTACCGGTTGGATTCGTGGAACAATCCTCTCACTGAGAAAGAAAAAATTCGCGATATGCATCAGCGCGGGTTCGACATATTTTTAAAAGACGACTGGAAAGTCCATGAAACCCTTACATTGAACCTCGGTCTAAGATACGAATACTATGGAGTGCCCTTTCTCAATTCAGGATTAACAGCCTCTTTAAAAGGAGGGGCCGATGCAATGTTCGGCATCTCAGGACGTAATTTCAATGAAGCGTTCTGGGCTCCGGGAGTTCGCGCTGATTTGACTGAATCGATTTTTATCGGACCGAACTCACCCAATCCCGGTTGGAGAATTTATTCTCGCGACGGAAACAATTTCGGTCCTGCGGTAGGCTTTGCCTGGCAGCTGCCTTGGTTGGGAAAGGGCAAGACCACCCTACGCGGTGGATATCAAATCAGCTACATAGAACCCGACAACGCCACGACTATTGAAAGCATTATAGGAAATCCGCCCGGCAGCACCAGCAACGCGACGTACACTCCCACTACTTATCTCAATTTGGAATTGGCCAAAAATTCGAGCGTCGTCCCGGCGCCTGCAACCGCTAAGCCGATGGCCGCGGTTCCCCTTACGGATCGGTCTCAGGCGATCACCGTTTATGATCCAAGATTCCGAACCCCATACATTCAGAATATTACGATGTCGTTGACGCGAAATTTCGGATCGAAACTTACTTTAGATGTCCGATATACCGGGACCTTATCGCGCAAGCTGCCTAATAATTTTGACCTCAACACGGTGAACTTTCTGACCAATGGATTGAAGGAAGCGTTCGACGCGGCGCGGTACGGCGACGACACGAATCCTGCAACAGCGTTGCTGGACAAAATTTTTGCTCCGGTAAGAGGAGCTACCCCCGGAGCAAAATGGTTGAGAACTACGACCACCTATCCCGGACAGAAAACCAATCTCGCCAATGGGAACTATGCGGGCATCGCCTCCTGGATAAACACCCTGCAGCAGCCCGGCGCTCCTGCTGGAACCACCACTCGCGGCTATCTGCTCAGGACTGCCGGATTGCCGGACAACTTCATTGTCACCAATCCTCAGTTCAGTTCCGTGAACCTTCGAACCAATTGGGGGAAGTCCAATTATCACGCGATGCTGACACAGCTCTCGCTGAGGCCAACCGCCGGATTCAGCTTTCAATTATCCTATACGTGGAGCAAGAATCTGGGCAACACCGGCAATGGCAATACGGATCCCCGGAACAGAGCGGCGGACTATACGGTGTTAGGGAGCGATCGACCGCATGTGCTGACCACCTATGGGACATTTGATTTGCCCCTGGGGCCGAACAGATTGTTTTTGGGCAAAACTTCCGGCATTGCCGCACGATTACTCGAAAACTGGCAGTTAAGCTGGATCGCGAACGTAGCCAGCGGCAATCCTGTGAACATTACAGCTCCAACCATGTTATACGGCACCGGCGTTCCGGATCAAGTGGGCGCGTTTCCCTTTGATAAAATGGGAGTGTATTGGGAAAATGGAAGCCGCGAAGGGAATTATTTCGCCAAGTCTCTTCAAATTACCGACGATCCTCAAAAAAACAAGGACGGATCCAAATCCGGTTTTGGATACGTCACTACGACGGATAAATTAAACGAAGCCTGCACCCTCACCGCTGCTGCGGATGCCGTCCGTGGCAACATTATTCTTCAAAATCCTTTGCCTGGGACTCGAGGCAGCTTCGGATTCAACAGGATCTATGGCCTGAGTACATGGAACGTAGATATGACCATCAGCAAATCGTTCAGAACCAGCGAAACTACAAGCTTGTCGTTACGTGTGGATTCAACGAACATTTTCAATCATGCCCAACCTTCGGGAGCCTTAAATTCAGCGAGCACCCGTATTTACTTCGCCAGCGCTCCCAGTTTGGCCATTAACACTTCAAATCCTTTATTGGGAAACTTTGCCACCAAAATCGGTTCGCGTGTATTCCAGGCGCGTATCCGTTTCACGTTCTAACTGGAATTTAACGCCCTCCGCACACTCCTTCGGATTTCAAGAGAGTGTGCGGATAGGCGGCAGTCCCCTTTTACGGCAGCGGCTAATTTTAGTGCCAGCCTAAAATTAGCCGCTTTTTTTGTCTCATGGGTCTGAACCGAGACCTACAAAACCACATCGCATCATCCCCGGCAACGCCGGCGCGCCCAGGGATGGGCCAACAAAAAATGGGGCCGTATCTCTCGCCTCCATAAGCTGAAAACGGAAGATACGGCCCCAATACCTCAATACTTCGATGCGCTTATTCTCTACGCCTGCTTTTCACCAAAGACGCCGCGATAGGCGAAGCCGGCGATAATCGCTCCCACAATCGGAGCCACCCAGAACAGCCATAATTGCGAAAGCGCCCATCCTCCGACAAAAACCGCCTGGCTCGTGCTCCGCGCCGGATTGACGGATGTGTTGGTGACAGGAATGCTGATAAGGTGAATCAGGGTAAGGCAAAGCCCGATGGCAATCGGCGCAAATCCCTGCGGCGCCCGTTTATCGGTCGCGCCCATAATCACTATCAGGAAAACAAACGTTAATACAAGTTCGCATACGAGGGCCGCGCCGAGACTATACCCTCCCGGAGAATGTTCTCCAAATCCATTGGCCGCAAAGCCCGCGCTCAAATCAAATCCTGCTTTGCCGCTTGCAATCACATACAGAACCAGCGCAGCGACGATCCCGCCAAGCACCTGCGCCACAATGTAGCCGATAAGCTCGCTCCCTTTAAACCGGCCGCCGGCCCACAATCCGAATGAGACTGCCGGATTCAAATGACATCCTGAAATATGACCGATTGCAAACGCCATAGTCAGAACAGTCAAACCAAACGCCAGCGCCACCCCCGCAAACCCAATACCGAGTTCGGGGAATGCCGCAGCCAGGACCGCACTGCCGCAACCACCGAGCACCAGCCAGAATGTTCCGATGAATTCAGCGCCTAACTTGCTTGCCATGAGAATTCCCCTTTCAATGATGTCTGTTATCGTCGATCCATGCCATGCTTACAAACGCCCTTTAACGAAAATTTACCGGGCAATGACTCAATGAAATTTGATAAATAATACCACCAAAATAGGAAAAACTATATTGTTAGCCGCTGACATACGCTGACGCACGCTGGTTTCAGTGTGGGTCAGCGTATGTCAACGGCTTATGGACAGCGGGATTGCGAACTATCCAGCCAAAGAGCGCAACTCCGATCGCCATACAAAAACCGGCGGCGTAAAAAGCAAACTCCAGACCGAGCCAGTCCGCCATGCCGCCAAGCACTATGGGACCAACGCCATTTCCTATATGCATGGCCATCATGTACATAGTCGTAGTAGCGCCCATTCCATAGGTGCGGCCTTCTTTCACGACATAAGCGTTACAGGCAGGCGTTCCAAAAGCCTGGCCCAACATGACACAGATATAAGCGACCAGAAGCGTCCAGAATCCAAGGCTCCAGGGCAGAAGCGTAATAGAAATTACCGAAGCCACGCCGCCCAATATCACCATGGACCGGCGATTCCACTGATCCGCCAGACGACCGGTATAGGATTGCAAAATGGATACGGGAGTCCGGGCTGCCAGCATAATTCCAATAAGACTGGCGCTCATCCCAATCCTCTGGTCTGCGAAAAGAGGTATAAACGCCATCATGCTGGCTGTCCCAATTCCGACACTCAAGTTGTAGCTGAAAGCGCCACGTATAATAGGGCTTTTCAGCGGAGCGATTAGAGATGAATTCTTGCGGGCGGTCTTGCGCGGCATTTCTTTCAGGAAAATGAGACTGCAGATGAGAGCGAGAATATTCAACACGGACATGAATACGAACGTGGCTCTAATATTGATCATATCCGTAATAACTCCGCCGAAGAGCGGACCGGCGCCTACGCCGGCGAAGAGAACGGCGTTGAAATATCCCATCCACTTCCCTTCATTCCCTTCCGGAGTGATGTCTCCCAGGTACGCCTGAGCAATGGGCAAATGTGCGGACGCCCCCAAGCCCTGAATTAAACGCCATAGGATGAGCCCAACAGGCTTGGTGGCGAACATCAGTCCTATGGGCGCGATGGCAAGGATGGCAAGGCCGCAGCTGAGAAATATTTTTCGTCCGAATCGGTCCGAGAGCCGACCGAAGAAGAGCACCGTGCCGATGCCGGTAAGGTTAAAACCCGCCTGCACCAGGCCTACTTGCATCGTAGAAGCGCCTAAAGAATTAGCGTAGATGGGAAGAAAGGGGCTGACGATGCCCATTCCCAGCATCGAGATGAACATGCTTCCCACAAGCACCGCAAAAGCCTTTTTATTCATTCGGATCCCAGCCTGTAATAAGCGAACCAAAAGTGTGAGAGTACCACCCTGATACTCTCAATTGGACGCTCTTCAGCCGAAAAACGCAATCAGCATTTTTCAAGGGCGCCTAGCTCGGCCCAGTTAGCGCCGGCTGAGCCATCCAATGCTGCACGCGTTTTCTCCGGCAGAATTGGAGCCGGTTTTTGTCATTGCAGTTTCCGGCCTGTGAGCCGGCGAGGACGCCGGCGTTCCCAGATTGACCGAGTCACAGAGCAGCCCAGTCGCCAGCTACGCTGGATTGAAAAAATCTGTAACCGAGAGGACTTAATCCCAGGGGCTAGTGAAGTAAATCATGTTTATGAGTTTACAAAATTTTAATGCCCTGAAAGGGCATTATTACAAAGCCCAGGGTAGAGCGGCGTTTTTTGCCCCTCTACCCTGGGTATCGAATTGATTCGTCTCTACCCTGAAAGGGTTGTTTACAGATGCAACCCTTTCAGGGTAGACCGTCACAACATCTTTTCCCAGGGTTGGGTTGCAAAAAGCGCAACCCAACCCTGGGCTTTGTTATTCCTGCCCTTTCAGGGCAGCCTTGGTTCCGGCGCTGCCGCTTCAATAACAATCGCTGCTTCCTTTAACCCGGCGGCCGAAGCGGACACCTTAATTTTCCCGCGGATCGCGCTCGCTTTAATCATTGCATAGCAGCGGCCCTGGTAGGCTCGACGCTCCGAAGCCTGAAAGG
The DNA here is from genome assembly GCA_964441405.1 of uncultured Acidobacteriota bacterium. GTDB lineage: Bacteria > Acidobacteriota > UBA6911 > UBA6911 > UBA6911 > UBA6911. The sequence goes on from CAYTYP010000022.1 coordinate 45,657, forward strand.
ATTCGGAGCTGGAATTATCGCCGCTATCCACGGCTGCAATCACTCCGGGCCCGCTGACCTTAAAGGAAACCAGATCGGATGCGCCGGGAACCTGAATCCCACTTTGATCGGTTATGGTCGCAGACACAAAGGCGACATCATCCCAGTCCTTGAGGAGTTTAGGCCTGTCCACCGTCAACATAATCTTGGCCGGCTTGCCCGCAGTGCGCAACTCGTGCTCGGCGACCACGGCTCCCCGGTTCTTTCCAATCGCTTTCAAGGCGCCCGGCTCCCACCCGATGATCCAAACCCGCGGCGAGTCATCGGCGTTCCTCGGCTTGCCGCCAATCGATTTGCCATTGAGCAACAACTCGACTTCTTCGCAATTGCTGTAGGCTTCGATGGTTTCTTCATGCGGGCCGGAATCGGTTGGCGTCCAATCCGCCAACTGCGTTGGCCGGCCGATAAGCGCGGCAAATCCGGGATCTGTAGGAAGAGCTTGCGCCGGTTTAACGCGGCGGACTATATGGACAACCGGCTGGTCGCTCCACCAGCTCTGGCGTTCATAGGCCATAGGCTTGATTTCGCCGGTGCGGTCGAGCAATCCGGAACCTGCTGCAATCATGGGCCACCCGAACGCCTCGCCCAGGTAATCGATGCCGCTCCAGAGAAATTGCCCTGCGTGCTGCACATGATCGCGGCCCACCAGCCATGTGGCCAGTTCATGTCTTTGCTCCGTGCCAATGATTTTGCGGGTAGGCTTGGCTTTCTGAGCCTCCAGAAGTTCAAGGTCCCGGTAGTTGGTACCCACAACATCCAACAAATCCGCAAGACCGTTGTCGTAATCATGGCTCACATTCGGACGGAAGAGCCCCTGAGTCACCGGTCGCGAAGGATCAAATTGATGAAAGACTTCTACCAACCCGGCGAGAATTCGTTTGGCCAGGTCTGCTTTGGGCGTGTCATGGATTTCGTTCCCGGCGCTGTAAAGGATTATGCTGGGATGATTGCGATCACGAAGCACTGTGTCACGGAGGTCAACCTTCGACCATTCGTTGAAGTACAGGTGATAGTCATATTTGGTTTTCCCTACCGTCCAGCAATCGAACAGTTCATCCATCACCAGAAAGCCCATACGATCGCATAAATCAAGGAATTCCGGCGCAACCGGATTGTGCGCGGTCCGGATGGCGTTTACGCCCAATGCGCGCAACTGTTCCAATCGCCGCTCCCACACTCGCAGCGGCACAGCCGCGCCAAATGCACTTCCGTCATGGTGCAGGCATACTCCTTTGATTTTAATATTTTTGTCATTCAGCCAGAACCCTGTTTCCGGAACAAAACGAGCGTTCCGAATGCCGAAGACCTCTGTATCGATATCAACAAATTTTGAGCCCGATTTAATTTGGAGTTGTGCATGGTAAAGATTCGGGGCGTCCAGCTGCCAGAGTTTGGGATTCGCAACAATGAATTCTTCCTGAAAATCAATCGCGCCTCCCGAAGCAATCGATTGAGTCTTTTTCCTGACGGGGACATTCTTTATGCCCAAGGGTGAAACGATGCCGATCTGCAGCTCAATTTCAGAAGATTTATCCGATTGATTCACAATCCGGCCTTGAACGCGAACAACAGCCTCCGTCGCAGCAACCCGCGGCGTTGTAATGTAAGTTCCCCATTTAGCGAAATGTACAGGATTCAAAGCCCTCAACCGGACATGCCGATAAATACCGGCCCCGGTGTACCAGCGCGAGGCGGGCTGGCCCGAGTTATCGGCCCGTACAGCTAAGACATTGGTCTTGCCCTTCCCGATAACAAGATGCTCCGTCAGTTCATATTCGAAACTGACATACCCGTAGGGTCGTTTCCCCAGATGAACGCCGTTGATCCACACGTCGCTGTTGGCCATGACGCCGTCAAACTCGATAAAGACCCGGCGCCCGCCATACTCTTGGGTCAGAGAAAAATGCTTGCGATACCAGCCGACGCCCGCAGGCAGATAACCTCCGGCGCCGCCGGTCGGATTCTTAGCGGCAAATGGCCCTTCGATGCTCCAGTCATGCGGAACATCAACCGTCCGCCATTCCGAATCATCAAAGACAGCTTTTTCAGCGCCCTGAACGTCGCCTTTGTAAAAGCGCCATCCGGGATCAAACGATGGAACAATACGTACATCCGCGAATGCTGAGGATGCGCCTGAAATTAGGACCAGAAGAAAGATGCATGATCGTAGTTTCATAATGGAGTATTATGCAAAAAAATGTCCGCAAATCTCTACAGATTTAAACGGATAGGAGGAATTTGATGAAAGTCTGGTGCGCAATTTTATTTTTAGCTATCCTTTCAATGGGCGCAACTTCAAATCAAGACATAGCCGAGATGAGCAGGCGTTTTGCCAATCCACCCGATGATTGCCGAATCATGATGCGCTGGTGGTGGTTCGGCCCGGCCGTAACCAAGCCCGAGCTGGAACGCGAGATGAAGCTCATGAAAGAAGGCGGAATCGGCGGCTTTGAAGTGCAGCCCGTTTACCCTGTCGCGCTCGATGACTCAACCACCGGGATCAAAAATTTCCCATTTCTCTCCGACGAATATCTCGAAGCTCTTCGCTTTACCTCCGATAAAGCCCGCGAACTCGGGCTGCGCATGGATTTGACGCTCGGCAGCGGCTGGCCATTTGGCGGCGCCCAGGTTCCTGTCCGCGACGCAGCAGGCAAGCTTCGCATCGTTAGAACCCGGATTCCTGAAGGGACGCACCGCTTGCCGATGCCCAGCACTGGCGCCGGCGAGAAGTTTATCGCCGCTTTTCTCTGTCCTGCTCAAGTTCAACCTGTGTCCCGAGAAGAAATCCGTGAGCTCACCGAAATCCAAGATGGCGCGGTGGCGATCCCGACAATTCAGGGAGCGCATGAAGCGCTCTTCTTCATTGCCAGCCGCAGCGGCATGATGGTAAAACGTCCCGCATTCGGCGCGGAAGGCTTCGTCCTCAACCATTACGATCGCATCGCAGTGGAAGGATATCTGAAAAATGTCGGCGATCGTCTTCTCCAAGCTCTGCGCCTGCATCCTCCTTATGCTGTTTTTTGCGACAGCCTTGAAGTCTATGAAAGCGATTGGACCGGCGACTTCCTGGAAGAATTCCAGAAGAGGCGAGGATATGATCTGAAGCCATACCTTCCGGCTTTGGCGCTCAACCTCGGCCCTCAAACTGCGGCCGTCCGTTCGGACTGGGGCAAGACGCTGACAGAGCTTTTCAATGATCGTTTCATGGTTCCCATGCATCAATGGTCGCAAAAAAACAAAACCCTTTTCCGGGTTCAGGGATACGGAATTCCTCCGGCGACCATCGCGAGCAACGCCCATGCCGATCTTTCGGAAGGAGAAGGGGTACAATGGAAACAACTATCCGCAACACGCTGGGCCTCTTCGGCCAATCATCTGTTCGGACGCGCCGTCACGTCTTCGGAAACGTGGACCTGGCTGCATTCGCCCACATTCCGTGCGACTCCTCTGGATATGAAGGCTGAGGCGAACCTCCATTTTCTCCAGGGCGTGAATCAGCTGATCGGTCACGGCTGGCCTTACAGCGCAGAGAACGCCGAATACCCCGGGTGGCGGTTTTATGCTGCCGGCGTATTTAATGAAAAGAATCCCTGGTGGATTGCCATGCCCGATGTGGCGCGTTACATGCAACGCGCCGGCTATATGCTCAGGCAAGGAAAGCCTGTGAACGACATTGCTGTTTATTTGCCGGTCTCCGACGCGTATGCGGGATTTACGCCCGGCAACGCCAACCTGATCGAAAGCCTTCGCAACCGGATGGGACCGGATGTAATTGCAGCCATACTCGACGCCGGATTCAACTTCGATTTCTTCGACGATGATACTTTGAAGAAGATCGGTAAAGTGGAGAACGGCGCGCTGACGCTGGGCTCCAACCGCTATCGTGCTGTCGTGCTTCCGAATGTAGAATGCATCCCGCCAGAAACGTATCGCATGCTGGCCGAGTTTGCACGATCCAATGGAATATTGATCGCTTCCAAGCGGCAACCGGCGACGGCGCCGGGAATGAAAGTTCTCCCTGCCGAGAATGAAGAAATTCGAAATATCAGCCGGAGCCTCTTCGCTTCCTCCAGGGACCGCTCGTTCTTCGTCGAAGACGACAAGACCCGGCTGGCGGCTGTCCTTCGCTCTATTGTTGGACCCGATATCCAATTCATATCCAAAGCGCCCGAAATCGGATTTGTACACCGAAGAACCGCTGGCGCCGAAATTTATTTCCTGGCCAATACTTCCAATGTGCGTCAGGTTCATGAAGCTGCTATCCGCAGCGGCGGCACGAAGGCCGAATGGTGGGATCCTGTATCCGGTCGCATAACGCCCGCCTCGACCTATGCTAATACCAAAGCCAGCATAGTCGTAGCGCTGGACCTTGAGCCGTATGACAGCAGGTTCCTGGTGGTTTACGACAAGATCGCCGATCAAACGCCTGCGGCAATCAAACCTGCGGAATCGGCATCGTTGGATATCAGTAATAATTGGCGCATCACTTTTGGAAAAACCGGGACATCAAAAACTATGGAGTCTTTAAGCTCCTGGGTTGAGGACGAAGCCACGCGTTATTTTTCCGGCGTTGCAGTCTATGAGAAGAATGTCGTCGTTCCGGAGAGCATGCTGCAACCCGGCCTTGCCGTACGGCTTGATCTAGGCGAAGGGCGCGCTTTGACGGAATCTCGAAGGACCAACGGCATGCAAGCCTGGCTTGAAGGACCGGTGCGGGAAGCGGCCGAAGTCTATGTGAACGATCGGCGCGCCGGATCGATTTGGTGTCCACCGTATACGGTCGAGATAACGGGATTGCTGAAGCCCGGGGCCAATAAAATCAGGATTCAGGCGGCCAATACCGCAATCAATCATATGGCCGGCAGATCTTCGCCTGATTATCGCTTGCTGAATCAGCTTTACGGCAAGCGTTTTGACCCGCAGGACATGAATAATCTTCAGCCGATCCCTTCAGGTCTCCTCGGCCCAATACGCCTGATTGCGGTGAAATGATAGGTTTTAACCGCGGATTTTCACGGATTCATCTGTGTGGATTCGTAAAAATCCGCGCTTTACTCAGGAAAGCGGTCAAAGGTGCGATCGATTTTCTTGCCGCGAAGGTGCTTGTCAAAAAAATCCATAATCGCGGTCCAATCTTCCGGAGTGAACGCGTGCCCATGCTTGGCATAATTCACGCCCAGCCGGTCCTTCCCATCCAATAGAGCATAGGCGGGTTGAGCGCCGATAAAGGATTGCCGGACCGCTTCCGGAAGAGAAATAGTGTCCGTCTCGCCTTCCAGCGCAATGAAAGGCCGGGGCGCCGCAAGCGCAAGAAACCAGTGTTGATCGAAAGGCAGCTTATCTACCTGGCCCCAGAATTCATGCAGGTTTGGTGAAAACCAATTAGGGTATTTCTTCTGCATGATATCGAGTGTTTCACTTTTACGCGGGCCGGTGAAGCGATAGGCCCCGATGCCGCCTCCTCCGGTAACCACAGGCGCGCCCATCAGGCGCTCGTCAAACGCCGCCGCGACCATAGCGGACTTGCCGTTGCGCGATGCGCCGGTGATGATGAGCTTGGTTTTATCGATAGCCGGATCCTTCTCCAGAAAATCGGCCACCCGGGAAGCGCCCCAAGCCCAGCCGGCGAGTATGCCCCAATCATAGCCGGGGTATGCAGGATAAAACCGGGTATTGCGGAAAGCCCAACTGCCGTCAAGATTGCGCAGCGTCGTGTCCTCGGCGCAGTCGTTGGGATTGAATACTGCCAGCCCATAACCGCGGCGGAACACATCCGCGTTCTGGGCCGCCATTGATTGCGCGGTCACCGCTCCGCCAAAAAACCCGGGAACGGCTTTGCCGGCAGGAGCCGAAGTTTTTGCCTCTGTTCCAGGCGCAGGACCAACGAGGAGCAGGACGTCCTGGCCACGTCCCTGGTTCGGTCCTTGCGGCAGAGTCGGCAATGGATCCGCTCCGGGAGGAGTCCCGCTCTGCAGAATGATAGTGGGGAACGGGCCCCCTTCGACAGGCGTGAAAACGCCTATATTCAGACTTAGCTTTTCCGCAGGCCCAAAGGTCAAACGCACCAGACGGTATTGGACTTTGCCATCAAGCACAATTTCCGATTTGATCTCTTTTCCTTTCACGTTGCCGGGCGGCGGAGGCATCTGTCCGACGGCATAATATTCCAGGATCTTTTTTATTTCTTCCCGGCGCTTCTGCCATTGTTTGCGGGTTTCAACCTTCTTCCCGTCGTTCATCGTCATTACATCCGGCATTTGTTTGCGAACGGGCAACTCGCGGACTCCGGGCAAAATCCCCATCGCGGTCTTTATTCGCGGGATCGGGATCTCCTTCGGGTCCGGTCCAACAACGGCGCCCGGGTCCTGCGCTTGAGCTAGACATGCGGTGGCGGCCGCCAGTATACAAAGCTTTTTTAAGTATTTCATATTGGGGTTTTCCTATTTGAACAGATTCAAGCAGTACTATAATTCAGGACGACGTCAGTTGAGCAAATTATTGGAGGAATAAATGACCCGGTCCATGAAACAACTACTCGCAGTCGCCCTCCTGTTTATTTGCAACCTGGTATTCCCGCAACAGAACCGTCCTATTCATATTTTTATGATCGGCGACTCCACCATGGCCAATAAAAAGCCGGAAACAGAGCCGGAACGGGGATGGGGACAAATGCTGCAGTCTTTTTTCAACGATACGGTGAACGTCTCCAATCATGCCGTGAATGGAAGAAGTTCGAAGAGCTTCATCGATGAAGGGCGTTGGCAGGTTGTCCTGGACAGCCTGCAATCCGGCGATTATGTCATCATCCAATTCGGGCATAATGACCAGAAACCGGATCTGCCGCGGCATACCGATCCCTATACGACGTATAAGAACAACCTCGAAAAATTTGTTCAGGATACACGCGCGAAGGGCGCCTCTCCGATTTTATGCACGTCCATTATTCGTCGCAAATTTGATGAAAAAGGAGATCTTATCCAAACGCTTGGGGAATACCCTGAAGCGGTGCGCCAAGCAGCAAAGGAACTGAAAGTTCCTTTGCTGGATCTTGAACTCAGGACAAAAAAACTGATATCGGAACTCGGTCCTGAAAAATCCACATCTCTCTTTCTACATGTGACTCCCGGTGCATACCCGAACCGTCCAAACGGATCGCAGGACGACACACATTTGAATGTCGAAGGCGCTACTACCGTAGCTCGTATGGCAATTAAAGAAATCCAGGATTTTAAATTGCCTTTATTAAAACACCTGAAAAGCAATTAACCGCAGATCCACACGGATGCACGCAGATCGCAGAATCCGTATGCGCGGTTAATTTTTCAGGCCGGAACCGGTGGTGTCCGTAGTGGACACCACCGGGCCGGTGAAACCGGTCACATTAATACCGCGCAGAACCGCGTTTCGGATGTTCACCAACGTGATCCCTTTTTGACAATTTCCCGTGATGTTCAGCAGGGACAAGCCTGCAATCGGTTTCTCGGCCGCTACCTTAATGACTTCGGCTAGAGTCGTAACGTCCTTGATCCGAATATTGGAAAAAAAGACATTTCGGAGAAGAGGGAATCCAAGGTCGCCCTCCACTGTGTCATCAGGAGTGCTCTGATTGCCGCCGCTCTTCGTGTTGATACACAAGAATCCGCCATTAGCGACATCGAGATCTTCTCCGGTAATGTTCTCGATAACGCCCGCTCGTCCTGTGCGGGTTTTTATATAGATGGCATACGTGCGGCTGTGCGTGAATTTTGTCTTCTCGATCCGCACATTCCGGATGCCTCCGGAAGTTTCACTGCCGATGCCGATACAGGCAAAATACCCGCCGCCCAGAACGCAGCGCGTGATCAACACATCCTCCGTTGGCTTGCCGACGCGGGCGCCATTCATGCCTCTGCCGGATTTGAGACTGATGGCGTCATCCCCGGTATCGATATCGCAACCTTCAATCCGAACATTCTTGCAGGAATCCACGTCAATGCCATCGCGCGTATTGCGAATGTTCAGATTCCTGATCACGACGTTGGCGCAGTAGGTGGGGTGAGTCGCCCATGTGCCGTCGTGCGTAACGGAGAAACCTTCCCATCGAACATCCGTGCATGAAATAGGTTCAAGAACCGGCGCGCCACGGATGCCCTTTCCGAAGGCAACGGCGCGATTGCCCTGAATGAGGCCGGGACCTACAATCCCTGTATGATCGACATTCCCGGCATAGATAAGCGCTCGATGACCTTGCTGCCAGCGGCCTTCCCAGCGAATATCCATAACCGGATAATCATCCAGATCGGGACTGCCCTTTAAAACACTGTCTTTTTCGAGCCGCAGGATTGTGCGGTTGCCTATCTGGATGCTGCCAATGAGATATTTGCCGGCGGGGACTAAAACTTCACCGCCTCCGGAGACCGCACAAGTATCCAGGGCCTTCTGAAATGCGGCAGTGTCCTTTGTCGCCCCATCGCCGGTTGCGCCGAAGTTACGCACATTGAATGTAAGTTTTGTCGGTATTGCACCGTTTGCGAACAATCCGAACGAAAGAAGCAAAGCCAAACGCAACAATTTCATTATTTTCATACGATCATGCGATATCCATCATTATTTTTGTGGTCCGATCCCAAATCCCATTTCCTTAAGCCAGCGAGCGCATTCCGAAGTCCATGGATGGCGGCTGTCCGGATCCCATTGAGAGCTTCCTAAGCCCATGCCATGTCCTCCTTTGGTATAAATGTGAAGCGCAAAAGGGACTTTATGGCTCCGGAGCGCGGCGGCGAAATTCAATGCATTTTCAACCTTCACAGCGGTATCTTCATAAGTGTGCAGGATAAAAACGGGAGGCGTATCGGCGGTCACCTGTTTTTCATTTGAAAGCAGCTCGACCAAACTGGGATCGGGATTGTCTCCGAGAAGGTAGCGCTTCGAACCGAGGTGCGTATCGGGCCCCATCGTGATGACGGCATAGCAAAGAATTCCGAGATTGGGCCTCGAGCTGACGCGATCCATCGGATCAGCGGCGTCCGGATTTCCTGAATCAAAATGGGTGAGCGCAGTGGCGGCCAGGTGCCCGCCGGCGGAGGATCCCATAACCCCGATACGGTTGGGATCAAGATTCCACTTTTGCGCATTTGCGCGCACATACCGGATGGCGCGCTGTACGTCCTGCATCATTGCAGGATGTCGATAGTCATTGGAACCAAGGCGGTATTTCAGAACGAAGCCAGTAACGCCTTGTTCATTCAGCCATAGTGCGTAATGAAAACCTTCATGAGGAGCCAAAGCCGCATAACCGCCGCCCGGGCAAATAATGACAGAAGCGCCCGTCGCCTTTCCCGCGGGAGCAAAATAGGGAGTCAATGTCGGAATGTCTTTTGCGTCTTTTCCCAACGCCCCGGGAGCGTCACCGGTCCAAAGCGGGAACTCCATGCGCGGCAATTGAACGGGTTGGATCTGCGAAACTGCACTGCCGATAGCGGTCAAAAATACTACCATCGAAATAAATTTCCCCATGTCGAGCCTCCCCATGCACATGCGGGCGAAACGCCTAATGGTGCAAAGTTGATGAGGATTTTATTCGCACTTGGATCAGGAAGCCAATACAATTAACATCCAAGATCGATGATTCTAAAGGAGCATTCCCATGACGAAAGCTTTAAAATTTTTCGCTCTCATATCCTTCGCAGCTATTCCGGCGTTAAGCCCGGCTGCGACGGCTCGAATAACAATAAAAGCAGCCAACAAACTGCAAGTAGAACGAAAGAATCAGACCCTCGAGCTTTCTTTCAAGGATCTTATGCCTCTTGGCGAAAAGGATCTGACCAAAATCCACGTTCAGAATGCGGCCGGCGAAGAAATTCTCTGCCAGGCTGTAGATGCGGATGGCGACTACACTCCCGACCTGGTGATTTTCCAGGCTGACTTTTTACCCGGAGAGACGAAGGTTTTCACTGTATCGCCGGGCAATAAATGGATTTACTCCCAGGATCAATTCAAAGCATACGGCCGCTTCGTGCGCGAGCGATTTGACGATTTCGCGTGGGAAAACGACCGGATCGCCCACCGGATGTACGGCAAAGCCCTGGAAACCTGGGTGCGCGAACCGCTTACCAGCAGTACGGTAGACATCTGGTCCAAACGCACGCCGCGGTTGGTCATTAACAATTGGTATATGACGGACAACTATCACGTCGACCATGGCGAGGGGGCGGATTTCTATTCCGCAGGCCTCAGCCGCGGATGCGGCGGCAACGGGCTATGGGCGGAAGACAAACTTTGGCTGTCCCGCAATTTCGTCAATTCGCGCGTGCTGGCGAACGGTCCTATACGCGTGATGTTTGAACTGACTTATGAACCCTTCGAGGTGAAGGGCTCAAAAGTTTCGGAAGTAAAGCGGATCACTCTCGACGCCGGGCAGAATCTTGATCATTTTCAGAGCTTCTATAAATCCCAGAACGGTGAAACCCTGATATCCGCCATAGGGCTTAAAAAAAACGCAAGCGATCAAAAGGAGTTCAATGCGGAACATGGCTGGTTGGCCCAATGGCAAAAAGGGGAAAAGAATATGGGCAACCAGGGATTGGCAATCATTATCGATCCCAAGATATTTGTTCGCGAGACGGAGGACCGCCTGGACCGGCTGGTGCTCACAAAAACAGATGTGAAGGGCGCCGTTTCGTACTGGGCAGGATTTGTCTGGGATAAAACCGGCGTTGACTACAATTCATGGAAAACCTATGTGGATCATTTCGCGCAAGGTCTCCTTTCTCCCATTGAAATAACCGTGTCGGAAGGCCAATAGCTGTTCTTAAGCGGGAGCCTGGCGACTATGAAACCACATATCGGCCTGGTCTGTATCACCAGGGGAGATCAAATTCGGTACAGAACCGTCACACGCACGCGATTTCGCGCCTTGGCGCCAGGCCCCCGGGAACGGTGGCTGCGCGAAATCTATCGCGATAATCTGGATACCTTGTTTCGTGCGTTGCTGTATTGCAAGGAGCGCCGGATTCGTCTTTATCGCGTTACATCCGATCTGTTTCCCATGAACGATTATGCGTTGGGAAAAAAGCTTATATCCGAATGCGCATCCCGAATGCAGGATTTCGGAGTGCGCGCTCAACGGTTGGGCATCCGTGTTTTGGCTCACCCGGATCAATATGTCGTCATCAACTCAGAATCGGAAAAGGTTGTAGCGAACAGCATCAAAATCCTGGAACACCACGCCCATATCTTCGACTTGCTCGGCCTCCCGCGCTCCCCTTGGGCGCCCTTGATTCTGCATGGCGGCAAAGGAGGCCGTCCTGAGGCGCTGAAAGAGATAATCCCAAAACTCCCGGAAAATATACGCACTCGTCTTGCTTTGGAGAATGACGAACATTCCTATGGGGCTGAAGAAATTCTTGGGATCTGCCGTTCGACGGGCAATCCCATGGTTTTTGATTTGCACCATCACGCCGTCAAAGAAAGACTCCCCCATTACGAACATCCCGGCATTGCAGAAATACAGCGTGCCGCACGCGCCACCTGGCCGCGACCCGGCTGGCAGATCATTCACATTTCCAACGGACAGAGGGCCTTTCACGATTCAAGACATAGCGAAACAATTGAGAAAATGCCGCTCATTGCATTGAAAGCTCCCTGGATCGAAGTTGAGGCAAAAGGCAAGGAGATCGCTATCGAGCGCCTGCGCAAGCGATATCCTGACCTTCACTGAAAAGGTTGCAAATGAAATCAGGAGATCGCATGCAAAATATGGATCAGTATCTTAACGCTACGGAGATCATCGACTGCCATCATCCGGACATCCGGGCGTTTTCAAAGGAAAAAATCGGGACTTCCACAGATCCGGTGGAAAAGGCTGTGCGCCTGTACTATGCGGTGCGGGACGAAATCCGGTACGACCCCTACTCCCCTTTTTATTTGCCCGAGCACTATCGAGCCAGCGCTGTATTAAAATCCCGCAGAGGTTTTTGCATCCCCAAGGTCTCGCTTCTCTGCGCGGCGGGAAGGGCGAGCGGAATTCCTTCTCGCGCCGGTTTTGCCGATGTGCGGAATCACCTCGCAACCAGGCAGTTATTGGAATACTTTGGCTCGGATTTGTTCGTCTACCATGGATTCACCGAGTTTTTTCTTGAAGGAAAATGGATCAAATCGACTCCTGCATTCAATCGAGAGCTTTGCGAGCGTCATGGCGTGGCCCCGCTCGAATTCAACGGCCGTGAGGACTCTGTCTTTCAGCCCTATAATTCCGCAAACCAGAGATTCATGGAGTATGTCGAGTTTCATGGCAGCTATCCGGACATTCCAGTCAACGAAATCGTCGGCAGCTTTAAAAAAACCTACGGGGAAGAGCGTGTGCAAGGCTGGATCGACAGCTTCGAAAAATTCGGTTTCATCCGGCGCGGTCGTTTTGACGATGAAGATGTTGTGAAATAAATGGTGGACAGCGGCTCCCGGCTCCCGGCTCCCGGCTCCTGAATTCTAAATCCCCGAGCGCGGCTTGATGGTTTCGAATTCTATCAAGTGTTTTGCGCTCGGGGATTTCAAGGGGCGACAGCCCCTTGGTTAGTCTTCGGTTGGGGTCTGTTCAATGTGATCGATGACAAGCGTCTCAACAGGCGCTTTTTGTGAATCCAGTTTCAAGCCGAGTTTCTGGACTGCTTTGAATATCCCGGCTCCGGCGGGATCCGATGCGCCGAGTCCGCCGGCTCCGAGCCCGGAAGAAGAACCGCCGCCTAAAGCGCCCGGAGGGAGATTGATGCCCAGATTGGGCAGCTGCTTCTGAGCCATGGCCATGACTTCTTCCATCGAAATTTCCAGAGCCATCTCGTAGGCGCCTTTCAGCTCTGTCCTGTCGACTACCGGACGATCGACATAGGTCGACAGAACGGTGGCGAATTGCGACATTTTCATTTTTGAGAATTCGTAGACGATACCGTTCGGAGTCGTATTGACGCGTATCTGTCCGATTTCCCCGCTGGAAAACTCCATCCCGCCCTTGTTCGCTTTAATTTTTATCTGGCTCTCTCCGCCGCCCAATACAACCTCGTTTTTGGCGGCAGGAGCATTCACAGGAGTTTCCTCCGGCGAAGCCGGAGTGGGTTCCACGGTCGCTTCCTTCAGCTTGTGTCCCTCGCCGGACACAAGGAGCGCATACACAGGCTGCTCTTTGTTTTCCCGGTGGGAGACAATTTTAAAACGTTCCTCCAATAACGTCTGCAACATGGCGGGAACCTGCTCTTTGGCGGCGCCTTCAGGAAGTTTTGCATGGATTTCGTAGAGCTGCGCGGGCATCCAGTCGGGACCGACAATCTGGTACGGCTTCAAATCGTAAGCCCTCTGGAACAATTCTTTAAGCGTGGCAGCGCCTATATCTACGCGAGTGGCGTCGATAGTCGTTCCCAGCTTCTGAATGTTGCCCTTGCCGGATATTAAATCCTGCATCAAATTCTCAAGCGGCGGAAGCGGTTTGATCGAAGCAACCTCGAACGCCGGTTTCGCCGGCGTCTGAGCGAAAAGCGAAAAACTGATTACAGCGCAAACACCGACAAGGAACACACACGCCCAACGAGTGAATTTCATTTTTAGCTCCTGAGGACTCTTAGGGTATCAGCACTACGGGCGCCTGCCAGAACGCCGCCTTTTGCCCTGAGGGATCCGTAATAGTAACTTGGCAATTGTAAGCTCCCGGCACAAGATTGCCCAGCGATAATTCGAACTTCAAGGGCATGGTCTTCAGTCGATTGTTCAGCGACTCGGTCGCCAGGAGAGGAGGCGTTTCGAACGCCTTCACCTGTCCGCGGTAAAAGGTGACGAACGCGACCAGGGGCCGGGCTTTTTCGGCTCCCGGCTGGTATGCCTGCAGGTAAACGTACATGTTGCGCTCTTTGCTGAACACGCGGGTGACGCTGGGAATGAGTTTTTTTCCTTCCTGCACCAGCGGATTGACCGATTCCGCACGCCCTTTGTCCTTTGCGGCGTTGAATAACGCTTCGCTCAAATCCGCGCGCTGACTGCTCAGAACCACGGAACTGATCGGAATCCGTTTATCTTCTTTGTTTAAATTGGGGATGACAAAAGGCATTTCAAAAGTCCCAATCCGGCCGGTTTCCGCGTCCCTGGCCAGAAACTTCACTTTGTATTTTCCCGGGAGCAACGTAAAACCCGTGTCGTACTGGATCGGTCTCTGCGCAAGCTCGGCCGCCGTCTTATCGCTCAGCTTGATATCGACTTTATCGCGCACATTCGTTACGGTGGTTCCGACTTCGTCTTTGACTTCGCCGATGAAATCGAGCAGCGTGCGTTTGGCGCCTCCGCGTTTGGCCAATGCCAGCTCGCTGCCGGGAATCTTGACCGTCAGCGGAACATAATACTCGGCACGGCTTAGCTGGAAATAATCCACTTCCATCGCGATCGTGAGATCGGTGACAGGATCCTCCAGCATGAGCGCTTCTTCCAGCTGGCGCTCCTTTTCATCAGCGGTGAATTTGCCGAACTGTTTCCGGGCGAAATATCCCCGCCGGTAGTCCAGATCTCCGGTCAGATCGCCATTGAGTGCAACTTTAATACGCCGGAATTTCCCGTCAAGCTCCGGGTTGGAAGTGTAGTAGCCGAGGATATAGTAACTGGAGAAAGACTTCTGAGCCTGGGTGACGCCCCGGGACAGATCGTTATAATCAAGCAGCGCCTTGCCGCCGGTATCTTTGGCCAGCGACCATAGGGAGTCCTGCGAACCCTGGAACGAGCTGAGCCGCGTGAGCGCGGCGGAGCCGTCATACATTCCCGTCCCGCCCGGCGAGGAGACGCCGGCGCCCCCCATCGGAGCGTCCGCAACCAGTCCTCGGGCGTCGATAGTCCAGAAACTGACTCCCGCCCGATTGGCGGCATTGATCGTCGCATGCAGCTGCGCCTGGTTTTCCACCCCGTTCATGTTCATGCCGCTCGAGAAATATATCAGCGCCTTCTTTTCGCTCAACACTCCCAACATGCGGGCAGCTGTCTGAAGCGCGGACAACTGCCGGTCGGTATTGAAAATTTGGAATTCGTCATTATTCTGTCCAAAAGCGGAATCCGTATCGGCGTTGAGGGCGCCCTGGAATGAGTCCGTAATATTGATGAATTCCCGCGCCTCTACAGTTGCAATAATGGAAAGAAGGCGCTCGCGTTCATCCGTAAAATCCTGGAGGACGCGCAGGCTCACGCCGTCGTAAAGCATGATGGAGACCAGGTCCGCAACGGTCATCTGGTTCCGGATAAATTTATCCGCAGCGGCAAAAGCGCGCAGCCTGTCTTCAGGGCGCATGGCGTACATGTCGAAGTAAAGCGCCAGGAGGCGGCGATCATGAAACCGGACTTTCCCGGATGCAACCGAAGAGATCTGGGCGCGCGGCAGCCCCGGCAGCAGCGCAATCTTCGCAGGCAAAGGAGGCGGGGGCGCGGCGGAACCGTCATCGAATTTCTGATATTCGAAGACGCTGATGGCCTGAGGAACGCCGTTTTCCGTAATGGTAAAATCTTTCGCCTGGAGCCCCTCGACGGGAGCGCCCTCCTTGTCCGTCACAGACACCGTTTCAACCACCAGCTCTGAGACGACCTTAAAAGTCGTCGTCCCCTGCCCGCCGGACTTGTTCCGCCCGGTCTCCTGGGCGTTCACCGCCAATCCTGCAACCAGAAACAGCAACAACGCCTTCGCCTTCATATTTCCTAGAAGCTCCATCGAATGTTTGTTTGCACGCTGCGCATCGATCTTGGCGCTGTGGGAAGCCCAAACTGCGCACTTCCTACGGCGGCATTCCAGGACGTGAAGGTAACGTGATTGAGCGCGTTATTAACATTAATATTCAGGTTGATGCTGGTCCGGTCGCTGGTTCGAAACGAACGGCCTAATGCAGCGCTCAGGGTAAATTGAGAAGGCCCGAGGATGGAATTGCGGCCTGCATTGCCCCAATGCCCCGGCGTCGGAGCCTTATAGGCCGCGGGATTCAAATGCAAACCCGCCGGCGCTGCATAAACAGCCTCTCCTGTGCGATCGGGGCGCATGGGCCCCGTCACACCGGTGCCGGAAATTGCAAAGGAATACACAGGCGTCTGCGGCAAACCGCTTCCGGCATTGATCCGACTGGAGATTGTCCAATTTTTATAAAGAGCTCCCTTCCACTTTTTTAAAAACGTCCCGTCTTGAACTCCCATACCGGTCGTGTACTGGAATTGAATATCCGCCGCATGCCTTTGATCAAAACTCGAAAGCGCCCGCTCTGCGCCGGGATTCCGCCAATCTTGCGCAGTGAAAACTCCGGATGCTCCCGACGTTCCCGGCGCCGCATCGTCGATGGACTTCGAAAAAGAGTACTGCATCGTCGCGCTGAAGCCCTTGTGCAGGCGACGGCGCAGCTGAATGGTTCCGGCGTCGCGATGCGAACTTCCGTGGGAAGTCAGATAACGGAATCCGCTGGGGCATGACGGACAAGGGTCGACCGATCCCGCGGGATAGGAATTCGGTAGAATTTCCTGCAGCGCATTCCTTCCCCTCGTCCCCTGATAAATCGTTGTCAACTGCAGTGCGCCGGGCAGATCGATCTGGATGGAAAACTGCCAGGTATGCACATACCCGATCCGCAAGTTCGGATCTACTGCAAAAGTGTTGGTTGTTTGGTTCGGGGCCGCGTTGAATCCGTCCGCAAGCGTCAACGGCGTTGCAGCGGCATTCTGCAAGCTCAAACTTTTGGAAAGCGGCGACTGTTGCGCCATCTGCAGCGCAATCGACAGGTACGGAGAAGAATTGGAGTAAACGCCGTAGCCCCACTTCAAAACCAGGGAGGAGGAAGCAATCGGCTTCCAGGCCGCGCCTATGCGAGGCTGAAGAGCATCTTTGTCGGGATGGACCAGTGAATCGGGGTATTGCGCCCCGGTGAGCCGGCCGACCGGTTGGTTCGCCACAACCGGAGTCGCCGCCGAATAATCCGAGACCAGGTCGAGATTGACGAGGCGGCCATAACGCTCCGTGACGGGAGCCCAGTATTCCCAGCGCAGACCCAGTTTAAGCGTAAAACTGCGCGTAAGCCTCCAGTCGTCCTCAATGAAAGCATTGTAGGAAGAAAAACGGAAATATTTGTCCGCATTGCCGAACGCAATCGACGCCGTATCCGGAATTCCCAGCAGAAAACCCGCAAAATCGTTGCGAGCTCCCGCCGGCGGGATGCCGGGCGACGATAAGTCCAGAGTCGACGCTCCATTGAATTGGAACGATCCGCGGGGATTCTGCTGTTCCAGGCGATTATCCTGCTGCCTCGAATACTCCGCTCCGAAAGAGACGGTGTGGTTGCCGCGATTCCAGTAGCCGGACGCCGTCAACTGAGCTGTCTGGCTGCGATTGGAGGCCGGCGACGCGTCATAGAGACTCGCCAGGCCGCTGGAAAAATAAAGCGCCGGGGGGCCCCAGTTCACAGGCTCCTGATTGTTGCCGGCAATTCCGGCAAGACCGGAAATATTCTCACGACCGGAGAAGAAAGGAATGCTTCTGCCCGATTGACGGCTGAACTGGCCGTTCAACGTCATGCTTAACCGTGGAGTGAGGTTGCGCCGCCAGCCCAGAAACGCCCCGGAGCTCTGAGAACGGGAAGCGTCGATGAAACCAAGCAGCGTCGTATTTTCGGACCGGGAATTGGTGTAAGAAAAACGTCCAAAGACCTGATTTTTTCCGATGGTGTCATCCATGCCGACGCTTATGCCATCCATATGCGACGCGCTCTCTGCCGCAACCTGATAGTTATATTGCGCGTTCCCGGTAAAATTGGGCTGGGGGTATAGGTTCAGCAGGGCTTTCGCCTGCCGGCGGATCCGCTCCTCGGGGATGCGGTTGTTTGGGAAGAGTTTATTGTCCTCCGGATCAAAGATCCTTCCAGGAGCCTTTGATAAATCTCCCTTCCTTTCCTCGAGAGTGGGAACGAGGCCGGTCAGGGTTTGGACATCGCGATTGCGCGCAAAGTTATAGCCGAGATAAAAATCGGGGCCGTCCCGCACCAAGCGCGGAATGCGCACCGGGCCCGAAAGAAAAAAATCGCCTCCCCAGCGGTTGTATCCCGGCCTGGGAGTGTCTATTCCGGACAGTGAATACGAACGGGCGTTGAGCGCAGAATTGTTGATGTTGAAGCTGAGGCTGCCCCGGTAGGGGGACCCGATTAGATTCCGGAAATTTCCAAAAGCCCGGCTCTGCGCAAAAGAAGAACTCGCACCGTTGTTGGCGGATCCGCTTATCGTGAGCCCGTCGGCCGCACGCTGATTAAGCTCGACCGGATCGCCAAGATTGTCGGGCGCAGCAGAAACAATGCTTGCAGCGGCTTGCGGAGAAGCATTCACTTCCGTGCGTTGAAACGGAGTTTTCGTATTGGCGGGCGCCGGCGCTCCTTTTTTGGAATTTGCACTCTTGGCCGGGCCGGCAACCGCCGCGCTTTCCGGCGCCGGAGAAGGCGCCGCCTGGAGCCCCTGGATCTGATCGATAGGCAGAAGCTTCAATTCCCATTGCCCGGCTGCAGCGCCGGGTCCAATCGTCAAATCCTGCTGAACGGATGAGAACGCCTGCATCTCGACCCGGATATTCCAGACGCCGTCGGCCAGCTCGGGGAACGAGTATCCACCTCGCACGTCTGTGATGGCGGAGAATTTCTGATCGCCGCGCGATGCTGCAACCACAGCTCCCGGAACTCCCAAACCATTGAAGACGACTTGTCCGCGATGCTCGGCGGCGTTCACAGCAGCGATGGCAAGAAACAAGGCGAACCCGATCGGGAGAAATACTCGAATTTTTCCGGCGCCTGCCAATACCTTATTCATTTAATTCTCCGACGACTTTTCAATACTCTTTGGTGCTATTGCCGGCGTATCTCTATATAAAATGAGGATTATAGAGGTTTTAAGCCATCCAGCGTTTATTTACGGTTCAAAGGCCGCGCAACAGGTCATGAACATGCCCAATATTACGGATAGGTTTTGTCTATAGTTCCCATAAATAATAA
This sequence comes from uncultured Acidobacteriota bacterium, assembly GCA_964441405.1. Classification (GTDB taxonomy): domain Bacteria; phylum Acidobacteriota; class UBA6911; order UBA6911; family UBA6911; genus UBA6911. The sequence goes on from CAYTYP010000022.1 coordinate 64,691, forward strand.
GATTATATCCTTATCCGCAACAGGAACGCTTATAAGACGTATCCTATTATTCTCCAGCAAATCAATATGTTTCACGAGAAGGCATTTTATTTCAAAAATAATGATGTGAATTGCAGGGCGGGAATCGCGAAGGCGCCAGGAGCGCCTTCGCGATCAAAATCCGAGGATTATCCGAGTTTGTTTTTGCTTTTCAGCAGAGTTGCGACTTTGCCGAGTTTCATCTTCTCGAGCGTCGCGCCGGTCGGGTAGCCGTTATCGGGATTGTAGCCTTCGAACTTGTAGAATTTGGTTTTGAAATCTTCGACTTTCGCCCGATCCAGTTTGCGGCCTTTTCCCGTAGCATACTTCCATTTGCCGTCTTCATACATCGTCATATCGTGACCCATACTCGGTTTGTCGTAGACATAGTCGGGAAATACTTCCATGTCCCGATGCCTGCCTTGCAGCACCCAGATGGCTCGATCCAGAGTATAGATCTTATGTCCTATCTCCATGTAATCGGCGAATTTGAGATTTTTTCCGGTAACGGCGTTCCAGAATTTAGGTTCCGCCTGAGGCGTGGGCCCTCTCCTGTCGGCCGTATTATTGGTGATGCACATCGGCCAGCGCCAGCCGCAGAAGCCGCCGGCCCCGACCCAGAATTTTTCATAATGCTTGATCCACGCGACCTGCTTGACCTTGGAATCCGAGTAGATCCCGGTAGGCCCTTCGCTGTGATCCACCATGAATGGGTCGCCCTGGTAGGGTTCCATCGCATCCGTGTACAGCTTGGCGCACTCTTCGGCTGTCAGGTAGGGATCGCCGGACCAGGCCATCCAGTGGATGGGATAGTTGGACATCATGTGCAGCATAAGGTCGCGTTCTCCCAGAAGGGAGCCGAAACCCCATTCCGCCTCGATCGCCGGATCATAATGATTCGCGGTTCCCCAGTAGCACAAGCTCAGGTCGCCGCTGTTTACATCCTTCTTATACCGTCCGATTTTTTCCGCGAATCGGGCGCAACCCTCGGCCAAATCGTTGCCGACTCCCTTGCGTAGCGCGATCTGACGCATCAGGGCCTCGGCGTATCCGAACGTTCCGGTCTGGTCCAGAGGCAGGTCGGTATCGATCTGCTTCCCTTTCCCGAGGACTCCTGCTTTATAAAGAAATTGGACATAGCTCAAAAGCGGCATCAACTGCCAGTGCCCCAATCCGTACTTCTGCATCAAATCGTTGCCCTGGCGCGTAAACTTCGTGGATCCTTCGACGCTGATCACCATCGTGCCGGCGCAAACCGAATCGTTGCTGTCGCCGGTGGCCAATCTCATACGGCATCCTCTGGGACACGAGGCGCAGGCTGCTGCGCGCGCCGGCGTGAGCGGGATATCGCGATTGAGCACATTGCCGCCGCTCGGGCGGCCGCTGATCAACGCATAGGGCCCTCCGGCTCCGAACCTCGCAGCTTCACGGGGATTGTCCACGTCCCACTGGAATTGACGGAACCAGAGCCTGGCCGCCATAAATGCCTTTGGATTGGCAATAGGAACATCTCCGGATCCGATAGCGCTGATCGCTTTCAGCTTCTTGGATCCAAAAACTCCGCCGAAACCGCACAGGGCCGCCTGGGACCCGGGGCCATGGAGAAGGCAGCCAAGGCGGCTCTTGTTTTCTCCCGCGGGACCGCAGCAAACGACCGCCGGAGTCTGGGTGGTAAAACAGTTCTCGGCAAGTTGCGCCCATTCGCCATATTTCAAACTCGGGACTACGCGCCGGGAAATTTCTTCCTGGGTGTCCCAGGTGTCCATTCCCCATATGCCTTTGGCGCTTTCGATCTTGACCTTGTCGTCGACTATGTTGATCCATACGGGCTCGTCCGAAGCCCCTTCCACGACGATGCCATCCCATCCGGCGAACTTCAATTGAGCGGTGAAACGCCCGCCGAAATTGCTGTGGCCGAACCATTCCACGGGATACAGCATGGGCCCAAGGCCTTGCACCTCGCATCTGCCGGAGCCCGGCATAAAGGTGCCGGAGAAAGGAGACGCCATCATGATGATCAGGTTCCTGGGATCGAAAGCCTCAAAAGGCAATTGGTCGCCAACCAGATCAAAGAAAACAGCGGAACCTATTCCGTGACCGCCGCCGAACTCCTCATACTTTGCAGTATCGATTTGAGTGATCGCCTTGGTAGTCAGGTTGACTCTTAATATTTTACCGGTATATCCGCCTGCCATAATTACTCGCCTCCTTTCACTTTCCATGCGAGATCCGCCTTCGGCACGATCGTGCTGTTGTCCACCAATCCGAGGTTGTACCAATGATCGTTCCGCAGGTTGATATCGTAACCATCCGTCTCTTCCTGATCCGGCATGTCGGAAACGAATTTAATCGCCATCATCGGGCAGGATTCCACGCAAGCTTGCTTGCCGCCGGGGCCTCCCTTTTCATCCCAATAAGGAGTGTCTATGCAAAGATCGCACTTGGAGGATTTCCCTTTGCCGTCGATGACGACCCAGACGGTCCGGTGCGGCTGCTGAGGACACATTTTGATGCAGGTTTTACAGCCGATGCATTTGGCGCTGTCAATCCTTCGAACGTTGCCGTTGGCCGCGTCCACGAAGGCGGCGCCCACCGGACAATTCTGAACGCAGACCGGGGCCTTGCATTGACGACAGGGCGCCATTTTTACATCGTTGGGGAATTTGGCGAATGCGTCTTGAATAATCTGAATGCGCGAGCGCGACAGACTCTGAACTCCATAATGGACCAGCGAGCAGCTGAGCATGCAGGTCGTGCAACCGGCGCATTTCTTGCTGTCGTAAACCAGATAGCCTTTGGATGCGGGAATAGGCGTTCCCTCTGCGGCAGGTGCAATTGCGGGCGTTGTGGCGATGATTACGTCGGCGGCGACAACCGTTCCACCGGCGACCAAAAAGTCTCGTCTTGATAAGCGCTTTTTGGCGTCAACTTCTTTGTTTATAGCCTTTTTATCTTCAGGCATAAAACAACTCCTTTACATATACATAGGAAACATTTTGAAATGACATTGTCAGCCTCGGTCGATCGATGGCGTCAAAGAGGATTTTGCTCTAAATTGGAAGCGGCTGTCGAGACAAAAATAGATAAGCCGGTTTTCCGCAGCGACCGCCATCGAGAAATATCAGCCGGGCGCAACAGGAATCGGTCTCCTGTCCGTGAAGGTAATTGCATCCTGAGCGTGAAAAGGATAATCTCAAGGCATGCAGGAGAAAACACTCTGTATCTTGCTGGCAGGAGGAGTCGGCTCACGTCTTTACCCGTTGACGGCCGACAGGGCAAAGCCGGCGGTTCCGTTCGGTGGAAGATATCGCATCATCGATTTCACTCTCTCCAATTGTCTGCATTCCGGATTAAGAAGGATATTGGTTCTTACACAATATAAGTCACACTCGCTGCAGAAGCATCTTCGTGACGGATGGTCCATCTTTAACTCGGAATTGAGTGAGTACATCATGCCCGTTCCGCCACAGATGCGCACCGGAGGGTCCTGGTACGCCGGCACCGCAGATGCCGTTTATCAAAATCTCTATTTATTGGAGCGCAGCGGCGCAGAACTGGTTTTGATCCTCTCGGGCGACCATATCTATCGCATGGATTACGCGGCAATGCTCCAATATCATTTAGATAAAGGAGCCGACATCACCCTGGCCTCCATGGAGGTTTTGAGGGAGGAGGCGCAGGCGTTCGGGATTCTCGAGGTGGATGCAACCGAGAGGATCGTCGATTTTCAGGAAAAGCCGTTGAACCCGATTCCCACGCCGGACAAACCGGACTTTTCCCTTGCCTCCATGGGAGTTTACGTCTTTTCTCTGAACCTTTTATCCGACCTCCTCAAGAAGGACCACCAGAACCAGGCGTCAGGGCACGACTTTGGAAAAAACATCCTCCCTTTCCTGACGCGATCCCATAGAATGTTTTCCTATCGTTTTGGCGGCGCCAAAGGCCGGGTTACACAGGATCGCTACTGGCGGGATGTCGGCACCATCGACGCCTATTACGAAGCGAACATGGATCTGCTAAAACCAAAGCCCTCGATAGACCTCTATCAGAGAGATTGGCCGATCCGCACCTGTGAAAGCCAATACCCGCCTGCCCGAACGGTGGTCGGGAAATCGGGCAAGGAAGCGATCATCCTCAACTGCATGCTGGCCTCTGGAACCGTCATCTCCGGAAGTTCAGTGACTCACAGCATCCTGTTTCCCAATACGCGCGTGGAAGAAGGAGCCGTCGTTGAAGCATCGCTCCTTTTTGAGGGAGTAACGGTGGGAGCGGGAGCGAGTTTGAAGAAGTGTATTGTCGACAAATATGTTCAAATTCCCGCCGGAGCAACCATCGGCCTTGATCCTGTCAAAGACGCCGAACGCTTCACGGTTTCCGAGCGCGGCGTTACCGTTGTGCCCTCAGGCTATCGCTTCGAATTATAAGCCGCAGAGCAGCGAAATGTGGAGCAACCGAGAGGGTTCGCTGCGCTAGCCTGTGACTACCAGTCACAGATTGTTCAATCCAGCATTGCTGGTGGCGGAGCTCACCCCCG
>CAYTYP010000023.1:0-68253 GCA_964441405.1 uncultured Acidobacteriota bacterium
ATGAACCTGGACCGGTTCGACCTCGCCTGATCCGGCCCGTTTAGTCTGAAAAGGGGGCGTTTCAGAACAAGCTGAAACGCCCCTTCCCTGCTCCTCTACCCGCATTCCGCCGCAGCCGCGCCCGACTCTTCCTTTGGATTGATCGACAAACCTATAGGATTGCCGCGAAAGATCATGCTTATTGGCTGCAGCCCCGGGCTGCGCATGGAAAAACCAAACTACTATAAACCTATCAACAATCTATGGCCCAAAACTGCCATATAAATTGGTCAGGCAAGCCGATGGTTTTGTGAATATAAACAGGCAATACTATTCCCTGGAGTACCGATCTGCCATCAGGAGGATAGATGAAGGCATTGAAACCATTTCGGGTTTATAGCAGAAAAGAATATTCAGGTGAAGAACGCAGACGGAAACCTAGAATTTATTATCCAATTCCCATTAAAATTCGAACCAGATTTCGCTCTGGCGAGCTTTTTGAATTTGATACGTTGGCCAAGGATTTCAGCGCCGGAGGATTCAGCGCACACGCTCCCATAGAATGTCAACCAGGCCAGAAACTGTTTTTTATTGTCAGGTTCTCTTTAGCGAAAAACGCCAACCCGGAGGGGATGAAAATAGCAGCGCATGGAAATATTGTACGCAGCGATAAAAGAAGCGACGGATCTTTTATGTTTGCTTCGACAGTGACACGCTATAGGGTTTTGTGAAAATCCTGATGCCCTAACGGGGCAATTGAGCCAACCCATTGCGGTAGGCGTATATAATCAGCTCCAGCCTGTCCGTTACATCCAACTTGGAATAGATTGCGGTGAGATGGTGATGAACCGTAATTTCGCTGATGAAAAGCTTTTGGCCAATCGCTTTGTTCTTCAAACCCTCGCCTACCAGTTTAATTACCTCTAATTCCCTTCCGGTCAGCGACTTGATTTTTGCTTCTTCCGGATTCCCCTTTTTGGCCCGACCGGCCGGAGATAGAGAACTGAGGACGCTGGCGGTCATAGATCGATCGAGCCATGCTTCACCGGCATGAATTCTCTCAATTGCTTTAATCATGGCATCCGGCGACTTGTCCATTGTAATTACGCCAAGGGCGCCATGGCATACCGCCTGGTGTTGGATTTCACCATCCTGAGCCCCCATTAAGACGAGCAGCCGAGAGTTTTCTGAATTAGCCAATAATTCTGGAATAATATCGAGGCTGCGTGCGTCTCCATTCTCTCCAATATTCATCAGAATGACATCCGGTTGTTCCCGTTCGACCAAAGCTATGGCGTCAACCTTGTTGCCGGCTTCTCCGATAATCTCAAATCCATGTTTATTGGCGAGAATCGCTTGAATGCCTGCGCGTGAAAGCGCGCGCTCGTCAATTAGCGCCAGTCGTATTGTTGGATTTATGGCTTCTGCCGTTCTATTTTTCATATCCTTAGTAAACAATTTCACTTATCGACATTAGTCATCCAGCCCTTGAGGGTTATCTGCGGATGGACGTCTCCGGATAGTAATAGTCCCTATTCGGCTTCGCCAGCTTTAGGACACAGTCTTTCTGGCCATAAAGCCGTCCGATAAAAAATGGCAATTAAATCCGGTGAAGCAATCAGAGCGCTTTCAATACTGTAATTAAATAGCCTCCGTTTTTATCGCGTTCATCCGCAGTCTGCTCATAAACATCTTCCAGCACTTTGGACCGGAAATAGGAAGAAGCCACTGCCCGGAACCATAAACGAGGAGTCCTGTCCCCTACTGGGGCGTCAAGGGAACCTTCTTCGAATGCCACCAGCGTGAGTTCTTGAGGAGACAACTCATGGCGCTGAATTGTTGCATATTCCACGCGCACGCAAATTCCGCCTGGCGACAGGATACGACGAAGATTTAGAGAAATAGCCCGGCCCTGTTCGAGCCCGGATTGGATTGCCGATGCATCATCGGCATCTTCCTCCAACGACAGGCGCTGTGCGATTTTGCGATCGTTCTCACTCAAATACTGTCCATAATTGGAAAGAGAAACCATATTCGGAAAACAAAAAATGGCCAGATCCGCACGTCCGCGCATAAGATTCATATTCGGGAGAAATGTCTCGATTAATTTCAATCTCTGAATTCGTTCGTGAGGAAGTTTTATTCTATTGTGCAGGGCCTGACCGAGCAGAAAGGAGGATCCATCCAATCCGACCAGTCTGGAATTCGGGAATCGGTCGCCGAGATGCAATAGCAGGTTGCCTGCTCCACAGGCGTAATCTACGATCAATTTTGGATCATGCAAGAAGGAATCCCGGATGAAATCCGCAACATTCCTGTATGCGCGCTCATGAACGTCGTCCGTTGCGCGTTGAAGCCACCAGCGCGCAACTTTGCCATTATAAGGAAAATCCCTGCCCGATTTTGAATTCTTCCTGTCATCCATTCGATTAATAAAATATCGCATCAATCCATGAAAACCAAGGACTAGCGCTGAATGCGGAAAATCACTTTAATCATTGTCACGATCTGAATTGGTTCTCCATTCAGGATCGTCGGGCTGTATTTCCATTGTTTGACAGCATCTAAAGCTGCCTTATTAAACAATTCGTTCCCACTTAGAATTTTCGGCTCTGTCACGTTGCCTTCTTCATCGATTACCGCTTCCAACTCCACTGTGCCTGAAACGCGAGTGATCTGTGCTATCCGTGGATATAGTGGATCCACTTTGCGGATAAGCTTGGAAGCCATAATGTCGCCACCGACCTTGATCTTGGGGCGGGGAACCGGATTCTTTAGTTCTGGCGGTTTTATAGATTTATTCATGGTAATCATATCCGTGAATGCCGCTATCGGCCCTACTCCAATCCCACCGCCAGGGCCGTCTCCAGGGCCGCCTGGCGTTCCTCCAGGAAGGCCCGTATTTTGAATTTCTTCAAAAGCCGGCGCCTCTGGAACTACCCCTATTGGCTTTAATCGAGGAGCTAAATAATAATTTATTTTTGTAATATTTCCTTGTTGCGCAACCGGCCCTTTTCGCCCTGAACCAGAGGGAGGAACTGCCGGCGTTAACAACAGTCTAGGGGGAGGGCCCATGGCGAAGAATGTCACAAAATCAGCCTGTTGGACCGCTTTCATAAAAACAAGCGGCAGGATTGCCAATACGCAAACCCCCGCCACGTGGGCAAACATAGAAAACACAAAGGACATGAAATGTTTTGCGCCATCACTTGGATCGGTCTGTTGGATAGTATCGAACATAGACACCTCCCCGCGAATCTCTGCGTCGTTTTAATTCCCATGTTCTAGTTAAAAATCTTTAAAGGCGGCAGGTCCGTCCTGGAATCTCAAGCCGGATCTTTTCTGTTTCTGATTGCTTAGACACTATTGGGAGGACTAAGTTCCTAAAAGCGGAAAATTATTGCATCAAAGTCAGAAGTATCGCTTTTTGACCATGGACACGATTCTCTGCTTGCTGAAATACAATAGAGTGTTCCGAGTCCATAACCGAGTCCGATACTTCTTCGCCCCGATGTGCTGGAAGGCAGTGCATGAATATATAATCAGGTTTTGCGTGGTTCACAATGGAATCATTTACTTGATAAGACGCAAATGCTTTCTGTCTTACGGCGGCTTCCGACTCTGATCCCATGCTGGTCCAAACATCCGTATAAATCACATCGGCTCCTTCAGCCGCCTGGATAGGATCTTGAAGTATTGAGACTTTTGATCCGGATTCTGCAGCATTGGTCCGCGCCCATTCAATGACATTGGGATTCGGCCCATAGCCTTCCGGAGTGGCCACGGATATGTGGGCGCCAAAGCGAACGGCGCCGTAAATTAATGAATGCGCGACATTATTTCCATCGCCGATATAGGCGATTTTTATTCCACGCAGTTTCCCTTTCACTTCGTGAATGGTCAGGCAATCGGCGATCGCCTGGCAAGGATGGCTGAAATCAGTCAAGCCATTAATCACGGGGATGCATGCTTCCTCAGCCATTTCTTCGACAGTCTGATGACTGAACGTACGAATCATGATTCCGTGAACCATCCGTTCCAGGTTTTTTGCCACGTCTCGTACCGCTTCTCTTTTGCCCAGGTTGATTTCAGCCTGAGTCAAATAAATGGAAAAGCCTCCAAGCTGATGAATGCCGACATCGAAGGAAACGCGCGTCCGGAGCGATGGTTTTTCAAAAATCATGGCAAGAGCTTGGCCTTCCAGTTTTCGACTGTACTTTTTCGGATTAGCTTTCACTGAAATGGCCAAATTTAATATGCCGTTCAAATCGTCCGCCGACCAGCTTGCAAGGGAAATAAAATCCTTCTTCTTCATAGCGCTTCACCTATTAATAAGCATTGAAAATAATAATGTATCGAAAAAATACCCGGCAAGCTACTCTTTAACGCGTCGCGCGTATCAGAGCTTGGACTAAATTTGCGAGAATGTGAGAATAGGCGTAGAATTCTCCGATAAAAATGATGAATGAACGGACTTTCAATACACTGGAATTGCCTGCTCTTATTGAGTTGGCGGCACGGCACGCACAAACGCCGGCAGGGCGGCGGCGAATGCTGCAGTTGCGTCCGTCCAACCTGCGTTCTGAAATTCTCAGGGATCTCGCAATTACAACGGAATGCGTAGCATACCTGCACACGGGAGAAAGGATTGGGCTTTCAGGAATTGAGGATCTGGAACCTTCTCTTCAGCAGCTCCATATAAAGGGCGCAAGCCTCGAGCCTCGACAAATTCTGGCGTTGGAGCGTTTGCTCTTCGTATGCAAAAATCTGCGGGAACTCGTAAAAAACGCCGAATTTCGCGGATCCTATCCTCAGCTCACACAGATCCTTTCCGACATCCCCGATCTTAAATATATTCTGGAAGCTATTCATGGAAAAATACTTCCAACCGGAGAAATCGACGACAACGCCAGTCCGGAACTCCGAGTTATCCGGAGAGATTTAGGGGATCGTCGAAACCGCATCCATCGAGCGCTGGAATCCATATTGCGGAACAAACCCCAAGCAGTGCAGGAAGAGATTATTACATTTCGAAACGGGCGGTTTGTGATCCCTGTCCGAACAGATACTCGCAATCAGGTGCCTGGAGTCGTTCATGGGCTTTCCTCAAGCGGCCAGACGACCTTTGTGGAACCGATGACAATCATCGTTCAGAACAACGACCTCGTCCGTCTTCGAGAACAGGAAGAAATGGAGATCGCTCGAATATTGCTCTCCATTACAAATCTATTGAGAGAAAATGTCGATTCGATCCGGATTTCCGCTGAGATTGCAACACAAATGGACGTCGCACAGGCAAAAGCAGTTTTCGCTTTAGAATTCAACTGCGCTCCCCCTCAAATATCGGGCCGCAGGGAATTCACGCTTAAGGAAGCCAGACATATTTTGCTAGATCATTCGCTTCGCAGCTCCGGTGAGAAATCGGTTCCTATTTCACTGGAATTAGATGAGGACCATCACGTACTGGTTATCAGCGGTCCCAATGCCGGCGGGAAAACAGTGGCGCTGAAAACTCTTGGACTCATTTCTCTTATGGCTCAAATGGGATTCCATGTCCCAGCGATGGAAGCGAATATTCCGATTTTCGATCAAGTATTTGCGGATATTGGCGATCATCAATCCATTTCCGCCAATCTTTCTACCTTTACGGCGCACATGCAGAACATCGCAGATATGGCCCAGAGCATAAAGCCTCCAGCGCTCATCCTGCTGGATGAAGTAGGAACCGGCACTGATCCCGATGAAGGCGCCGCTCTAGCCGTAGCCATTGTTGATTATTTTCGCCTGGCAGGGGCTGTAACAGTCGCTTCAACGCACTACCCAAGATTAAAGATGTGGTCCTCTCAGACTGCAGGCGTCCTCAACGCTTCCGTAGAATTTGACGAGCAGACGCTTCGCCCAACCTATCGCCTGATACTCAATATCGCTGGAGCATCGTCCGGTATTGAGATCGCAAGGCGAATGCATGTGCCCGAAAAAATACTTTCCGCAGCCCAATCGATTGTGGAGCCAAGTCATGCACAAGCGCGGGAATATTTGCGACAGTTGAAGGATGCACTGAACGAGCAGGATGGCCTTCGATCAGCGCTTGAAGAAGAACGAGCCGCTGTCGCTGCGAAATATGCCAAGCTGGAGAGTGGATTCGAGACCAAAGAAAAAGCCCGCGAGGCTGAATTCGACGCTGCGCTTGCCCGCATTGTCGCCGAATTTAAAAAAGATAGCGAACAAGCCGTACGCAAAGTAAAAGACCGCATCGAAGCATCCAGAATTAAAAAAATGGCTGAGATTCAGATCTCCGAATTGCGCCGTAAATCCGCCCAATTGCGCGAAACCGTCCATTTCCCAAAATCAGAACGAGAATCCGCTCCGGCAAGCCCTGAGATAGCCGGTGAAATAGGTGAAGGCGACACGGTAAGAATTCGGTCGCTGGATCGCGAAGGCACTGTGGAATCGATCCGTGATGGCGCATATATCGTAACTATTGGCTCATTGCGCTATCATGCAGATAAAAACGACCTTTCAAAAACAGCCGTCGGCCGTAATCCTGCACCCTCGGTAACGTTTCTGAAACCATTCTCCGACAGCTCGGATGAAGAACCGCCAATTTCTACAGAGCTTAAGATTATTGGATTGACGGCGGATGATGCAGTGGATCGAGTGGATAAATTTCTCGATCAGGCTTTCCTGGCCGGTATCGAAAATATCCGAATCATCCATGGGCACGGCAAAGGCATTTTGAGAAATGCAATCGCAAAATTCCTTACCGGCCATCCCCAGGTAGATGGTTTTCAGTTGGCCCCCCCTGAACAAGGCGGAGGCGGAGCAACTCTAGTCTCCCTAAAAAAATAAAGTTCCCAGTTCCCAGTTAAGCTCCTTCAGATCTGTAAAAACATCCAGGAAGAATTGTCAAAAATGGCTCCCCTGCGCGCTTGGGCTTTTAACTGGGAACTCTGAACTGGGAACTGGGAACTCTCTATGGCATATTAGCTATGTGAAATACGAACGTGAAATACAAACAGCATTAGAAATAGCGCGTAAAGCAGGCGACTTGGCGCTGCAATATTTTGCCGCCGAAACGCCGGCGGAAGAAAAATATGATACTTCTCCCGTAACCATCGCCGATCGGGAGTGTGAACGATTGATCAGCCGTCTTCTACAGGAAAAATTTACCGGAGACGGCATTCTGGGCGAGGAAGGATCGTTGATCCCTTCGCAAACAGGGAGGCGTTGGCTCATCGATCCGATAGACGGAACAAGAGATTTTGTTCGTCGAAATTCATTCTGGTCTGTCCAATTGGCTCTCCAGATAGGGGCCCAGGTGGTTCTGGGCATAATCTATTGTCCCTGCATGAACGAGATGCTCTATGCCGTCGAGGGCGCAGGCTGCTTTTGGAATGACACTAGAGTTCTGATTTCGGGAATCAACCGTTTGGACAAATCCATTCTGATGGTTAGTGGTTTTGCAAACTCCTGGCGTACATGGCCTCCCGATTCCATACGTTTCCTAACGGAAAAATGCTGGACAGTTCGGTGCTATGGCGGTTGCTATGACATAATTACGCTTGCCCGAGGGAAAGCGGAAATATGGCTGAGCGGCAGCGGAATGGAATGGGACTATGCACCCGTCCAGATTATTGCACAAGAGTGCGGCGCCTCTTTTCTGACCCAAGAAGATAACAATCGCATCGACCTTAAACATTGTGTTGTCTGCGCTCCGGGAATCGAAAGCGAAATCCGAAGCATTCTAGGAATTCCGAAAATATCCGTTGGATAATTCCTGTTATTATTCCGGCTATGTCATTATTAGTATAAAAATGAGGACTCGACGCAATGAGTGTAATTCAGCTTTATAGAGAACTCCCTGAGACTAACAAATCCGAGCCTCTTGGAACAATCACCGAAAACCAATTGGATTTCCTCATCGAAAACCTCGAAGAAGAATTTGAACGGGATGAGGAATGCTTTATGAGCCCTGATACATTCAATTATTTGAAGGGCCAGGGGGCTGACAACGAACTTGTTTCCATTTTAGAAAAGGCTTTGGCCGGGAATCAGGATGGAGTCGAAATATTCTATGCTTTCGAGTAACAGCACAACCGAATTATACCAGGGAATAGGGAGCCCATCTGCCAGGTATGCTCCGTTTGCATGTGGGACAGCAGCCATTTGAAGTCAGGTCATATTTGAGAATTTGATACCCGCAGCGTTTAACCAGAAGAATTCCGCAATCTGGGCAATAGGTGTTTTCCCATTTGCCCGCACTTCCCGGCAGATTTCCAGCATAGATATAACGAAGTCCTGACCTCTTGCCTATTTCTGAGGCCTTCAATAAATCTTCCGGAGTTGTATTTTCCGGATCAGTCATTTTGTAATCCTTATGGAACGCTGTAACATGCCAGGGAATATCAGGCGATATTTCGGCGATAAACTCACTCAAGGCGGTTAACTCGGCTTCCGAATCATTAAAACCCGGAACAAGCAGCGTGACGATCTCCAGCCAAATGCCCATGGAATACAGATTGCGGATGGTTTCAAGAACAGGTTGCAACCTTGCCCCCAGAGTTCGATAGCGACGATCGTCGAAACTTTTCAAATCAACTTTATATAAATCAAGCCAGGGGCGCAGATATTCAAGCGCTTCAGGGGCGCCATTGCCATTGGACACATAGCCCGTCAAGAACCCAGCCTCTTTAGCTTTCTTAAATACAGCCACACTCCATTCGGTTGTTATAAGAGGCTCATTGTATGTGCTGACAATAATTTCCGCATTTTGAGAATTAGCCGTTGAGACAATCTTCTCCGGAGTGATCAGCCGGATAGATGCAGCAGAATCATGATCGCGCAATACTTGAGATGAAATCCAGTTCTGGCAATAGCCGCAATGAAGGTTGCAACCCAGCATTCCAAAACTGAGCGCCAGCGCTCCCGGGCGGACATGGAAAAATGGTTTTTTCTCAACAGGATCGCATTGCATCCCAGCCACATAGCCATACGGAACTCGAAGAACCCCGCTTCTATTAAAACGGACTTTACATACTCCTGACGCACCCTCCGGAATAGGACAGCGATGCCCACAAGCCAGGCATCGCAGGCGACAGCCTTCAATGCTTTCGTATAATTCACCCGGAACTGTGTATTTTTCGAGAATTTCTTTTAAATCAGCCATAGTCTTGAAAAATAATATTAACGCGCCGGAAGGACCATGTCAGGCCCTGAATTTTCAGGTCAAACAATATTTGACTCGATCAAGCTCTCATTTTAGCATAGGCTTTATACTTGGAGTTGGAGTGAACAAATGCCGGAAGAAAAAGAAAATAATAAAGAGAACGAAGACAAAGAAGGATCCAAAGCCATCTCAAGGAGAGAGTTTGCCATTGGCTCTATCGGCTTCATCAGCTCCTTTGCTTCTGCAGATGAACAAACAACCGCAGGAAAAGATCCGGTCAAGCTCGAGAAATCCGACTCAGTCCGGGATCTGTTAGAAGACAGGCATATCATGGACGAGGACTTGATTGCAGTCATCCAACACGCTGAAAAAACCGGCGAAAAGCTCTATGAGCCGGGAACCAACATATTTCTTTCAAAATTGCGCATAAAAAAGACTTATTTTTATGCGGAGTATTCCATTATTGAAGGCGGGTATCGAATTCATTCCGCCTATTCTCATCGATTTTCTTTGCCGGAAGGATAGTCATGACTGACTGGAACTGCCACAAGGACAAGGTAAAAATGGAGACGGCGAATTTGACTCTAGCCTACCAAGGGCTGACCCAAAATGTGCTGGGCATCCGGTGCCCTAAATGCGGAGTGGAATACCTTCTCGAACAAGATGTGATGACCACCATCAAGGAAGCCGAATCTCTCTTTGAAGGGAAATAGGTAGTTGCATGTTTGAGTGGCAAGCCCAAACGGAATCTCTCTGCCCGCATTGTTTCCGGCGCATTCCAGCTTGCAGAGTATCCGAGGGTGATTCGGTTTACCTTGTAAAATCCTGTCCAGATTGCGGCGATTTGGGAAAAACCTTGTTATGGAGGAATAAGCCCAAATCCTACCAGGAATGGACCCGAAACTTCCGAACAACAGAAATTGCCCGGGGCTGCCCTTTTGAATGTGGCATTTGCCCGAACCATAAACAGGAAACCTGCTCCGCCATTATCGAAGTAACGCACCAATGCAATCTCCATTGCCCAATATGTTTCGCCGCAACCGGAGATGCTAAAAAAAACGATCCTGATATCCATCAAATTGCCGGAATGATGCAGTCAATATTGGATCGCAGCGGCCCTCATCCCATTCAGTTCAGCGGAGGCGAACCCACATTGCGAAACGATTTGCCTCAAATTGCGGCGCTGGCCGTCAAAATGGGATTCGATCACATCCAGATAAACACCAATGGCATAAGATTAGCTCAAGATCTCGATTATGGAATGGCTCTTAAAAATGCAGGAGCCACCTCAATCTTTCTGCAATTTGATGGCGTTTCGGATGATGTATACCGGCGCATTCGCGGCGTGGATTTATTGTCTCTTAAATTGCAGGCTATCGAACGCTGTGCAGAATTAAATCTAGGCCTCATTCTCACCCCAACGCTCGTAAGGGGCGTCAATGATTCCCAAATCGGAGCCATCCTTCAGTTGGCAAAAGAATGGATTCCCACGGTAAAAGGAGTTCATTTTCAACCGGCGACCTACCTGGGCCGGTTCCCTAACGCCCCGAGGAATGAAGATCGGATTCTTATTCCTGAAATACTTCTGGCGATCGAAAACCAAATGGGTGAACTAAAAGTAGAAAATTTCATTCCACCCGGCTGAGAAGAATCCCATTGCTCGTTTTCGGCGCTCTCCGTGTTGAGAGAAGACAACGTTTTAATTCCAGTCACTTATTATGAATATTCTCAAAAATCAGTCTATCCCGATCCGGGAAGCGCTGCGGAGCATGCAAGAGAATATGTCCGCAAGCATTGGAAATATACCGAGCCTGTGTTCAATGCAGCGATGAACCTTACGGATCGCGCAAAGAGCCATTTTTTGTGCATTTCGGGAATGGCTTTCCAGGACGCCTGGAATATAGACCTGGAGCGACTGCAGAGATGTTGCATTCATGTGGTCACTCCTGACGGGAAGCTGATTCCCTTCTGCCTTTACTACCTTACCAATAGCCAAGGGCATAGGTTTTTCAGCATTTAATCTTGGAAGCGATTAATGTCGCTTCGTTCGACTCTGCGGGTGAAGGATTATTACTCATGTTTTTAGAAAACTGGCTGCACAAGAAAATCCGGGAAAGATCAGGGGATGAAGATGGAATGGATTGTTTGGATTCCATGGACCGTTCGGGAATCGAGAAGTATCAATTGTCCAGGCTTCGTCACACCCTCCAGTACGCGAATAAGAATAGCTCTTATTATCGAAAGCTGTTCCATGAGAATGGAATCAATCCTGAGGAGGTGAGAAGTCTGACGGATCTTTCGGCGCTCCCTTTTACGGAACCCAATCACCTGGCTGAATCTCCTTATCGTTTTTTATGTCTGTCCCAGGCTGAAGTCGAACACGCCTGCACTTTTGTCACTTCCGGAACTACCGGACCTCAAAAAAAAATATTTTGGACTCAAGGCGACTTGGAACGAATCACTGATTTCATGGCGGCAGGGATAGGGATTGTCGCCAGCCCTGCGGATATAGTCCTGATATCATTGCCGGATGGTCGTCTTAATAGCCAGGCAGATTTGTTATCTAAAGGGGTATCCAAGCTTGGCGCCAAACCTTTAATTTCCAGTATGGACCTGAGCGCAGAAGAGCAATTGGATATAATCCAGCAGCGCCGGCCTGCAGTGATTTTTGGGTATACCAGCCGGATTTTCCGAATGTCGAAAGAGCTTCAAACAAATCACGACCTGAGGTCTCTAGGAGTCAGAGTTCTTTTTTTGGCCTCCGAATATCTCCCGGACTCGATGAGATGCGAGCTTCAGAATATATGGGATTGCCGAGTCCATACTCATTACGGCCTCACGGAAATGGGTTTAGGCGTGGCAGTCGAATGCTCAGCTCAAAACGGCTATCACTTCAATGAAGCCGATCTACTTTTGGAGATCGTGGATCCACAAACAGGAAAGGCGGTGGAGCCTGGAATGGAGGGAGAACTTGTATTCACAACTTTATCTCGCGATGCGACGCCGTTGATTCGATATCGAACCCATGACATATCCAGCTTCATTACGGAACCATGTTCCTGCGGATCCCGCAACTTGCTGAGGTTCGGCGCAGTAAAAAAACGGATTGAATCTATTTTGCGAACCCAAAGCGGAGACGAACTTTATCCTGCGTTACTGGATGATCTTCTCTTTGAAATCTCCGGGCTGGTAGCCTATCAGGCGATCTTGGAGCGCAGAGAGGATAAGGAGAAACTGCATCTGTTCATTGAGATGGCGCATCCGGAAAACAACTCGAGATCGGAAATCCTTAATAGATTAGCTTCTGCTCCCATTATCGCACGCGGCATTGCGCTTGGCGCAATGATGGGTCCTGAAGTGGAGTTTGTTGGTTCAGGAAGCCTACGATTGGAAAGCCGTGCGAAAAAGTTGATATCCGATTTCCGATGAACCTTTATTTCTCACAATCCCGCCCCCAACCCCGATAGAAATTAAGTTCGGAGCAGATAGGAAATAAGCGGAGTCAATGTCAGGGGGCTAAGGATCGTAGTCAGGACAACGACGCCGCTTATCAATGTGGCGTCCAGATCGTATTCCACCGCCAGCACTGTAGTCACAACTGCGGCGGGCATGGACGCCTGGAGAACTGCAGCCTGGCGAGCCGGACCGGTCAGTCCGAACAGATGCGCCGCAAATAAAGCAACAATGGGAGTTGCGATCAATTGCAGGAAAGCCGCGCCGCCGATTAAAACAGCTCGATTACGAGGCCAGGTTCGGGTTTCCGCAATTTGAAGGCCTAAAATAACCAGCATCAGCGGGATGGAAGCATCCGCCAACATGTTAACGGTTCGATCCAAAAACAAAGGAATTTGCCAGCCGGTACGTCGCACTGTCCCCGCCGCAAAAAGACCATAGACAGCAGGAACCATAAGAAGTTTTCGAAATGCCTGCATTATCGAAAGCTTCCCCATGGAAGCAATCAGTACGCCTAAAGTATAGACGACAACAGTGCCGAAAACGAAGCAAGCCAGGGCTCGAGCCAGCGCCTCTTCTCCAAAGGAAAACTTTGTAGCGGCTAATCCGTAGTTCCCGCTGTTGACGAACATCGAAGCTACTACCAGGCTCGCAATCAGTTTGCGCCCCGCTCGTAGCGATAAGCCTAGCAAAAAGGAAAGGGCGCCGACGAGTATGATCACCAGGACTGTGAAAAGCGCAAGTTTGGCGAATTCACCTCCAGGGATGGCAACGCTTTTCAAAGATACAAAAACCAGGCAAGGGCTAAATATGTAGAATGCCAGTCGGGAAGCTGCTTTGATATCTGGATGGAGAGTCCGGCCTAGGACAAAGCCAGTCGCCGCACATAACAACACAGGGAGAAGGTTATCAACAAAAACGCCCCAAATGATCGCAATCTCCATAAGACCGCCTTTTTTCGACAGGGGGAAGCAAGTATAATGTAAAATCGAGTTTAATTTTTCTCTAAAATTGGTGAGGAATGGAAAAGATTACAAACTGGAATTCTTTATGGCGGGAACTGGTCGAAATCAAAACGAAAAGCCAGATGAAACGCCGTGCGGGAACAGAGCAAGAAGAAGATTCCTGGTGCAAGAAAGCAATAGACTTCAAGGAAGGCGTCAAACGCCGATGGGCAAAACCCGATTCGAGTCGTGATTTTATACTTTCTCAAATCAAACCCGATTCCACAGTGCTGGATATCGGCGCCGGAGTGGGCGCCTGGTCCGCGATAATGGCAAAACGGGCTCATCAGGTAACCGCGATTGAACCCTCCTCATCGATGATCGAAGTCATGCGGGAAAGTTTGGCGGCTGAAGGAATCGCCAATGTCACTATCGTTCAAGGTTCGTGGCCTGATGTGGACGTCCCGCCGCATGATTACTCCTTGTGTTCTCATGCAATGTATAGCTGTTCCTATTTGACCTCCTTCGTCAGACGCATGGTTGAAAAAACCAAGAACACCTGCTTCCTTCTTTTACGTGCTCCTACGTTGGACAGCGTTCGGGCTGAGGCAGCCAGACACATCTGGGGCCAGCCATTAGACAGCCCGAATTTCACAATTGCCTATAACATCCTTCTGCAAATGGGCATTTGCGCCAATGTATTGATGGAGAATACCGGATTATGGAAACCTCGAAGGAGTGAGAGCCTGGAGGAAGCCTTAAGCGATTTGAAACGCTATCTTGCGCTGGACAAGGAAACCGAGCACGAACTCTACCTTGTAAAATTGTTGCAGCGTCGATTGATTCCACGAAATGGCAATTATTATTGGCCCCCTGAAGTGCGATCGGCGCTGGTTTATTGGCAAACAACAAACGACGCCTAACCCAAAAGGCGTCGAGCAATACTGTTTCTTAGGGGTCGGGAGAAATCAAATGTCGAAAGGACCATTGTCTGGAATCAAGGTTATCGAGATCTCCACATTTCAACAAGGCCCGGTAGCTGGAATGAGATTGGGCGATCTTGGCGCTGACGTTGTTAAAATTGAACCCAAAGAAGGCGATCCCGCCAGGCGCCACATAACTACCATCGAAGCGGAATTTGGCGTAAAAGGGTTTAATTATTATTTTGAACATGCCAATCGCAATAAAAGAGGCATTGTTCTAGACATGAAAAACAAAGAGGGGATGGATGTTTTTTTAAAGCTTATCGATTCAGCAGACGTATTTGTCAACAACATGAGCATTGGAGCGCCTATTCGGCTTGGCATTGGACCGGAGACTCTTCTTGCCCGCAATCCCCGACTTATTTTCGCTCAGTCCTCCGGATGGGGGCGTAAAGGTCCTTTGGCCAACAGCCTTTCTTTTGATTACACCGGGATAGCTCGTTCAGGGCTGATGATGGCTGCCGGTGAAAAAGGGACTCCACCCTGCATGATTCTGCCTGGATTGGGCGATGAATTGGGGGGCTTGATGTGCGCCTGGGCGATTAGCCTGGCCCTGTTTGCGCGTGAAAAGACCGGGAAGGGGCAAGTCGTAGATACTTCCCTTATGGGCAGCGTTGTTGCAATGCTTGGTCATTTGATATCGGGCACTGCGATGCTTCAACAGGAATTCCCCCGGTTTGTAAGATCCAACGCCGGAAATCCCCTCTACAACCATTATCAATGTAAGGACGAAAAATGGATCGCGATAGCTCATCTCGATCCGGACAGGTGGTGGGCTAGGGTGTGCGGCGCTCTTGGCATCGAGTCTCTGATCAATGACCCTAAATTCAGCACCTTCAAAGCACGGGCTGCAAATCGAGCGGAGCTGGTAGCCAGATTTGACGAGATCTTCGCCAGCAAGACCCGACAGGAATGGATGAGAATTCTTGATGATCACGGTTGTATTTTTACGCCCATTCAAGACATCGGTGAAGTTGTCGAAGACCCGCAAGTTGTCGCCAATAATTATCTCATTGAAATCGAGCATCCCACCTATGGGCATCTAAAAACCATGGGATTCCCCTGGGATTTCAGCGAAACTCCGGCGTCATGGAGAAGAAAAGCTCCGGCATTAGGCGAACATACGGAAGAAGTGCTGCTTGAAATCGGTTACAACAAAGAGGATATAGAAAGACTGAGAGAAGACGGAGCGATACAGTAGTCAGTCGTTTTACTGACGACTGACTACTAACAATACTGGGAGGCAAGGCAATCTGCTTTTTGTACCATGGCAGCCAAATCGGAAAAAACAGGAGATATAAGATCGGCTTCTGCCAGACCATCCTGGCGTTTGATGCCCCAACCGCATCCGATAGTCAGCAAATCATGATTATGGGCGGCTTGAAAAAATTGAGGTCGAGTTCCAATCGCCAGGGTTTCACTTGGATTGGCTTCAGCCTGATGCATAATTTCGCCAAACATTTCGTCCGCATCGCCAACGCCGAATTCCTCCGTACATAATGCGATTTGGAAAAGACTGTCCAGCCGGTGTTGGTCATTCACGGCGACCAGATAATCGCGGCTCGATTCGGCGCCCAAGGCTAGGACAACCTTTTGTTGCAGGCAGTTCACAATGAATGTCTCAAGGCCCGGATAAATTTTACCAATCCTGCTTTCAATAAGCCGACCTTCGTGAATGCGGTAAGCCAGTTGTAAATGCTCCAGAGTCTCTTCCTTTAGCCCGATTTCAAGAAATCTGGTCCAGCGAAAGCCGTGACTTCGAAATCCCTCTTCGATATCCATCGCATCAGGAAGCTGAACGCTCTGAGGAATCGTATCTGCCAGCGAAATAAGGCTTTGTCGCAATGCCTGTTCTTTTATAAGAGCGCAGTCAAAAACAAGATAGTCCAGATCAAAAATCAGCAAACGAATATGCTGTAACACTAAAGAGCCTGCTTCTGATTTCATTCAAAGAAAATAATTCATCGTAAAAGAGTTCTGAGTGCAACGTGACGGTCAATCCTCTTCATCTTCGTCCTCTTCTTCGTAATCCTCGTCGTCCCATTCCTCTTCATCATCGTCCGCATCGTCAAAATTGAATTCGTCATCGTCCTCATCGTCAATAGGTGCAAGATCAAACTCGACGGGATCGATGGATATCACTTCAAGCTCAACTCCGCACTCGGGACAGGATATTACCTCTCCTACGTCTTCGAATTCTTCATCAATAACTGCTTCGCATTCCGGGCAGTAGCTCACAACGCACCTCCAATAAATGCTTTTCTGTGACCTAGACTTTCAATTATTAGCATCCTCAATTTTTTACGTCAATTCAAATTGTCCAACGAGCGTTTCTTTGAGCCCCTTACATGATTGTGCTACCATTTCAGTGAGTCAGGCGTCAAGTAAGTTCTACCTTGTGAAGACTTGGAGCATCTACTATGAACTCAGCCCGAATCATAAATTTCATCCTGGCCATCAGCCTCGTAATTTCGTTGCCAGCCATCTATATTGATAAATGGGCCGACTGGACAAAAGCGTTTGAGCCCACCTCCGCTCAAGCTCAAGATTCTTCAAAGAGCGACAAGCCCCCTACCAGACGACAACGCCCTGATACCAAAAAACCAGAGGACCGGGACAAGCCAGTAGGCCATGCCTCCATTGCAGTATCCGTCGATCTGATAACGCTTCAAGTCCTCGTGACCGACAAAAAAGGCAACATCCTCACGGGATTGAAACCTGAGAACTTTACCATCTATGAAGATAACGTCAAGCAGGAGATTTCAAATTTTGCTCCTATCGAAGCGAACATTACAGTCGTAGTGCTGTTCGAGAACAGCAAAATACTTGAAATTGACATGATGGAGGATGTTCGTAATGCAATATACACCTTCCTAAACACTCTCCGAAAGGACGACTGGGTTGGATTGATTGGTTATGATTTAAATCCGGAACTATTATGCGATTTCACCAAGGATCGCAACAAAATCTGGGATGCTCTGAAGGTGTTGGAATATCCGAGATTTAACGAAGCCAATCTCAGCGACGCTATTATAGATTCGTTGGATCGCACTCAGGAACTTGAAGGGAAAGTAGCGATTCTGCTGATCGCCACAGGCCTGGATACTATGAGTAAAAACACTTACGACGAGGCCTTATTGAAATGCAAAGAGTCGAATGCTTCCATCTACGCTCTGAGCCTTGGCCAGAATATCAGGCTTAGAAAAGAAGCCTACGGAGATGTCAGCCCTGTTTTGGGCGTTGAATTTGCAATGGCTGATAACCGGCTCAGATCTTTTTCCGAATTCACAGGCGGCGAGGCGTTTTTCCCGCGTTTTACATCGGAATATCCATCCATTTTCGCCAACATTTCACGATATCTCAGGAATCAATACAGCATCTCCTATGTTTCAACCAATACCGCCAAAGATGGGAAATTTCGAAAAATACGGGTCGATGTTAAAACGGAACTTATGGAAAAGGGCAAGCCGCTCAAGTTAACCGTAGTGACCCGCAAGGGATACATAGCAGCGGATCATTAGAGGGCAGCGGTCAGTCGTCAACTGACGACTGACCGCTACTCCAGACGAATCATCTGGTACGCATCCTCACTTCCTTGATAGTAGCCAGGCAAAGTCCCCATATATTGGTACTGCATACCCTCATACAGATGTTGCGCAGGTAAATTGTCAACCCCGACCTCCAGGACAATGGATCGAATCCCTAATTTCTTTAATTCGTGATGAATCTCATTCATCAATATTGTGCCGATTTTCTGTTTGCGGACTTCTGGAATGACATCCAGGGTAATAACATGCGCTCGTCGAACGGTCTCAATCCTGGCCAACACAAATCCAAGAATCCTTCTAGACGCTTCGGCCACCCGTGTTATGCTTTTGGGGTGATTGAGATAAAAAAGAAGCTCGGCTTGAGAAAAGGATATATGGGCAGGAAAACAATTCCGGTCGATTTCATACAATTTGCAAAGATCTTCCGATTTAAAATGACGAATCCTGGGTGGCGGCATAGTCATATTGCTATTATACTTCCAAAGCCGAACGGCATGAAAGCACAGGCGCTCATTAAAGCACAGGCGTTCAAGAAAAAGATATGCATATAGGACAAAAACACCGCAATATACAGCATCCAGTGGATTCCAATTGGGCCAAATTCTGCCCTCGATGCGGGGGCAAGCTGGAAGAACGCTATCTAGCAGTCGAGCAGCACCTCAGAAAAGTCTGCTCCCAATGCAGTTTTATTTTTTATTTCAATCCAAAAGTTGTCGCCGCCGCGGTGCCGCGTCAGGAAGACCGTATATGGTTGGTTCGCAGAAATATTGAACCTTCCTCCGGCGCCTGGACTTTTCCTGGCGGGTATGTTGACTTGGGTGAATGCGTGCCGGAAGCAGCTATTCGGGAGACTTACGAAGAAACGCTGCTGAGAATCCGGCTTGAAGATCTTTTGAATATTTATTCCTACGTGGATGTCGGAACAGTACTGGTTGTTTATCGCGCAACAGTTATTGGCGGGGAGGCTGGAATTACCCCGGAAAGCCAGGAGGTCAAAGCTTTTCCTCTTGACGACATCCCCTGGACTAGTTTGGCGTTTCCTTCAACTCGCGAAGCGCTCGCCGATTACCTGAAGGCGGAAAAACCGAATAAGCCTTGATAGAAAGGATTGTGACTGCTTTGGCTGAAAAAATTCTTGTGACTGCCGCATTGCCTTATGCCAATGGCCCCTTGCACATTGGACATTTAGCAGGAGCCTATATTCCCGCCGATGTATATGTACGCTATCAGCGACTGAAAGGCTCCGATGTCCTGTTTATATGCGGATCGGATGAACATGGCGTTCCTATAACTATTCGCGCGGATAAGGAAAACGTATCCCCGAAGGTTATCGTCGATCGCTACCATAATCTGATGAAACAGAGTTTTGAGAGAATCGGGCTGGGATTTGACAACTATTCCCGTACTTCCCTTCCTCTCCATCATAAAATCTCTCAGGATTTCTTTCTAAACCTGTACAACAAGGGATACGTGAAGGAGCAGGATATCCGGCAATACTATTGCATTGCCTGCAGGCGTTTTCTTCCGGATAGATATATTGAGGGAGAATGTCCGCACTGCCACAAACAGGGCGCTCGCGGAGACCAATGTGAAACTTGCGGCCGTTGGCTGGAACCGGAGCAATTGATTGCTCCCAAATGCAAAATTTGCGGTTCAACTCCGGAAATGAGAACGACCAAACACTGGTATTTCCGCCTTTCGGAGTTTCAAAAGCGGCTTGAAGAATGGCAGGCTTCTAAACCAGAATGGAAGAGCAATGTTAGGGAATTCTGCTCCGGATGGTTCCATGAAGGGCTCACCGACAGGCCGATTACCCGTGATATCGATTGGGGCATTCCCGTTCCACTTCCAAACGCCGAAGGAAAAGTGCTTTACGTCTGGTTTGACGCTCCGATTGGATATATCTCGTCTTCAGTTGAATGGGCTCAAAATCAGGGAGATCCGGAACGCTGGCGCAATTACTGGCTGGACCCTCAAACGCGATTGATTCATTTCATAGGCAAGGACAATATTGTCTTTCACGCAATTGTCTGGCCTGCAACTCTGATGGCCCATGGAGACTTTATCCTTCCCTCTCAAATCCCGGCAAACGAATTTCTGAATATAGAGGGCCAAAAAATATCCACCAGCAGGAATTGGGCAGTCTGGGTGGACGAATACCTTGACGCCTTCCCTCCCGATCCTCTTCGCTATTACCTGGAATCAAACGCACCCGAGAACAAAGATGCGGATTTTACATGGAAGGATTTTCAAACCCACAATAATAGCGAACTTGCCGATGTGTTAGGCAATCTGGTCAACCGCAGCTTGTCTTTTATTGAAAAACATTTCGAAGCCAAAACGCCTCCTGCAGGAGCTTTAAATGATGCGGATCAGGCCATTTTCTCCGCTATTGGCGAATCGACCCAACGCATCGGATCATTACTGGAGGAATTTCAAGTGCGTCGCGCGGTAATGGAGCTTATGGATCTTGCGCGAACCGGCAACAAATATTTCAACGACTCCGCGCCCTGGACTTCCCTCAAAACCGATCGAGCGCGCTGCGCTTCCACTTTGAACACGACGCTGCAATTGCTTCTTGCCCTTTCTGTCCTCATGGAGCCATTCCTTCCATTTTCTGCAGAAAAGCTCTGGAACATGCTGAACGCCTCAGGATCCCACCGCGATCAGCGCTGGCAAAGCATACAGTCCCTAAGACTGTCCGACAACCATCCTTTGGGAAAACGAGAAATTCTGTTCGGAAAAATTGAAGATGCAGTCATTGAAGCCCAAATACAAAAATTACGAATGACGAAGGACGAATGACGAATTAAAATATACAGCCTTTTCAATCTTGTAAGTTTTTCAATTCGTCATTCGTCATTCGTCATTTTATGATACGAGCCACCTTAACCTATCTTTTCATGGGCTTATTTGTTTTACTCCTTGGGCCGCCCACAATATTCTGGGATTTTATTTCCAGGAGTGACGCTTTACTTTACAAGTTGACGCGCGGCTGCTTCTGCATTGCAGGCTGGATATGCGGCATCAGGGTTGTGCTGCAGGGTCAGGAAAAAATTATTCCTGGAGTTACCTATGTTTTTCTTTCGAATCATCAAGGCAATTTTGACGGCCCGGTTTTAATCCATTCCATCCCCAGAAATTTGAAAGCGCTTATTAAAATGGAAATGATGCGCCTGCCTCTCCTATCACTGGCTCTGAAACAAGCTCAGTTTGTTCCAATCGAAAGGAAAAATCCCAAGAACGCCCATCTCGGAATCGAAAACGGCGCCCGGCTGTTAACTGAAGGCAAATCCTTTTTTGCATTTCCTGAAGGCACCCGGAGTCGCGACGGAAGCTTGGGTGAATTCAAGAAAGGCGTTTTTATAATGGCAATCAAAGCTCAAACTCCGATTATGCCTGTAACCATTATCGGCAGCAGAAAAATTCAACCGCCAAGAAGCTATGCCATCCACCCTGGAACCATCAAAGTCATTTTTCATAACCCTATTCCTACTGCAGGCATGGGGCTGGAAGACCGGAACCGGCTCGTCCAGCTTACTCGAAGCGCCATTGAAGCAGGCTTACAATCGTCAATCGTAAATCGTTAATGGGGCAGTTTCGAAAGTTTGCGTCCCTTAATAAAGCGAAGAGTGTCCGGCTTGTTTGATGTAATGCTTATCAGGCTTTGTTCATATTTTCCGACCTGATGCTTTACCAACAACGGATTCTCTTCCAGATCCAAAAACCAGCGTTCCGACCCTCGATCATCCTTTATTTTAATGACAGGCAAAGACATTTTGGATTTATTCACTTCCAGAGTGAACAAATCGAACCCCGTACACGATATCGAGCAGGGAACGCCATCAAGGATCATCTTAGTTTTATTCTTAGCTTTTATTTCCAAGAAAATTTTCCGGCTCAGCCACATAGTTGTTACATTCTTGGCGCACACATCTTCTCCCGGTTTAAAAAGCGATTTACTCTCGTATCCTTTAGCTTCTCGAATTTCCCGAGAAGGCATCCAGATTGTGCCCTGCGTTTGAAAGTCCTCCCATTCCAAATATCGATCCGGAAGGAATTCGGCAATGCGAATGACAAAATCAGCAGCAACATTCTGGGGTATAGATCTCCAGGCCAAAACGGTATCGCGACCGAAAGCCGGCAACTGGACTGCATCTCCGGAAGACGCTTCCCATGCCGCAGTCAGAATGGCGAGCGAAATTAAAAAAGCACAACAAATAGCTTTGCCACTTTTCACTTTAGAATCCCTGATCTTTCAAATATTCCACAGTCATTTTTGAAGAGTTTTCTCTTTGGATTAATCCCAATTGGAAAAAACGCTCAAAATATTTTCCTAAAATGTCCGTTTCCAGATTTACAAGATCTCCGATTCCTAATTGATTGAAATTAGTAGACTCTAATGTATGAGGAATTACCGCAACCGAAAATGTGTTTTTTCCGAGGGATGAAATCGTCAAGCTGATTCCATCGACCGTGATGGATCCTTTGTAAACCAGAAAGCGTTCCAGTTCGTGCGGAAAATCGAAAGACATTTCCCATCCCTCGCCGCTTCGATTTTTAGCAACCAGTCGTCCAACTCCATCCACATGTCCCTGGACAAAATGTCCGCCAAGCCGATCGCCCAACGTCAGCGAACGCTCAAGATTAACGCGCGCTCCTTGTCTGGCTTGCTTGAAACTGCTGAGTCGGAGCGTTTCTGCTGAGATGTCGCAAGAAAAAGATCCATTGCTTGCATGCGTTGCGGTAAGGCAAACCCCATTGACGGCAATGGAGTCGCCGATTTTCAGGCTGGGAGGCGTAATTCGTGCCCCAATAGATAGCATAGCCCCGTCGCCCGATAAACGCAGTTCCTGAATCGTTCCGATCTCTTCAATGATTCCCGTGAACACATCAGCTCCTTCTAGCTTTATTGTCGCTATGGAGCGCGGGCTTCCTGCCCGCTTGCGGGCCGAAAACCCGCGTTCCCAGCTGTAGAATCCGACTCACTTCCTCAGGGGTTAAAAAGCGGTATTGGCCGACATCTAAACCTTTATCCGTCAGAAATCCAATCCGTATTCTGCGCAGCTTCTGAACAGGATGGCCGACAGCTTCGAACATGTCCCGGATTTGTCGATTCTTCCCTTGGAATAAAGTCACCTCATACCAACTGTTGTTCGCTTCGCGGATGCTCCGAATTTTACACGGCGCCAGCCTGACGCCTGTTTTCGACCGGATTCCTTCACGCAACCGGGTTAGGGCGGATTCATCAGGCGTTGCATGTACTTTTACTCTATACACCTTAGGCAGATGTTTCCCTGCAGAACTGGCTATTTTTGCGAAACCGCCATCATTGGTAAGAAGTATCAGCCCTTCCGTATTGTAGTCCAGCCGGCCTACCGGATAAATCCTCGTTTTTACGTCAATAAGATCGGTTACTTGCGTACGGCCCTCCGGATCATCGACGGAAGAAACAACTTGTTTGGGCTTGTTTAAAAGAATGTAGTATTGCCTGGAGAATTCATGGATCAGTTTGCCATCTACTTTAATATGGTCGCGGCTCAAATTGGCTTTTACGCCCAGCTGAGTTACAACCTTCCCGTTGACCGCGACTCTGCCTTCCTGAATCAGCAGCTCGGCTTTTCTCCGTGACGCCAAACCAGCCTGAGCTATAATTTTTTGCAGCCGTTCATCGCAATCCATGTAGCGTTATAGTTGCTCGCCAGCTATCTGAGCAAACTCCTCGAGAGTGGGCAATTCGTTAAGGTTATTGAGACCGAAATGAATCAGAAATTCCTTTGAGGTCCCGTATAGAATCGGCCGGCCGACGACAGGTTTTCGTCCAACAATAGCGACCATTTTTTTCTCCAGCAATGTCTGCAACGCCGTGCTGGATTTTTTGCCGCGGATAGCAAGAATTTCCGCAAGTGTAACAGGTTGTTTGTAGGCTATCACCGCCAGGGTCTCCAGTGCCGCCATCGAGAGTTTTGCGTTTGGCCTGGTTTTCAAATAAGCGCGAATCTGTTCGTGATACTCGGGACGAGTTGTCATGCGATAACCGCCGGCGACTTCTCTTATCAGCATTCCTCCGTTACGCGCATTGAAGGATTCAACGAGTTCTTTCAATGCCTCTTGAATAGAGTCCTTGCTCTCTTCGGAAAATACTTCTCTCAGCAGTTCTACCTTTACGGGATCTTCCGCCACATAAATAATCGCTTCTATTATGGCCTGCAACTCAGCTTTTTCCATATTCAGGACTGTTCCTTTATTTTGGAAATAAGAATTTCTTCAAAAGCCTTTTTTTGATAAAGCCAGATTTCACGCATCCGAACCAGTTCAAGCATAGCGAGAAATAACACGATCAAATGCTTTTTGGAAGCAGCTTCCGCGAAGAATGAGGAAAATGCCAGCTTGTCATGCAGCAACAAGCGTTTGCGAATATCCATAATTTTTTGTTCAATCGACACTTCCTCCTGCGCCACCTCCATTGTTCGTTGGGCTTCGAAACGAAGAACGACTTCATGAAAAGCTCGCAAAAGCTCGAACAAAGTGACCGCAACCACTTCGGTTCCATCTTCCAAAACTTCGGTTGGAGGTTTGTTCCATACTGCATTCTCGACTTCTTCTCGGGTGTAGAGCATTTCTGCTGCATTTTTAAATTTCTGATGCTCCAGCAACTGATAAACAAGCTCCTGTCTCGGATCTCCAGTCTCCTCGGCAGAATCTTCGCTTTTCGGTTCCTGTGGCACCAGCATGCGGGATTTTATATAAATCAGCGTCGCTGCCATCAACAGCCACTCACCGGCTAAATTAATATTCAACTCCTTCATGATCTCAAGATATTCCAGATACTGCTCGGTTATACGGGCGATGGGAATATTCCAGATGTCCACTTCTTCTTTTTTTATCAAATGGAGAAGCAGATCCAACGGACCGTCAAAAGCTTCCAGGTGAATAGTAATGCCTTCACCTTTAACAGCTTCAGGGGAATCCGCATTCAGAGTTTCTTCGCTATCCATAAGCTCCGAAAACCTATAGTATATACAGCAATTCACGAACCCAATTAATTGGGATAAAAATAAAACTAAAAACGCCCGTAAACATCAGAACATAAAGCAGGATGAATCCATAGGAACTCATGCGTTCCAAGGCAGCTGCGGCGCTATCCGGCAAGATTCCATAGAGAACCCAATGACCGTCTAATGGAGGAATAGGTATGCAGTTGAAAATAGCTAAAGCTATATTGATGATCATGGCAAAGAACAGGATCCCAATCAAGGGCACGAAAATCGATTTGGAGCTGGGAAGACTCATATACATGGCCATATGTTGAACATAGGGTTGGGCCGCAGGATTGAGCATCTTAAGCAGGACCAAAAGAATAAAAGCCGCACCACCTACCAAAAGATTGGCTCCGGGCCCCGCCAACGAGATATAAATCTGATCGGTTCGAGGATTACGAAGATGCAATGGATTGGTTGGAACCGGTTTCGCCCAACCAATCAGAGGGAGATTGGTAAAAAATTGCAGCAACGGGAAAACAATCGTCCCGATCGGATCGATGTGCGGAATCGGGTTGATGGTAACCCTGCCAAGATAGCGAGCAGTGGGATCTCCGAAGCGATCCGACATCCATGCATGGGAAGCTTCATGAATGCTCAGTGAAAAAAGCAGCACCGTAAATTGTATGGCAATGGTTCCAATATCAATGTTTTGTAAAAATTCCACCCTTTTTTCCCCACCCGGACGCGCCGGAAACAGATTTATAGCCCAAATAATTAACTATATCATAGCCCTGTTTCCCGTAGAGACTGAAACCCTCAACAACGCCACGGATTTCAAGGATTACACAGATTTAATTAAATTTAGGATCCATGCAATCCGTTTAATCCGTGGCGTTGTTTGTTTAAAATCTTATCAGGCCTACTTGCCAGCCCTTTTATGCAAATGTTAGAATCTTAACTTCTTAGGCGAACCAATGAGCTGGACTTTATCCACAGCAGTGGCTCTTTACACCCTAGGCCTGCTGCATTCACTATTCGGCTTCTGTCAGAAGCGGCAGATCTTTGTAAAAATAGCCCTGGGGATGGTGGCTTGCGGCTTTTTCTTCCACACGTTGTTTCTTGTGCATCTTGGCGTCAGCCGGATGCACTTCCCAATCACCAACCTTCCGGAATCTCTTTGCTTTTTCGCCTGGTGCATATCATTGACATTTATGATTGCCAATTGGCGTTATCGAATCAACGTGCTCGGCGCTTTTATTCTTCCGCTGACTTCTCTGCTTACGATCGGCTCCCAGTTCATCTGGGAAGAAAATCACTCGATTCCTTCCGGATTGAGAAGCGGTTGGGTTTATTTCCACAGCAGTGTGGCTTTTCTGGCTTATGCCGCTTTTTTCCTGACCTTTATTTCGGGAATTCTTTATCTGGTGCAGGAATATGAACTCAAGGAAAAGAAATTCCGGTTTTTATATTTTCGCTTGCCTTCGTTGAATTTGTGCGATGAACTGATGAGGCGCTCTCTTTTATTCGGGTTTGTCGCAATGAGTTTGACTATTGTATCCGGGTCCATTTGGGCGCAACAAGCATGGGGTCGGTTCTGGAGTTGGGATCCGAAGGAGATAGCCGCCCTGATCACCTGGGCCATTTATCTGCTTTTACTGAACTACAGGTTTTCATCGAAGTGGAGTGGACGACGGGCCGCCTATATCAGCATTATTGGATTCGCATCGACATTGTTCACTTTTGGAGTCAATTGGGGTCTGCATAGGTATTTATAATTTGATTTGATAAAAACATGGCCATGCACAATTCCCCTCCTTCGCATCAGGGCCGCAAATCAAATTCAACTCGGATGTCCGATGTTTAATTATGTTCTGATAGGCTTAAATCACCGAACGGCGAAGCTCGATATTCGGCAATTGGCTTCTTTCGATGAAGACCATTTGTCCGCAGCCTTAGAGCGACTCTCGGCTAATTCGGCCATCCTTGAAGCCATGATCCTTTCGACATGCAATCGCGTCGAAATTATTGCAAAAACAGAAGATGGCACGGATGGTGTCGATGGGATCGAAACATTTCTTTCCGAGCATAGCCAAATTCCTCTCTCGGAACTGAGGCCCAAGCTGTATTGTTATAAGGAGGAGCAGGCGATACATCATCTGTTTCGAGTAGCCAGTTCTCTGGATTCTATGGTTCTGGGCGAAGCTCAGATATTGGGTCAAGTTAAATCCTGTTACAACGCCGCTGTTGATTGCCAAACTGTCGGGACCTATCTGAATAGCCTGCTTCAATCAGCTTTTCGCGTGGCCAAACGCGTACGCTCCGAAACCAGCATTGGAGAATATTCGGTTTCGGTCAGTTCCGCTGCAATTGAGCTGGTTAAAAAAATATTCGGCGATCTCGCCCTAAAAAACATCTTGATCGTAGGCGCGGGGAAAATGGGAGAAGCTGCGCTGCATTATTTGTTCGATTCGGGCGCACGCAATCTGTATTTGACCAACCGCAATCCTGAAACAGCTCGGGATTTGGCGGAACAATTTCACGCTTCGGCAGTTCCTTTTTTGGATTTGCGTAAATGGATTTCCCAAGCGGATATTGTTTTTACCTCTACAGGCGCATCCGAAATCCTGATCGACTATCCTTTAGTCCAGCAAATCATGTTGGAGCGGAAACATTCGCCTCTGGCGTTTATTGATATTTCAGTGCCCCGGAATGTAGATCCAAAGGTCGGAACCATCGATAACGTTTTCTGTTATGACATCGACGATCTTGAAGCGGTCGTCCAGGCGAATCTTCATGAGCGCCTTAAAGCGGCTGAGGTTGCTGAAAAAATCGTTGAACAAGAAATGCAGGCTTTCTGCGCCAAACTCAAGTCTTTCGATATGGCGCCGGTAATGGTACAGGTGCAGGGACGAATCGAGGAAATTTGCAGATTGGAACTTGACCGCTGCCTCAGGAAAATAGGTCCGCAGGAAGACCGGCAAATGCAGGAGTTGGAGTCCATGATTAAACGGATCGCGGGGAAAATCGCTCATCCGATTTTGAGAAATTTGAGAAATCCTCAGGATCCCGCAAACACGTCTGCTTATTTAGATTTCATCAATCGAATGTTAAAAACCTCCAAAAAAACAGAGCAATCCTGATACGCAAATTCTCTTGGTCGAATATATTTCTCGGAAATCACATTCTTTGCATATAAACTGACTTTTATGCTTATTCTAGGCAGCCGTGGAAGCGCTCTGGCGCTAGCGCAAACTGAATGGGTCAGGAACCGGATTCTAGACCGGTTTCCGAACGCCGAGATTTCGGTAAAATTAATCACAACCTCTGCAGACAATAATCCGACAGCCTCGATTCGTTCCGGATCCGCTATAGGTGTTTTTGTAAAAGAGATTGAACAATCTCTGCTCAACGAGGAGATTGATCTGGCCGTCCACAGCATGAAGGATTTGCCTTCACAGTTGCCGGACGGACTTACAATAGCTGCAGTCCCGGAACGAGAAGACGCCCGGGACGTCTTTATTTCGCAAAAGTCTAAAAACCTGTCCGGTCTTGCCCAAAACTCATCGATTGGCACAGGCAGCATACGACGCCAAGCTCAAATCCTCGCACTCCGCCCCGATTTGAGAATTTCAGACATTCGCGGCAATATCGACACACGTTTAAAGAAACTGAAAAGCGGATACTATGACGCTCTAATTCTGGCGCATGCAGGGTTGAATCGACTTGGTCTTCAGAATGAAATCTCCGATGTCCTGGATTTTAAAGAAATGCTTCCAGCTCCCGGCCAGGGAGCGCTGGCTATCGAAATCAGAAAAACCGACAAACGTGTGGAATCTTTCGCCGCCGCGCTGAATCATAAGCCTTCTTTTTCCGCTGTTCTAGCTGAACGCGCTTTCCTTCGGCGGATGGGAGGAGGATGCAATGTTCCGGTAGCAGTTTATGCACTGGTCTTCGATGATTCGATCGAAATCAAGGGATTGGTCGCTTCACCGGACGGCTCCGAAATTATTAGCGATACCATGCGAACAAGCCTACAATTTGCAGAACAGGCTTCAGTCAATTTGGCGGATGCGATCCTCGCCCGTGGCGGACGCGCGATTCTCGATAGTCTTTGAAACAGATGCAAGCAGTCAAGAACCTGTTTGGCTCATCCAGATAGCCCTTCAGGGCATCTCTAGGATGTAAAAAACTAATTTTAATCTGGTCCCTGGCGTCCAATATGCCTATGTATGTTGCTCGATCAAAACCGCTCTTAAATAAAACCATTTTTGCAGCCTGCAGCTCAAAGAAAATGGCCGACTTGATGTCTGGACTGCAGGCGCTGGGCGGGATAGTCGTTCCTCTTGCAGTCATTGAAGCAAAGGAAATTGATGATAAAGGGGCTCTTGATGAAGCGCTTTTGTCCCTGGACAAATATTCCTGGATTATATTTACCAGCGCTTATGGAGTAGCCTTTTTCGCCAAACGACTTGACGAACTCGGGATCCATATCAATAGAAAAACGGGGCAAAAGATTTGCGCCATTGGGCCGGCGACAGCCAGAGAGTTGAAAGAATATGGATTGGAAGCGACGCTGATTCCTGAACAGTACGTAGCGGAAGGCGTACTTAAGGCTTTGAACCAGTATTGTGGCGGCATCAAAAACCTGGCCGGACTTCACATTTTGATTCCAAGGGCGTTGGAGGCCAGAGACCTATTGCCCAACACTCTCGTTGATGCAGGAGCGTTGGTCGATGTTGTTCCGTGCTATCAGACCCTCAAATCCGAGTTGGAAGAAACCGCAATCCGGCAATTGCGTCTGATAGCCCCGGACCTTATTGTTTTTACAAGTTCTTCAACCATTAAAAATCTATTAGCCATTCTTGGGCAAGAATATGGTAAAAATCTGCTTTCAAATTCCACGGTAGCCGTTCTTGGTCCGATTACGGCAAAAACAGCCGAATCTTTCGGCAAAACAGCTGAGATTGTTCCAAAAGACAACACCGTGACATCGCTCCTCGATGCAATTCGGGAGTATTACGGCGCACGGATGTCCGGTCCGCATGAGGGCCGGACATCCGCGCCCTGAACAATGACCCAACTGTGCAGGCGACGCAATCATAAGGAGGCTTTGAGTGCCGAAACGTAACGACATAAAAAAAGTGCTGATCATCGGATCCGGTCCCATAATCATCGGGCAGGCGTGTGAATTTGACTACTCCGGCACGCAAGCGTGCAAGGCCCTGCGCAAACTCGGTTATCAAATCGTGCTTGTCAATTCGAATCCCGCCACTATCATGACGGATCCGGGGATGGCGGACGCCACCTATATCGAACCTCTAAACATAAAATCAATCGAGAAGATTATCGCTAAAGAACGCCCCGACGCATTGTTGCCAAATTTGGGCGGCCAAACCGGTCTGAATATTTCTTCTCAGTTAGCCAAAGAAGGCATTCTGGAAAAATATGGAGTTCAGATCATAGGTGTCAAAGAGGACGCGATTGAACGCGGAGAAGACCGCCAGGCGTTTAAAGATACAATGAACAAATTGGGCATCGACATGCCCAAAAGTGAAGTGGCGCTGAGCCTGGATGAAGCCGAAACAATCCTGCAGCGAATCGATTTACCCTGCGTTATCCGGCCGGCCTATACGATGGGTGGAACCGGCGGAGGGCTGGTCTACAATCTTGAGGAATTCCGGGTTGTAGTGAACCGCGGTCTTTCTGCCAGTCTCGTCGGCCAAATCCTCATCGAGGAATCCGTAGAAGGTTGGGAAGAACTCGAACTTGAGGTTGTACGCGACGCCAAGGGACAGAAAATCACCGTTTGTTTCATTGAAAATATCGACGCCATGGGCGTACACACAGGCGATTCTTTCTGCGCTGCGCCCATGCTGACCATCGATCCAAAACTGCAGCAGAAATTGCAGGAATATTCCTACGCAATCGTAGATGCGATCGGCGTTATCGGCGGAACCAACATTCAGTTCGCTCATGACCCCAAGACGGGGAGAATCGTTGTCATTGAAATCAATCCGCGAACATCACGATCCTCTGCGCTGGCGTCGAAAGCGACCGGATTCCCCATCGCTATGGTCTCTTCAATGCTGGCCGGCGGAATGACCCTGGACGAAATCCCATACTGGCGCGAAGGAACGCTCGAGAAATACACCCCCTGGGGAGATTACGTCGTTATCAAATTCGCCCGCTGGGCTTTTGAAAAATTCAAAGGCGCCGAGGACCGGCTAGGCACCCAGATGCGGGCTGTGGGCGAAGTCATGAGCATTGGGAAGAATTTCAAGGAAGCCTTCCAGAAATCAATCCGCTCGCTTGAAATCGGGCGTTCAGGCTTGGGATTTGCAAAGAGTTTTAATTCAAAGACGCTGGAAGAATTGATGGGAATGCTATGGAATCCTACCAGCGAGCGCATATTTATTATCTATGAAGCGCTCCGAAAGGGCGCCAGCATTTCCGAACTTTATCAGCGAACATACATCAAACCCTGGTTTCTCGAACAAATAGAAGAGCTGGTGGAACTCGAAGAGAAGATCCTCAAGTACCAAGGAGGGATGTGTCCGGATGACCTGTTGATTCAGGCAAAAAAAGACGGCTTTGCGGATGGCTACCTGGCGAAAATTCTCCAAATACCCGAAGAAAAGATACGCAATCTCCGCACGGAGCTCGGGGTTGTAGAAGCCTGGGAACCGGTCCCTGTTTCCGGCGTAGAAAATGCAGCCTATTATTACTCGACATACAACGCCCCGGATAAAGTAACGGTATCCAATCGAAAGAAGATCATGGTCTTGGGCGGGGGCCCCAACCGAATCGGACAAGGGATCGAATTCGATTACTGCTGCGTTCACGCAGCTTTTACGCTCCGTGATCTTGGATACGAAACCATCATGGTCAACTGCAATCCCGAAACGGTTTCCACCGATTACGACACTTCGGACAAGCTCTATTTCGAACCGCTTACGGTTGAAGATGTATTGAGCATCTACAATAAAGAAAAACCTGAAGGCGTTATCGTCCAATTCGGCGGACAAACCCCGCTTAATATCTGTCGTGATCTCGAGCGCGCCGGAGTAAAAATATTAGGCACCTCGACAGATGCCATCGATCTCGCCGAGGACCGGGACAGGTTCCGGATGATGATGCAGAAGCTTGGCATTCCTCAACCGGCTTCGGGAATGGCTCACAATCTGGAAGAAGCGATTGCGATCGCAGAAAAAATCGGATACCCGCTTATGGTTCGCCCATCCTATGTTTTGGGAGGTCGAGGGATGGAGGTTGTGCATGATCAGGAAGACCTTACAATTTATGTATCCCACGCCGTTGAAATCTGGCCTAATCTGCCGATCTTAATCGATAAGTTCCTTGAAAATGCGCTCGAGTGCGAAGCGGATGCAATCTCAGACGGCGTGGATGCCTTTATTCCCGCTATCATGGAGCATATCGAATTGGCGGGAATTCATTCCGGCGACTCTGCCTGCGTTCTGCCGCCAGTCAGCATTCCTGAGAAACATAAGGAAACGATTGCAGAGTACACAAAAAAAATCGCGATGGAGCTGAAAGTAACGGGTTTGATCAACATTCAATACGCGATTGCCAATGATAAAGTATATATCCTCGAAGCCAATCCGCGCGCCTCCCGCACCGTGCCGCTGGTTTCCAAGGTCTGTAATATCCAGATGGTCCAGGCTGCGACCCAATTAATGCTGGGAAAGAAGCTGAAGGATCTCCGGCTGGTCAATAAAAACATCCCTCATTTTGGAGTTAAAGAAGCAGTATTCCCGTTCAATATGTTCCATGAGGTAGACCCAATCCTCGGCCCTGAAATGCGGTCAACCGGAGAGGTCCTCGGAATGGCGGATTCGTTCGGACTGGCGTTCCATAAAGCTCAGGAAGCCGCGCAGCAGTTTCTGCCTCAAGAGGGAGCGGTGCTTATGTCTGTTTCGGATCCCGATAAAAATGATGCCCTGGATGTAGCGCGTGAATTCGCACGCCTGGGATTTGAAATTAAAGCCACTACAGGAACTTGCCAATTCCTTTCCGAAAATAAAGTGAATTGCACGCCCATCCTGAAAATAAATGAAGGCAGGCCCAACATTGTCGACGCCATTAAAAATGGCGAGATCAAGCTGGTTATCAATACTCCTATCGGAAAGCGCGGCTCTTCCGATGATTCCTACATTCGAAAAACCGCCATTAAATACAAAATTCCTTATGTAACCACCATGGCTGCCGCTCGGGCTGCGGCCAAAGGCATCGCGGCCTATCGAAAAGAAGAAGGAGTCGTATCGTCGCTCCAGAGCTATCACTCAAGAATCCAATAAATTTTCGAAGTACGATTGACGAATGACGAATGAACCCAACAGTTTTTTTCATTCGTCATTCGTACTTCGAAAATTAGCAATGGAGCCACTTGCATGTTTGTTAAGCCTTTTTTACGCAATATTTTAATTCTATGAGTAAATCAAAACTGCAGTTTGCTATACTCGTATTTTTAGGCTGGTCCCGTGTAACGACATCCCGATGCTCGATTGGTTAGTTTTCGA
Source organism: uncultured Acidobacteriota bacterium (assembly GCA_964441405.1). Classification (GTDB taxonomy): domain Bacteria; phylum Acidobacteriota; class UBA6911; order UBA6911; family UBA6911; genus UBA6911. Next base: position 33,594 of record CAYTYP010000023.1, read on the forward strand.
CTAGTCGGGAGACGAATCAATGGATAAATTCACCCGAGAATTTCAGATTTTCGCCAAACCAGCGGGCTCTGCATGCAATCTCGAATGCCAATACTGCTATTACCGTGACAAGAGCGAGCTTTATCCTGCCGGCGCATCCCGCATGACGGAAGCTCTGCTGGAAAAATATATCGTGCATCACATCGAGGCAGCGCCGGGTCCGACGTTGGATTTCTCCTGGCACGGAGGAGAGCCCACAATCCTCGGCATAGAGTTCTTCGAAAAGGTAGTTGAACTTCAACGCAAGCACAAACCTATCGGCTGGCGCATACGAAACGGCATCCAAACCAACGGCGTCCTCCTGGACGAAGCATGGTGCCGCTTTCTTTCGAGAGAGGGATTCAGCGTGGGGCTCAGCCTCGATGGCCCTGCGGAATTGCACAATCCTTATCGGACGAATCGAGGCGGTCACCCCACCCACGCCCAGGCGATGCGAGCCTACGAACTCTTGTCCAAACTGAAAATCCAAATCGACATCCTTTGCGTCGTACATAATTTGAATGTTCGCAATCCTCTTGCAGTATACCGCTTCTTCCGCAGCATGGGCGCCAGATGCCTGGGCTTTCTGCCGGTGGTATCGCCATCGCAGGAAACAATGACCGGGGTCAGCCTGCATACGCCTTCTGCCGTAGAATACGGCGCATTCTTGTGCAGGATCTTCGATGAGTGGATCGAGCGCGACGTGGGTCGCATGATGGTTCAAGTTTTTGACGAAGCCGCCAGACCTGCGCTCGGACTGGAGCATTCCTTGTGCGTGTTCCGTGAAACCTGCGGACAGATTCCGGTGCTTGAACATAACGGCGATTTCTTTCCTTGCGATCACTATGTCGACCAGGAGCATCGGATTGGAAATATCTGCGAGACGCCACTCAGGCAACTGCTGGGAAGCGAGGCTCAACGCAGCTTTGGGGCAGCCAAGCGGACTTCTCTGCCTCGTTACTGCCTGGAATGCGAGGTCCTGGCCATGTGCAACGGAGGATGTCCCAGGTATCGCTTCATCAAAACTCCAAACGGCGAGCCGGGGCTCAATTATCTCTGCGCCGGCTTGAAACGCTTCTTTGTGCATAGCCGTGCGCCGCTGGCGAATTTAGCATTGCGCCAGCGGCCGCCAGCCCCAAAATTTCGCAACGTTGCTACGGCAAATGCCGGCCGCAACGATCTCTGCCCTTGCGGCAGCGGTCGAAAGTACAAGAAGTGTTGCGGGACGAGATAGCGCACAGTATGGACGCAAGCCCCTCGGACCACACAGATATAAAACGATCCCATGATTTTTGGAATTGACGGACTATCTACAATGGATAAGTATAGTTTTAACGAAGGGAGCATATCGACTATGCAAAATTTTTCAAGAAGACAGTTTCTGGAGGGAAGCGCAAGCGGCGTTGCTGCGCTGGGACTGGGAGCAACCTCTCTTTGGGCGCAGGATTGGGCGCGGAAGGCCGTGGATCAATCGCCGCGTAAGCGTGAATGGATTTCAGTAAAATACGGCGAAAGATCCGTCGAATCTATGGTCGCTTATCCTCAGGCGAAGGGGAAAGCGCCCGCAATGATTGTCCTTCACGAAATATTCGGCATGACCGATTGGGTGGAAAATGTCACCGATGAATTTGCGGACGCGGGTTTTATTGCAATCGCACCCGATCTATTGTCGGGCATGGCGTCCAATGGCGGGCGAACCAAAGATTTTCCGGCCGCAGGCGGAGGCGGTTTCGGCCCGGCGGCCCAGGCAGTTATGAAGCTGCCGCCCGAACAGGTCACCGCAGATCTCAACGCTGTGACTGATTACTGTAAGAGCCTTTCCAACTGCAATGGAAAAGTTTGCGTCGTTGGTTTTTCCTGGGGCGGCGGCGAGTGTTTCCGCTTCGCTACTAATCGCAAAGATTTGTCCGCAGCCTTCGTTTTCTACGGCAGCGGGCCTAAAGCGGAATCGATGCCGGCTATCCAAGCGTCGATCTACGGCTTCTATGCCGGTACCGATACGCGCATCAATGGAGGAATTTCTCAAACGCAGGAGCAAATGAAGGCGGCGGGCAAGTTTTATGAGATTGCAACCTATGAGGGCGCCGCCCATGGTTTCATGCGGACCGGCGCGCAGCCTGACGCGACAGAAGCCGATAAAAAGGCTCGTGCCGCTGCATGGGCGAAGATTAAATCTGTATCAGCCAAATATAAATAATTTTTAAGGGTGCGGCCATCTGGCCGCACCCCCTGCCCTCTTTGAATCATTTCGAATCAGGATAAGAATTTATTCATTAGTCGCGACATCGATCTGGTAATTCTTGCAGATCCATCCAATCTCTCCTAAGTAACGCGAAAAGGATCGTCTATCCTGGCTGCCATTGCGTAAAGAACTAGAAATCCTAAGGCGCAACCGCATTTAAAATCCTAAGGAAATTTTTTCGTTTTTTAACTTGGAGCCTGTCCGAGAATTAGGATGTGCCGCGCGCATGGGGCTTGCGCGTCGAGCTCAAGGCGCGAGGAGGAGGCGATGCGGGACATCGTTGACGACGAGCAACGCAGAGATCGGCGCGCAACCCCCATGCGCCCTATGGGTTCCGGCGGCGCGTGGGCATCTGCTGTGTTGGCGCTCCTCGACGATGTCCCCGCATCGCCTGCGTCGCGCCGCCTTGCATCTGCCCACGCGGCGCTCGGAACGCGGCATATCCTAATTCTCGGACAGGCTCCTAGTAAAGATCAGTCTCCTTTGGTTTCATTTATCTTGATCCGATATAGCTTTGATAGCTTTGTCGTAATAGTCTTTGGCTCCTGAACCTGATTCCCCTACTTTCTTAAAAATTTCCCGCGCTTCACCTTTCTTTCCAAGCTTAAACAAGACAACGCCCAAATCCATTAAATAATCCGCATTTTGGGGCTGAAGTTTGGTGGCATTCTCATAGGCGATTCGAGCCTCATCAAATTGATTAAGCTCGTTTTTAGATTTTCCTACGAGAGCATATATTGCAGCTAATGCTGCATTTAATTTTGCATTTGCTTCGCCGTAATTGCCTTTATCCATCAGTTCCGATGCTTCCATGGTCAATGTGCTGATCGAATTCACCGCCAGCTGTTGTTTGGCGGGTGTTTCCCATGGCGTTTTGAAGTCTGTTCCCGGCTGAAGCTGAAAATTAACCATTTTTATTTCTCCAACTTCAGGGGCGATATTTTCCTTACATGTCGGATTAAACCCTTCCTTATGCACAATAATGCGAAATGCGCCGCCTTGTATGCCGGGCAGCCACATATAGTTGCCTTTTATGTCAGTCTTGGTGTCGATTTCGCGTACATTATCCATGCCCTTGAATATAATTGTAGCGCCGACAACTGGTTGCCCCACGTCGTCGACAACCTTGCCGACAATTCTTCGGATCTGTGCGGATGTATTTGCGACAGGAGCAAAAAAGCCAATCAAAACTGCAATCAGAATGAATTTACGCATTGAAATGTGCATATCTGCCTTTCTCTCGGTTGAATGGCTAATACGCGTCAAGATTGCACTTATTGCCCTTTTTCCTGAGAAAGCCTTTTGGCCATGAGGCTATGCTTTTTCCCATACAAAAAGTAGATTATCAAACCAAAGGCCAACCAGCCGATAAGCCTCGCCCAGTTCTGCCATTCCAGGGTAAGCATCATTCCCAGATTGAAAATAACGCCCATCACGGCAACAAAACCGATTGCCGGAGTCCTGAAAGGGCGAGGACGGTCCGGTTCTTTTTTCCGCATAACCCAAACCGCGATACAGACAATTATAAACGCAAGCAACGTTCCGATATTTACCAATTTTGATATCGTATCGATGGGAGTAAATGCCGCAACCAGCGAAACAACAAAGCCAATCAATAAATTTGATTTCCATGGGGTGTGATATTTTGGGTGCACTTCCCCGAATGTTTTTTTCGGAAGCAATCCATCCTTCGCTATGGCATAAAATATTCTTGATTGACCGAGAAGCATAACAATTGTCACGGAAGTGAGTCCGGCTAAAGCCGCAATGGAAATTATGAAGACTGCGTATTTCAATCCTACCGCGCCAAACGCGGCGGATATCGGCGCTGTAATATCAATGTCCTTATAATTGACCATTCCGGTTAAGACAAGAGCTACCAGGATATAGAGCACGGTGCATACGATAAGAGAAGTGATGATTCCATATGGAACGTCCTTCTGCGGATTTTTTGCTTCTCCGGCGTGCGTCGATACCGTATCAAATCCAATGTAGGCAAAGAAAATGTAAGCGGCTCCGGCCACAATCCCCAGGAAACCATAGGCGTTATGAGAATTCCCGAGAGCGTCGGTGTACGCCCCCCTGGCCGGAATGAATGGGCTCCAATTTGCAGGATTAATGTACTGAGATCCCAATAGTATAATGAAAAGCACTACAATAACTTTAATAGCCACCATCAGATTGTTCGTACCTGCTGCGTGCTTGATCCCTTTGATGAGAATAGCTGTTAATATCCATATCAACAGAAAAGCGGGAGCGTTGAATCCGACATGCAATCCGAATATAGTCGGCAGATCGATATCGGAAAACTGTGAAGCAAGGGTCGCCAAAGATCCTTTCTGAATTGCATCCGCAATCATCTCTTGGGCTGTAAAAGGATCATTCATCAACCAGATTGGCAGCCGCAGATCAAAAAGGTGGAGAAACTTATTTAAATAACCGGACCAACCGACGGCGACAGCCGACGCGGCCATCCCATATTCAAGGATTAAATCCCATCCGATTATCCATGCAAACAATTCACCCATGGTAGCGTAAGAATAAGCGTAGGCCGACCCTTCAACAGGAAGGAATGAAGCGAATTCTGCGTAACAAAGCGCGGCGAAAGTACAGCCTATGCCGGCGACAACAAAGGATAGCGCCAATGCCGGACCGGCGTATTCTTTTGCGCCAACGCCGGTCATAACAAAAATACCGGCCCCTATTATGGCGCCAACGCCAAGAGACGTCAGGTGCCATTTACTCAGAACTCTCTTAAGCTTGCTTTCTCTCATTTCCATTTCAAAATGTTCAACAGGTTTTCTTTGCCAGAGTTGATTTGTCATTTAATTCGCTCTCTATACATTTTGAAAATTTAATGCCGGACTCTTAGCTGTAGTTTATGCATTTTCGAAAAAACAAAAACTGGATCCAGTACGCGCGCAACCGGTCCTTTCCTGTTAATCCAGAATGAACAGCATCGTAACGCAGAAACATTGCCCTAGGACAGACAAAAAAGCAGTCGTTCTGTGATTGTAAATCCTGCAATTGGGAAATCGTGCAATTTGGGAAATCTATGGCGTTTTGATTGATGCCGGATGCTATATAATGCCTTTCGCCTATCTATTAAGGAGTGAAAAACATGAAACATGGTCTTCTGTTGCGCGCCGCATTTCTTTTCACAATGTTCACTCTGGGTGTTTTCAACTGTGGAAGCCAATCCGAGCCTCCAAAGCCGCCCTATATGAATCCCAGCCTTTCTATTGAAGCGCGGGTGGACGATCTCGTCGGCCGTATGACGCTCGAAGAAAAAATCTCACAAACGCTCAATAGCGCTCCGGCGATCAATCGGCTTGGCATCCCGGCTTATGATTGGTGGAACGAAGCGTTGCATGGCGTCGCGCGCGCGGGCATAGCAACGGTTTTTCCGCAAGCGATCGGGCTTGCCGCTATGTGGGATGAAGATCAATTGCATGCCGTCGCCAATACAATCTCCGACGAAGCTCGGGCTAAATACCATGAGTTCATTCGTCGCGGCTCGCACGCTCGCTATCAGGGCTTGACGTTCTGGTCTCCTAATATCAACATTTTTCGCGACCCTCGTTGGGGCCGAGGCATGGAAACATACGGCGAGGACCCCTATCTCACCGGCAGGATGGGCATTGCGTTCATCAAAGGTTTGCAGGGAGACGATCCCAAATACTTCAAAACGATCGCCACCTCCAAACATTACGCGGTTCACAGCGGCCCTGAGCCCAAGCGTCACGTCTTCGATGTATATCCAAGCGACAGAGATCTCTACGAGACCTATCTGCCTCACTTCCGTGCAACAGTCATGGAAGGAAAAGTCTATTCCATCATGGGCGCATACAACCGAGTCCGAGGCGAATCGGCGAGCGCCAGCAAGCTCTTGTTGCAGGATTTGCTGCGTGACCAATGGGGATTTAAGGGTTATATCGTTTCCGACTGCGACTCTATTCGCGACATCTACACCAGCCACAAGATTGTCGCCACCGCCGAAGAGGCGTCCGCGCTGGGCGTCCAACGAGGCTGCGATCTTGATTGCGGCAATGCCTATAAAGGGATTCTGGGCGCTGTCCAACAAGGTCTTTTGACCGAGAAAGAACTGGATGTGTCGGTAAAGAGGCTTTTTACTGCACGGATGAAACTGGGCATGTTTGATCCGCCTGAAATGGTGCAATGGGCGCAAATTCCTTTTTCAGTAAATGATTCCCCCCCCAATGCCCGGTTGGCGGTAGAAGCCGCCCGGAAATCCATCGTGCTCCTCAAGAACGCCGGCGGCGCGCTTCCGCTCCGAAAGAATCTCCGGACTATCGCGGTAATCGGTCCCAACGCCGATGATGCAGAGGTTCTGTTGGGGAATTACAACGGTACGCCGTCGAACCCGATTACGCCGCTCGCAGGGATCCGCGCCAAGGTGGGAGCATCCGTCAACGTGCGCTACGCCCGTGGCTGTGATATCGCCGGAGGCATGATCTCTTACGAACCTGTTCCCGACAAATTCTTCTCGACATCCGTCAACGGCCAAAGCCGTGTCGGCGTCACTGTCGAATTCTTCAATAACCTGCAGTTCCAAGGGAAACCGGTCAAGACTGTAGTCAGCTCCAATATTAAAGCAACATGGGGCAATGACGTCCCCCATCCCGAGCTGACGGACAATCAGTTTTCTGTCCGGTGGTCCGGCCGGATCACCGTAACCGAAACCGGAGAGTACGCAATTAAAGCCGGCGGATTTGGCGGCAGGCTGACGTTCGACGGCAAACAGCTCGGCGGCGGTAGAGGAATGATGACGCCGCAGTATGTCGCGCTTGAAGCCGGAAAACCCTATTCAATCCTATTCGAACAGGCGGACCGCTACGATGGAATGAATGTAGAATTACAGTGGTCTATGCGTGGCCGTGATTACACCGCTGAAGCAGTTGCAGCTGCGCAAAAGGCAGATGTAGCCGTCTTGTTTCTGGGCCTTTCTCCTCGTCTCGAAGGCGAAGAAATGCCGGTTCAGGTGCAAGGATTTTCCGGCGGCGATCGCCTGACTATCGACCTTCCTAAAATCCAGGAAGACCTCATGCGGGCAGTGGTTGCGACTAAAACCCCTACAGTGCTTGTGCTGCTCAATGGCAGCGCCGTCGCCGTCAACTGGGCCGACGCAAATATTCCAGCCATCCTTGAGGCCTGGTACCCAGGTCAGGCGGCGGGCTCCGTTATCGCCGATGTTCTCTTCGGAGACTATAATCCCGGTGGACGCCTCCCGGTTACATTTTATAAATCCGTGGACCAACTTCCCCCATTCGAAGACTATTCGATGAAGGAACGCACCTACAAGTACTTCACCGGGAAGCCGCTATATCCGTTCGGCCACGGCCTCAGCTATACGACCTTTTCCTATAGCAATCTCGCTGTTCCCGAATGGATTAAAGCCGGCGCTTCCATTAATGTGTCTGTTCTTGTGACCAACACAGGCAAACGAAGGGGCGACGAAGTAGTCCAGCTCTACATCACGGATCGCGAAACCTCCGTTCCGGCGCCAATTCGAAAGCTTGTCGGATTCCGCCGCATCAATCTTAAAGCAGGGGCGGCGCAGAAAGTCACTTTCACTATCGATCCGCGCGAATTGTCGCTCATCACCAACGATACCCGCCGTGTGATTGAGCCGGGCGTTTTTGATATTTCGGTTGGCGGCAAGCAACCAGGATTTTCCGGGACAGCGGATGCAGCGACAACCAAGGTCATCACGGGCCAGTTCACTATTGCCGGAAACCTGCTTGAACTCGAACTATAGAAAATAAACCGGCAAATTGAAAAAGAATTGCCTGGGTTATTTATTTCTCAAAATTTTGATTCCGCTGTAAAATCCCATTTCCTGGCGCAAATTTTAAAATGGACGGTTGATTCCATCTATCGGATTTTAAGTCACAGCTTCTTCAAGAAGGAGGAATGCAATGCGGGTGAAATTGTATGCTGCTGTAATTATGCTTCTGGCATTCGTTGTCGTAGCATGTCAGAAACCGGCCTCAGAGACTCCCAAAGCCGAAACTCCAAAGCCGGAAACGAAATTCGATCGCTCCGGTCTGGAGGGCTATATCGATAAGTACATGGATGCAATGCTTGCCCATGAACCGAGCAAGACTCTTTTTGCCGACAACTGCAAGTTTACCGAGAATGGAGTGCAGTTGCCTCTGGGCAATGAGGGACTCTGGGCCAGCATGGTCGGGAAAGGGACTTATAAATTCTACATCCCCGATACTGAAACCCAGCAAGTCGCATTTATAGGAACGGCCAGGGAAGAAGGGCAGAAGGCCGGAACAAGCTCTTCCGTCGCGCTGGCGCTTCGCCTCAAAATACGAAACGGGCTGATTACAGAGGCAGAACAGCTGGTAATCCGCCCCGAAAGCAATCTGCTAAATCCTAACGCCAAACCGTCGCCCTCGGCCGCCGACGCTGTTGAAAAGATGGGCCGGGAATTGGGAACTCCTCATCCTATATTCATGGAAACAATACCTGAGGCTGAAAGACCTTCACGCGAAGAGATGATTAAGACCGCCAACATGTATTTTTCAGGATTGCAGCGCAATGACGGAAAAGGCGTTTATCCTTTTACCGATGATTGCGATCGCTATGAAAATGGCGGACGGGCGACCAATGTTCCACTGAAGCTCGGACAGAAGAGACCGGACCCTCTTAAAGAAACAGTGTATTCCGGAGCATGGAGCTGCAAAGAGCAGTTTCAATCCGGTCTAGCTCATTTTGTTTCGCGCATTCGCGATCGCCGTTTTGCCGCCGTAGATCGTGAGCGTGGGATCGTATTCGCTTTTGGCTTCTTCGATCATGGCGCCGGCAAAACAAGATATTTCAAAACTCCCGACGGTCGCGATGCAGTCGAGGGGCCTACCGAACCTTGGACCTGGCAAATAGCAGAATTATTCAAGGTGGAGAAAGGCAATATCCGCCGGATTGAAGCCGTTCTGCAGCGTTGCCCCTACGGGATGAATTCCGGCTGGAGCACCTATGAAAATGGCTTGTCGGAAGAAATTCAATTCATGAAAGACTAGTCATCCCGATTATCGTGGTCGTGGATGTCCACGACCACGATAATCAAACGTTACGCCAAAGGCAGCGTCAGCACAAACCGAGCGCCATCGGTTATGCTGTGATCAAGGATGAGATCGCCGCGCATCTGGCGCGCGAGGCCTCGGCTGATGCTCAAGCCTAAACCGACGCCGGGAGCGGAATTCGCAGCTTCCGAGGCTGATTTGGAAAACGGGAGGAAGAGTTTTTTTCGCACACACGGCGAAATGCCGGGCCCATGATCGCGAACGGATAAAGCCGCCTTCCCGTTTTTCAATTCGATGGCAAGCAAAACCCCTGAATCCTGCGCCCCTCTTCCATATTTCCCGGCGTTATCTACAAGATTGAACAGGATACGTTCCACTGCTGAGACATCCATCCGGACCGCCGCATCACGTATGACTTCGTTCATTTCAATCGTCAGTTCCATATTGTTTTGCGCCGCGCGTTCGGCAAGGCTTATCGCTATGCGCTCTTTCAGATCCGCCAGCCGCGCTGTCTCGATGCGCTCCGCGCCCCCCCTGTTGTTTTCCAGCTGCGCATACATAAGAACATTTTCAACTAAATGGCTTAACCTTTCCGCTTCACTGTGCAGCGTGCTAAAATATTGTTTTTGCTTCTTTTCGTCCGTCACCATCCCTTCATCCAACATTTCGGCATACAGGCGAAAAGTGGTCAACGGAGTGCGCAATTCATGGGTCACCGCGGAAACGAACGCGCCACGACGTTGATTCAATTCCATGGTTCGGCGCAGCACCATGGCAACCGCAAAGGTCGCCAGCAATACGCCCGCCCAGGCAATGCCCAGGGACATATGAAGGATCGACCATCCGTTCTGTGGTTCTTCGGGAATAAGCCCGGGAATCAGTTGTGCGGGGATAGAAGCCAACAATCGCGTTTGTCCAGACGCCGGCGGCTGCAGCAATGGCTCCAGATTCGCATGAGGCAGAAGGTCTTCAATTTGTTTCAGCAGCATAGTGCGGATGCCCGGCCAATCCAACCAACATCCCTGAACATACTCCAGCTTGCCAATGTACGCCCGTCGGACGAGAAACAATTCTTTGTCCAGCCAAATTGGATTCATCAGTTCGAGATTGGCATCCTGTTGCGTAGTTCGGATATATTCTCTTAAAACAGACGCTCCGGCAGACGCCATGGATTTCGACGCCGGCGTCTGAATCGGCGGCTCAAGTTTTATCTGGGACGAAGGGATAAAATTTTGTGCATTTCGAATAATATTCGAATTGACAATCGATTCGCGGATGTTTTGCTCGTTGAGATTCATAGTTTTCTGAACATCCACGTTTGTCCGGGGAGCCACATTCACCGCTGAAAGAGAATCCTTTTGTTTTTGAATGGGTGAGGGAAGTTTCGTCTTATCGGCATGCGACGCTATGGTTTTTTTTGTCACGTCTGGAGAAGTATATGTCTGCACGGTCCGGATATGAGTCGTGTAGTGAACGGATTTAAGAAGAGCGCTCTTAGTGACTTTTCGTCTCAATTGATCCAATTGCGCGCTTTGGTTTTTTGCAGCCGCCGGCAGGACCAACCGGCCATCAGGTTCGAACTGAAAATAGAACTGGGATGGAGCGCTTTTAGGATCCGGCAGCGAATGTATCAGCGATGGATAGGATTCATACGGTCGAGCGTTCTCCAGGCTGACCAGTCCTGTCAAAACGGAATCCATACGCCACAAAGCCAGACGCACGTTCTCCTCAAAGGCTGCCCGCCGCAACGCCGCCTTCCCTTCCGCATCGAGTTTAAGCGCCAGCCGGCTTAGCCATGTCATTGCCGCGAGAACCAGCGTCAGGCTCAAGCCGAAGGCCAGCCAGATGTACCACCTCTGTTTGATAACGCCTCCTCACTGCCGGCAAAACGATAGCCTTTGCCCCGAACAGTCAGAATGATTTTTGGATTATCCGAATCGTCATGCAATTTTTCACGTAATCGAGCGATATGCATATCAATAGTTCGCGTTTCTATAACGCAACGGGGATTGATGCGCCAGACACGTTCCATGATTTCATCACGTGACACCGCGCGTTCATAATTCACAGCCAGGTAACGCAGCAGTTCCATTTCCCGTTCAGAAAGCTCGCCCCGTTGACCGTCATCAAAACTCACTTCACCGCGATCTACGTCGAACTTGCCGCCGGGAAAAGAAATGGAAGATAAATCCGAAGGTCGCCCGGGGGTACGGCGCAGAACAGCCTGCACGCGCGCCAACAGTTCCTTTACGCTGAACGGCTTGACTACATAGTCATCGGCTCCCAGTTTCAGGCCATGGATCCGGTCCGTTTCCTCTCCCCGGGCGGTCAAGATAATAACCGGCAGGGCAGGCCGGCTTTTGCGCACTTCTTCGAGAATGGCCAGGCCGCCTAGCTTGGGCAACACTAGATCCAGCAGGATCAGATCGCATGGCGATTGCAGCGCAGAAGTTCTGCCGGTTTTTCCTTCTGCGGCTTCCAGTGTTTTATATCCGTCGAAGCCTAACGCATCGACAATGCCGCGCCGAATAGCTTCGTCGTCCTCGATTACCAGAATTATCTGTTTGCTCATAATTTCCGCCCCGCTGTCTTGCTATTTTAACTCATTCGCCTCAATAGGTCATTGAATTGCCGGGCCGCGCACAAGGATCAACGACCATCCAGAATTTACACCTCAATCCTATTATCGAACAGGAAAGGGAGGAATTTTGTAACTTGAATGTAACAAGCCGTTGAGACTCCCGACGACGAATAGCGCCCATGGATGCGAGTAGCCGTGCGGCGCCGCCCCTGGAAACGCCGGAGTCCAGGCGCCCTAACCTTTTCGCAACCTCTCCATGTTTGTTACCAGAATTTCTGCAATTTTGAGCGGATCCGTCTCAGAATCGAACCGTAACGCCGGACCGATAGTTACCGTAACCGATCCAGGCCTGGAAAATTTTTTTCCCGCTTTTTGCAGCTCAAATAATCCATCGATTCTTATAGGAACAACCGGCAGTTTGAGGTTCATAGCCAGGAGCCCGATGCCGGCCCGGAAAGGAGACATTGGACCGTCCTTCGTTCGCCTCCCTTCAGGAAACACAAGAATGGAATAACCTCGATCTGCGGATTCGCCGGCAAAGGCAAAACTCTCACGAAATCCCGTTTGCTGAGGCAAAGGAAAAACATTAAAGAGGGCTGTGACAAGTCCGTAGGATATTTTTTCAATAGACCGTTGGATGAAAGACATGCCGCTCGGAGGATGCTTCATTTCCTGTAGCATTTCGCCAAGCATGGCCACGGCCAGTCGATGCCTGAACCGCATTGGCAGCGCCGCCAGTACGAATCCGACATCAACTTGGGTAACGTGATTGCAAATCAATAAAAGCGGTCCGCGGAAATTCTTCAGGTTCTCGCGGCCTTGGATGCGTGGCCAGGACATCAACCGCGTCGCCGGCCAGGAAAGCAGGTAATAGACCAATAGCCTAAGGAGCGCGACCGGCGCCCGCTGCGCCCAACGCGGATAGGTGAAGTCGGTGCGATGCTGGGCCGGCCGACTCAACATTTGCTCGAGATCGCCTACCGTGCTTGCCGAGGTAAATCGTGATTCGTTGATATCCAGCTGAAATCTGTCCTCAAGCGCGCTCAACAGTTCGACTCTCTCGATCGAGCTTAGATTCAGGTCTTTTATCAAATTGCTGTCTTGAGAGATCCACTCGACGTTGCGCCCGGTAATACGTGCGATCAGGTCTACAAGCATTCCACCGCCCGCTTGTTGCGCAGCACCCGATAATTTCGAATTAACGAATTCCTGAATATGTTGGATCTGTGGTTTTTGGGTAGAAGTCCGGGGAAAATCTTCGTCGGGCCAAACAAGCCAGCTCTGTATATGCTGATACTCGGCAAGCGCGGCATTGGCCCCCCGGACCGCAGGTTCCGGATTGCAATCTTTCGCCAGAAGCAGGACTGCGCATGGCTTAGCGTTTCCATCGCGCTCCAATCCTATGACGACGCAATCCCGCACTCCCGGCTGAAAACGCAGAGCTTTCTCCAGGTCCTCAGGATAGATGTTCATTCCTTCCGGACTAACGAGGACGTTCTTACGGCGGCCTTTAAAATAAAGGTTCCCCTTGTCGTCTATCTCACCTATGTCGCCGGTATGGAACCATCCTTCCTCCGCGCACACAGGTTGCATTCCTTTCCCTTGAAAATAGCTTTTGGCAATGCTTTCACCCCGAACCAGTATCTCGCCATCCGGAGCAAGCTTCAACTCACGCCCCGGCAGGACCCTGCCAATCGACCCTTTCCCAATTTTCATGGGATGATTGAGACTGATTAAAGAAGTGGTTTCAGTAAGGCCATATCCCTGGACAACGGCAAAACCTAAACGTCCCCAGAATTGCTCGGTTTCGACGCCGAGGTTTGCCCCGCCTGAGATGAACGCCCAGAACTTCCAGCCGAATTGATTATGCAAGCGCTTGAAAATCCACCATCGCTTAATAAAATGCCGGCCTTCCGATTCCCGAAATTTCTTTCTGAACCCATTCAGTTTGCCTTTTGATTCCAGATCGCGCTCGATCTTATCCCGAAGAGTTTCCATTATCCGTGGAACTGTAACGAGTACGGAAACTCGTTCGCGTTTAATGGTTCGAATGATTTCCGTTGGATTGAGCGTGTCTTGAAAAATTACAACGCCGCCCAAGATTTGTGGAATAAACAGCCCCAGGAATTGGCCGAACACATGACTGAGGGGCAGGAGATTCAAAAAACGCAAAGGGTGGAATAGTTGCTCATATCTCAGGTATTTGCCGATTTCTATTTCGATAGGATCGAGATTCGTCAGGATATTTTTATGTGAAAGGACGACGCCCTTCGGATCCGCTGTGGTTCCGGAGGTGAAAACGATTTCAACTGCGTCCTGGGCCTTTATATCCAGCCCTGGAGGAGGGTTTGGAGGATGGGGTTTCAACGTTTCGGCCAACTGTTCAAACGTCAGGACCGGCAAGCATGGATCGATTGCCGGTTGTCGCCGTGAACAGATGCATAGGCGCACGTCAACCTGGCGGCACACGCGCTGCGCGAATTCCAAAGATGCAGCTCGATCCATAGGAACAACCACTGCGCCGCGCAGGACGCAGCCCAGGAACGCTATCACCCATTCGACGCAGTCCTCACCCCATAAAAATACCCGTTCGCCTTGATGGACGCCGCGCGACTCTAATTCTCCGGCAAGCTGATAAATAGATTCGGCCACGCGCCGATACGACCATCGCATATTCCGATAGCCGCATTTCCGCACATAGGCGGTTTCGGATCCGCGTCGATAAAAATTTTCGACAATATCTGCCAGCGTTCGTTCTTTCATCGTTTTGGGAAATTTATTGATGATTGACGATTAATGTTTGCAAGATTCGCATGATTTTATTCGTCAATCGTCAATCGTCAATCGTCAATGCTTAACCCTGTCGCTTCGCATAAAGCGAGTCATTCTCGAATATTTCGTACATGACTCGTCCTTCGAAATTGGGCGGTGGTGTGAGGCCGAAAAGGTGCAGGATGGTAGGCATTACATTCATCATGTGTCCATTGACAGAAACATCATTGTTCTTTTTAACGTCCGGTCCGACCATAAGGAAGGAGGTTAGCGCATTTCCATGAAAAGCGGTGAAGTGCTTTCTAGGATTATCCCATAGAACGTTATCTCGGCCGAATCCGCCGAAGTCAATTTGGTATAAACCGTCGTTCTTTTTCCCGGGAACTTTGATGCCCGAGGAATCCCGATAACCGCAAAACTGCACGTCTCCAGCGTACCAGCCATAATCGCCTTTATAGATATTCTCCACACGGTCGGCGATATGGGTATACGGCTCTCCTTCGGGATCCTTAAGCGTTTTTAATTCGGCTATTAGTAAATCGCGCAGCTTTTCATACTCGGAATATTCAACGATTCCATTGGGTTCGCGTCCCTTGAGATTGATAAATATTCCGGGGTTCCAGGAGCTGTAGGCTTTCGTCTTGGACCAATCGATGTCGTCTGTATCGTAGGTTTTTTTCCCTTCAGCTTCAGGTTTTACAAACAGAAGTCCTTTTTCCATCAGCCATGAATTAGGTTCAAAGTTCTTCTTTACCGCGCCCCAGCCATGATCGGAAATCAGCATGAAATAGGCGTCCTTGGGAAGTTCTTTAAGAATTCCAGCCAGTTCTTTATCGATGAACTGAGTGAATTCAAGCATGACCTTTCCGCCGCCGTATTTTTCTTCATATTCTGGAGACCAGTCCGGATTCCCTTCGATCCGGGTCATATTGTGGTTGAGGCGGTCGTAAGGCATATTGGAAAACCAGAAGAAATCCCATGGTTTATTTTTCATCAACCAGCGAACGATGTCGTGCTGCTCGCGGGTCGCGTCGTAGCAATCCTCAATCAAGGTGTCTTCTTCCTGAACAAAAGCGGTAAATGAAGAATAATCATATTCAAAAGGCAGATTGGGAGTTCTGTAATACCCGACGGCGTCATAAACTTCCTTGGCCAGGGATGCCGGATAAGTCCAACGGTCCGTGGGGACGCATGCGCCGTCAAAGAAGTTATCAATAGGTTCATGCCGTTCCGGCGCTGTGGGATCCTGCAACATGCGATAGCGATAAAGCTGCAGATCGCCTGTCTCGGTATGGATGCGTTCAGGCTTCCATTTTACAATCACCCTTCTCCCGTTAGGAAGTTGGATAGGAAAGTATTGGGACCATTCCCCCTGTTTCAGCGTCAATTGAGCGTCTTGGCATGCAATCGTCACGGTATTGCCCGGATTCAAGGTGAGGGCAAGGGGAATTTCCATATCCTTGACTTTAATTACCGTAGAGACTTTCCCATTCACAAAGCTGATTCGCATCTTCATAGCGCTGTTGGCTTTGTGTCTTGCCTGGGTGAAATATACGAAGCCTTTATACTCAGGCGCATCTCCTAATCCCGGCGCGCCCTTTCCGGACATCATGAAGCCATCTTTTAAACGTTCCGGCGGCCAGGACATTGCCGTCCCGCATAAACCTACTTTGACTCCCGCTTCGGCCAACATAAACGGAACTGTCGCGGCATGCAGACGGAACAGCCTGTTGATCCCGGATGTCTGGTACGCAGTCCGGTCATATAACGTCCAGGGATGCGAGCCAAAATAATTGTTCTGTCCCGGCCCCACTCCTGTGTTGTAGGCGGCCCAGGCATCTACGGACATTCCCCGGAAAATATTTTCGAACTCTCCATAACTCCCTTGTTCCAATAATTTTTTAAAAGTTGGGAGTTTTCCCTGCCCTGCCCATTCGATAATCTTCTCCATCTGGCAGGAATCCAATCCCAAAAGAACGATTTTGGGTTTATTTTTCGAGTCCGTCTTCACAACTTGAGCTTGAGACGATCCAATTCCCATGCGAAGAACGGAGGCTCCGACTAATCCTGCGCCTAAAACTCCCAAGGTATTTCGTCTCGATATGCCCTTTATTTTATTGTCTTTCATTCATCCTCTTTGTTCGTTCTTCAGTGCGCCGATCAAAACTCATCCCTGGTGGGAACTGCCCCAGGATCTTCCCGGAAACGCCGGCATTCTCGTGGTTTCTAGCATTTTGAAGGTTTCAGGCTTGGCTCCTCTTCCTCATCTTCATCTGAAACAGCCGGCGTGATATAGAGCAAGTCTTTATCCATCTTCGGCTTAATCTTATTCAAAATTTCTTTTGTCAGTCCTTTAACTTTTAAAAGGTCTTCGGGCGTTTTGAAAGGACCCGTTTTCGAACGATATTCCACAATCGCTTTTCCCAGCGCAGCATTCAATCCCGGACATTGGCCCAATTCTTCCGCCGTCGCTTTATTCAAATCGATTTTCGAAAGTATCTGGGCTGATTTCGGAGATTGCCCAGGAAGCATTTTCTGTCCTCCGGCTGCAGCAAAAACAGAAGAAACTGGGGTTAAAAAGCCTAAAATTAAAATCACAGCGATGTACTTATTCATAACTTGATTCTCTTTCTTTCGTCTCAATAGGCCATAGGACCTGACGTGTCGATTTCAAACCACTTCGCAACCAATGCCCACCATGTTTTACGGCTGTTTTTTCGAGCCTCAGCGGCAGCCGATTCGTCAGATCCCGCGAAAACGACGATGACCTGATCCTGGACAAAAACATTCGGCTTAATAAATATTTTGCCTCCTGCTTGATTCGCCGATTCAATATCTTCCTTCGTCAGGATCTGCTTGATAAATTCATTTGCTCCCCCGAGTACAATAACGTACTTCTCTTTCTTCACCTTGTCGTACTGGTCGAGGACGACAGATAATGAAATGCTCTCATTGTTCAATGAAGTAATAAAATCCTTCGCAAGGTCCAAGGATTTCTGGTTCGCAACGATGAAAAGTCTGTCATCGGCAAACACGGAATTCATGAAACCTAGAAGAAATAAAGTTCCCATGGAAGCCATTACGAATCTTTTTTTCTGGGTCATATCCATCCCTCTGTATAAAATCCTTTCCAAGAAAACACTATAGCGCTTCCACTGATTTCATCGTCCAATTTTCGCACTCAATCGATGGCCTCTTAAATCACATTTTCGGTTGCGGTTTGGGTTTTTGTTTGGTCTCCTGAGCGCCCTCGGGTCCTTCAGGTTCATTCCATCTCCAAAGCTCCGGGCACCCCAGTTTGAAGGGCTGACGCTTGCTTAAATCCTTTCCTTTAAATGCTGGATAATCCTTTCCATAACGATAAGCTCTGTGAACGGTTCCTACCTGATCTTCCACAAAGCAGGATGCGCCGCCGGAGAAATTAGTTGGAAGAATAAATTCCCAGACAACCTGCCGGTTGCTGGTGACCTCCAGGATATGACCTTGAGTGGTCGATGTAATCAAGGTATTCCCGTTTGGAAGCCGCTGAGTGGAACCCTGGAAAGGTGAATAGAAGCTATTCGGACTTCGCGTAGCATATTGCCAAACGACAACTTTAGTTTTGGGATCCAGCTCCACGATTCTGGAACGGTTCCCTTGAGGCCGATTCCAGCCGTTATCGAAAATCAGGAAATTGCCGTTTTCCAGCTTTGTAACGCTGTGAGGTCCGAAGAGCTGTTGATCGCCATCGTCATTGAAACCCGGACATTTGCCTTGTCCGGAAGCGCAGGGATTGCCCCAACGAAATTCCATAGCTCCGGTTTTATGGTTTATGACATAAAACTCGCCAAAATTCCTGGAATTCAAAATGATCTGATCCGTTTCAGGAATGTATTCCACTGTATTGAAATGGGTCCAGTCGGCTCCGCCGAAAACGCCTGTCGTAGCCGGCAGGGTGTAGTTAATGTTGAATTGGTCGGGTTGCGTCCCAAGATGATCCCATACATGCCATTCCCAAACGACTTTACCTGCTCGATTTACTTCCTGGATATAATCAGGGCTGACTCCATCTTCTTTCACTGTCTCCGGATTTCGGCCTTTGGCGATAGCTTCCTCTCTGGTCTTCTTTTCCCAACAAAGAACTAGCGTGTTTCCATTCGGCATGCGGCAGAAAGTGTGATGTTGAACGGTTTTCGACGTGTGATTCTTGTACTCCCAAACGACTTTCCCGTTCCAATCGATTTCCTGAATAAGTCCGGCCGCTCCGCCAAATTTAACGGGGGAATCCTTCAAGGCCGCTCCGCGGAGGAGATTGCCGTTTTCCAAAAGAAGAGCGTGTTGTCCGGGAGTATATTCACTTTGCCATGTATGGACGATGTAACCTTCCATGTCCACGAGGTATGTTGTTTTGCTTTCATTGGGCGGAATGACGGTATAGCCCTGATAGGCCTTTTCCTTTTCGTATTTTAAAAGCCCGGTCACCCCTCTTATTGCTTCATGGGCTTGAGAAGAAATAAAAGCTGTCAATATGACAAACGCCACAGTCCCAAAAGCGATTCTTTTCCTCGACATTTATTCCCCCCTCAAAACTTGATTTCAATATCCGATCAAAATCCACCCCAAATCATAGGAATACTTTTTCGAATGAATAAGTGCGTCCTCTATTTGAAGGACAATTGTCAGCATTCCATGACTCCGCAACCATTCAATGGAATGTCGCTATTTTCGCACGTCTTTGCTTCGGATGGATGAAAAAAATTATTAATTGGGAAATGGCGGTCAAGCGGCAGATACGAATCAGGCGCCGGATTCGCTTGTCCGGGTTTTCGTATATAGATTCAACATGCGGCCTAATCTCCCGATCTTCTTATTCCCAAAGTAATAATCATCACCCACAAGGACCAGCCCGGGAGGACCGTTCTTCGCATCCCTTGCCATAAACTGAAGATCCGGAGGATCCGGAAGCTGATCTTTCAAATTTCTAGCTTTCCCTATTTCCATCATCGGAAAATCGCTGAAAGAAATTCCCATAGCTCCGTAATGTTTCTTCATATCTTGCGGCAGAGAAGAATTGGGATCTTTGGTCACTATGATGATTACGTGAACGGACAGGAGCTTTTTTTGTTCTTCGGAAAATTTATCAAGGACATCCATTAAGGTATCAAGACTTTTAGCTCTGCCGGTTTTCTGATCGTAATTCTTGTGAAACTTGTCCATGCTGATAAATGTTTTCAGAGGCGTATCGGCATTATCCAAATACCTATGAAAGAACTCATAACTTTTGCCGTAATTTTCAAAATAACTTCCATTGGTATTGTACGTGGGCAGTTGGTTGGCTTTTGCCGTCGCGATTAAAATATTCGCCAGATCCTTGCTCTCTTCTTTCCAGAGAGTTGGTTCTCCACCGGTATAATTCAGGTTCCAGCAGGAGTTTTCCAGACTGGCGCAATCCTTTATGGCTGTCTCGACTTGATCCCAGGTCAGACGATACCCGGGGCGAATGATATGATCTTCCGCATCTCCGATGTAAATGTAGCCGCAATGCTCACAACTGAAGTTGCACTTATGGAGCAAAGACACGCCCATTACGTGCGTTGGCATTTTTGAGTTGGCCATTAGAATCTCCCATTATCTTAAACTATCCTAATACAGTTCCAGAAAATAGTAATCTTTGAATCAGCGTTTTTTCTCTTTTTGGACAATAGCCGACGGCCAAAATCCTGATAGTCTTGACTCACCCATATTCAGGGTGCTAGATTCCATGCGCTATGAATCAATTAAATTCTATGTATTCACAAATATTAAAAAAAACTGCTCTAAATCCCATCCATCGTCAGTTAGGGGCTCGAATGGTGGACTTTGCCGGATGGGATATGCCGGTGCAGTACGCAGGCCCCATTCCGGAACATATTGCGGTCAGAACTAGAGCTGGAATTTTTGATGTAAGCCATATGGGCGAGTTGGAAATCAAGGGACCGAGTGCGGAAGAGACGCTGCAGAAACTTACCTGTAATGATGTAAGCCGCCTGGCCATATCTCAATGCCAATATACTGCTTTAACTACGCCCAAGGGAACTTTACTCGACGATCTTCTCATCTATCGTCTGGCTCCCGATCACTTTTTCCTGTGCGTCAACGCCTCTAACCAAGAAAAAGATTACAACTGGATCCGGGACAATGCGGTTGGGAATACAGAGGTCCTGTTCCGCAGCAATGATTTCACTCAACTTGCAGTTCAAGGTCCGCGGGCTCTTGAGATTTTACAGCCGCTGACCGAAATAAATCTCGCCGGCATGAAGTATTACTGGTTTGGAAGAGGCAAATTTGCAGGCGTGGATTCCATCATATCCCGCACCGGATACACCGGAGAGGATGGGTTTGAGATATATTTTGATCCCACCCATTCAGAAAAGATCTGGACGCGGATAATGGAATCCGGCCAACCTTTCGGATTGGAACCAACGGGTCTCGCCGCTCGCAACACGCTTCGCCTTGAGGCAAATCTGATGTTGTACGGCAATGACATGGATGAAATTACAACAGTTCTGGAAGCCAACCTGGGGTGGATTTGCAAGCTTGATAAAGGAGATTTTATTGGGCGTGAGGCGCTTCTAAAGCAACGCGCCTCAGGATTGAACCGGATCCTGGTTGGATTTGAAATGGTCGATCGAGGGATTGCCAGGGATCATTATCCTTTGGAGATCAATGGCCAAAATACTTATAGCGTAACGAGCGGGAGCCATGCGCCTTTTCTAAAAAAGAACATTGGGCTCGCTTATTTTCCGATCGCCCATAAAAATATCGGAACGGAATTCAATGTTATTATCCGAGGAAAACCGGCCAAGGCTAGAGTTGCGCCTACGCCCTTTTACCGTAGAGGAAGCATCAGCTGACAACGGCAAACACGGAGGTGGATCGCATGTATCCCGAGGAAAATCGCTATAGCAAAGACCACGAATGGGTTCTCGTTCAAAAGGACGTTGCTACAATAGGAATCACTGATTATGCTCAGCATGAATTAGGCGACGTCGTTTATGTCGATCTTCCGGAAGTCGGCGACACTTTCGAAGCTAACGACCCGTTTGGTTCGGTGGAATCTGTAAAAGCAGTTTCAGAAATATTCTGTCCGATCGGCGGAGAAGTAATCGAAGTCAATTCGAAGCTGGAGT
Organism: uncultured Acidobacteriota bacterium; assembly: GCA_964441405.1. Classification (GTDB taxonomy): domain Bacteria; phylum Acidobacteriota; class UBA6911; order UBA6911; family UBA6911; genus UBA6911. Next base: position 55,407 of record CAYTYP010000023.1, read on the forward strand.
CGAGCCCGGAGTTGATCAATGAATCGCCGCACCAGCAGGCATGGATGATTAAACTACGCGTCGCCAATCCTGATGAGCTGAAAAGTCTTTTAAGTGCGGAAGAATACGAGGAGTATCTTCAAGAACAAAGCGACAGCTAAAATTCAACTGCGGATTCTCATGAATCCAGCCGTATACACCCGTGAAAATCCGCAGTTAGATTCTTCTCCCATGAAAGTCATCCGCTTTGATTTCGAACCGGGAACCCTTGACTGCAGGAGAATCACGATCCACAATACCTCCACCAAAGCGGCTTCGGAAGGAGGTCCATGGGAGATATGGTCGAGGAAGTCGAAGGAGAAACAGAGGAACAGGACCCGTTAAAAGCGGGCAAGTGGGGAAAGGCGGCGAAAGTCTCGCTTGGAGTTCTGGGAGGATTGTCTCTGCTGATGGGCTATATCAGCGCCGCAGGGATGAAAGAATCCGAGAGAGAAGCGGCGGCGAGCAAACCCATTGATGATTTTATTGCCGCCCTTAATTCCCGCAATATCGATGAGTGTAGGAAAGCGCTGCACTATCCGCACATCCAGATCGCGGGAAACGATCTCAGCATCCTGAATGATCCGGAATCATTTCAAATCGATTTCCAATCGCTTGCCTCTGAAGGCTGGACTCACAGCACCTTGGATTCCTGCGCAATGAGGCAAAGCTGCGACGAGAAAGTCCATTTCGAGGTTCAGCTCAGCATGCACAAAGCCAATAGCGCCCGATATGCGACCTATCAATCTCTCTGGGTGGTTACCCAAAAAGATGGTCACTGGGGCATTCAGTGTCGTTCTATTTTCCCCAGTGGCATCCGATCCTACTAATTCAGATTTACCTTCCATTCAGACGATCCAGCAACGCCTGAGGTATTTTGGCAGTCTGGTGGGCTGCCTGTATATTGCTTTCCGCAACTGTCAGAAATTTGGCATAGTAGTCAACGGCAGACTTCAAAGAAGCCACAGAATAGGTTCCTCCAGAGCTTAAAGGCAGTGGAATAAAAGATGCCGAATTCTCGTTCTCAGAAACTTTTTTGTCACAGACAGTCGTAACATCTATTTTTTCTATGGTTTTCGGCGATTCGACCAGCGACTGCGGGATATACCCATTTTCAATCCTCATTCAAGCCTCCAATTCAAGAATATATTCTTGTTTGCACGAAGCGTGCCAGTTTTAAAAGGTTCTCAGTTCCGAGTTAAAAAATTGGAGGCGGATCCGGGGTCGAAGCTTTTAAATTTCGGCAAAACCGTCTACGTCCACGATCCAGGCAACGTTTTGAACGTGGACGTGGACGGCTTTGATTGCTTGCCAAATTCTCTAGACTGAACCTACAATCACAGATTATTCAATCCAGGGTCGATGGCGGCTGCAACTTGCCGCCACTTATTTATCTCTTACCGCTTTAGGGCTCAAAGGTGTTAAACCTCCCGCAAAGCTTCCGCAAAGGATTGAAAATACTCCTGATCGGGGAAAACGCTTTCGAAGATTTGCGGAGCGATGCGTAAGCTTTCTTCCGATGTCAGACAATATTCCATTTTGCTGAAGCGGCGACGAAATTCGGTCACTTGAGGACCATTGTTCTTATTTCGCAAAACAGTGTCGGCGATATATCGGGCCAGTTCATCAAAATCATTTTCTTTCATGCCAAATCTTGTCATTTCCTGAACGCCCATTCGAATGCCGCTTGGGCGATAAAAAGTCTCATCTCCCGGCAATGCCTGGTAGTTCGTAATGATGTTGTTGGATTCAAGCCGCGATGCAATTGTTTTGGCTTCCCCAAAAGCCGCTACTCGAATAATCACCTGATGCGTATGGGTATAGCCATCTTCTTCGCCGCCTTCAACGGGAATGCCATGCTTGGCGCATGCTTTTGCAAAAGCGCGCGCATTGTCAAGCACCTGTTTTTGATAGGCATCTTTATGCGCATTCATTTCTATTGTCGCGACCAGCATTGCCAGTTGGGTCCCTAGGTGATGATTGCTCGTGGATCCAGGGAAAGTACGGGCGACAATTTCGTTCCAAACTTTTCGGAGCGGTGAATCCGAAGACAGGTTGGATGCGATGATTCCTCTTTGAGGTCCGAAAAAAGTCTTATGCGTCGATCCCGTTACTACATCCGCCCCTTCTTTTAAAGGATCCTGAAAGAACAAGCCAAGAATTCCCAGAACATGAGCGGCGTCGTACATAACCAACGGGAAATAACCGGGGATGGAATTCAGAAAAGTCCGAACCTGCCGGATAGGTTCAGGATGCAGAAACATGCTTTTGCCAAAAATAATCAGAGCAGGGCGATTATCATTTATCAGTGAAATAATTGTCTCGACATCCATCTTATAAGGATTTTTCCGGTCTGTCGGGAAATTAATGATTTTATTTTCAGCAAAATTGAATAGGGCGCCATAAGGCTGTGCAGAAAGATGTCCGCCATAGTTGAGGTCATTATTCATTACACAGGACAGACGACCGGTCGAACTCAGCGGAGCAAAACCTTCCGGGCGCGTGGAGAGAAATTTTAAAAGCCCTTTAAAAACTATTTCGTTGGCCATCTGGCCGCTTACCGGCCGGGTTTCTACAAGATCGCCTCCGATAAATTCCGCAAATTCAGCTTTCAGACGCTGCTCCACATCATAGATAAAGTCGGCGCCCTGATAGTAATAGACCTGATCGCCTTTTAACGCGCCGGTCCCTGTCAGGGATTCGACTTCTTTTTTCAGCGCGGTTTTATGCTCGGCGTAGCGCCCTGAAGGATCGCTGATTTCGCAAAGCTTCACCAGCAAGGAAGGGGTGTTTTCAGAAGGGATGAGGTTGAAACATTTTTTCTGACGCCAAAGATTGTTTTCCAGCGCCTTTTGGCAAATTTCACTAAGTTTTTTTTCCAATGAATTCATTTGCATCCTCGAATTTTTCCAGGATTATGGCTCTGAGTGAACCATGTATCCTATGGATTGGGGCGCATGCCGCGAAGTTTTTCCGCCACGATGACAATATCGGAGCGGCTGGACATATCCAGCACCTGCGCCTTAAATGTAAGAATTTGAAATCTTTCGTTAAGAGAGTCCATCGCATACTGAATGGCGTCCGTCAGTTCTAATTCACCGCGCGCCGAAGGATGAATGCCGACGCATGCCTGAAAAATAACAGGAGATAAGAGCCAGCAATTCATGCTTACAAGTATTGGATTGCCTAGCTCACGAATAGTTTCCTGGGCAGGTTTTTCATAGATATGTTCCAGCCGGCCATCTCCGCTAACTTTGGCCACCGAAAATTTCAATACGCGTTCTTCCGGCATATTGCTCAGTGAAATGAGACTTTCCCGATCGAATAGAGCTACTCCCGATCCCTGGATATTTCTCATATCTCGAAGAGTCTCGACCGGATAATAGTTGTCTGAGTTAATAACCAGGAAATGCTCGGCCCCCGCAAATTCCCTGGCGGCAAAAACGGCGTCTGCCGTTCCAAGAGGTTTTTCCTGAACAGCAAAACAGACTCGAATGCGTTGCGGCGGCGATTGAACGGAATAATAATCGCGAATACTCTGATGCTCAGGGCCTATTACCAGGCATGCGTCGGAATAACCTGCATCCGCAAGGCCGCTCAGGACATAGTCCAAAAACGGACGGTCTATCGGGATCATAGCTTTAATCCCTGCGCCGGCCGCCTCCATTTGATCACGGCTCAAAGCAGTGGATTCATCCGCTTTTCGCATTCGCGTGCCCAACCCTCTTGCCATAATCACAACTTTACTCACAAGTCCCATTTTTAACCTCCCCATGATCATACAACGAATTGGCAAACGTTGCCCAAATTCTCTTAGGATTTTCAGAGCGATTGTATAGAGTTTCGGTATTCTCTTGTATTGATATGCCCAATTCGATAAAATTTTTCAAACTGAACAGACTTCAACCTATTGGATGGCTTGAAAATAGAGGGCCTATGCCAAGCAAACTTTTTATTGGGAATCTGTCTTTTAATGTAGCGGATGCCGGGCTGAATGAGCTTTTATCGAGCCTGAACATTCCTGTCGCAAGCGTCAGAGTCGTTCGAGATTCCGATTCTGGTCGATCCCGCGGTTTTGCATTTGTGGAATTGACGCCCGAGGCTGATATGGAAGCCGCCATTAACCAGTTAAACGGCAAAGTCCTGGATGGACGCCCCTTGACCGTTAACGAGGCTCGTCAACAGAAACCAAGAGAATTCGGCGGCGGGAAATTCGATCACAACCGTAATCAATATGGTCGACGCGGGCCCAGAGGCGGAGGCGGCGGAGACCGCAACCGTGGCGGAATGTAGAAGCCATGGATACGAGTCTTTGAGCTCTAGAGTTTGGATCAATTGTAAAATAACTCTAAGGTTTAAGGTCTTGAATGCTCCAGAACTAAAGATGTGGTAGCCTTAATTTATGGGCTTTTTATGCATTTTGGCGTTGTTTTTTGCTCAACTCGCAAATCTCTCCCTTGCGGCTGATTTACCGTCAGAGCCCGGAATCTACTTTCAACAGGAAAACGCGCAATGGCTTAAACTAAAAGCCACCACTCTCTCCGGCATGAAGACCAAGGGACTGGAACAATATATTCAAACCAACGGCTATATTGGATTCAAAACAGATTTCATTTGCGACGGAGCCCATGCTTCGTTTCGAATCACCTCACCCAAGCCTGTTTTTTATATACACGACATCGGCGCTGCGACCGACGCAATGATTATACAGTTCACCCTGAAAAAAGATATCCGCTCTATTCATGCTTCGTCTTCCGATGCCGCTGTTGACAACAAAGGCGGATTCAGAAAAGAGTCCATCCGCAAAGCAATAATTGCCACCCATTCCGATAAATCTTTCTCCATCGCCCCGGAGGAAGATCTGAAATCCGGCGAGTATCTGTTGATATTGGGCAATACGACCACAGGTTATGATTTTGGCATTGACGGGCGCTGAGGAGTTATTTTTTAATTTTCTTCGCTTTCTTCGCTTTCTTCGCTTTCTTCGCTTTTGAGACTTTTTCTTTTTTAGCTTTTTTGGCCGCTGGAGGTTCCATCCATTTCTTGATACGGTTGGCGTCAGCCAAACGTGTGTTCTTTCCTGAAGAATTTAAAAGTACAATAAGGATTGGCCTCTGCGCCAATCTCGTCTGCATTACCAGGCATCTCCCGCCTTCTTCAATGTATCCTGTTTTGGAAAGGCTAATATCCCATTTGCGATTTCGCAACAGAGCATTGGTATTTTTAAAACGAATGCTCTTCTTGCCATACCGCAGGGTAGTCTCAGGAGTGGTGCTGAATTCACAGATCAGAGGATAACGGGAAGCGGCGTCTACAAGACGGCTGAGTTCCTGAGCCGAAGAAACATTCTCTTCCGAAAGCCCTGTAGGATCCACAAACCTGGTTGCATTCAAAGCCATGGATCGTGCTTTTTCATTCATAGCTCTGACCAGCGCGTGGACTCCGCCCGGGTAAGTGCGGCCGAGAGCATGCGCCGCACGGTTTTCTGAAGCCAGTAACGCTATACGCAAGGCCTGGAGACGGCTCAGGTATGCGCCTACGGGCAGGTGAGAACTGCTGTGACGTAAAATATCCTTGTCCTGCTCTTCGATGGCAATCGATTCTTCCATATTGAGTTTGGCGTCCAAAACCACCATCGCCGTCATCAGTTTTGTAATAGAAGCAATGGGCGTGGATGTTTCCGCTCGTTTTGATAACAGGCATTCACCAGTCCTTTGGTCCAGCACCATTACAGCTGCAGAGAGAAGTTTCGGAGGTCGAGAGACTGGATTGGATCCAGCATGAAGGTTGAAGAGGAAGCCAACAAACAATCCCAAAATTATGAATCCAGACTTAAACATCATCCAGCTTTCTTTCTAAAACTCCAAAAATGAGTCACTTCTTTTATCACTAACTAACCATCGCGATGCTACACCTAAATAACCGATCGATACAATTTCATTCAGTTCCTATTCGATTTTTTCTTAGTTCGTGTCGAGCGTCCCGGAAGTCGGACGCCCGGCGTTCCCAATGACGGAAATAATCCTGGAATGCAGGAGTCTCCTATGTTGTTATATCACCTTCATCCCAAATTTGCGGAGCATTCCATGGTGGAGCGGCGTCCCTTTATTGAAACTTTTCATCTCACAAAGCGCTATGGAGACAAACTGGCTGTCGACGATGTCACACTTCAAGTCTGCAGTGGTGAAATCTTCGGGTTCCTTGGCCCGAACGGCGCAGGGAAAACAACCGCGATTAAAATGATTGTCGGCTTGCTGCGTCCAACAGCCGGAAGCGTTCAAATAGCTGGCTATGATGTCGTTCAAAAACCCCTGCAAGCCAAAGCGGCTTGCGGCTACGTCCCCGACACCCCAAATCTCTATGCAAAATTGACTGGCCGTGAGTTGATTCATTTTGTCGGAGATCTATACAATCTGGAACGAAGCCAGACGGCTCGCCGTTCAGAAGAGTTGCTGAGCCTGTTTGGGCTTGCCGACGCTGCGGATAATACGACGGATACTTACAGTCACGGCATGCGCCAAAAGACATCCCTGGCGGCTGCATTAGTCCACGACCCCCAAGCTCTAATCCTGGACGAACCAACTGTGGGGCTGGATCCCAAATCCGCGCGCTTGATTAAAAATATCCTACGGCAAATCGCCGACCGCGGCGCCGCCGTTATGTTATCCACCCATATTCTGGAAATCGCACAAAACATGTGCGACCGCATTGGCATTATAGACCATGGCAAATTGATCGCGGCAGGAACTATGGAAGAACTGCAACAAGCTCAAGGCGAGAGCAGCCTCGAAGACATTTTCCTCAGCCTGACCGGCGGCGTCGAATATGCGGAAATAGCAGAGGTCTTGAAATGAGCGTTTCCCCCGCTGTATTGGGAGAGCCCAAGCTTGTTCCCAGCCTCTTTAAGCTACTTCGCTTAAGACTGACCATTCTTTTTAACAGCATTCGGCGAGCGAAAAAGCGCGCCAAAATCGCCTACGCCATCATTGCTTTCGGCATTTTCGTTTTTTGGGGAGTGAGTCTCCTGGTCAGCACGACCATTCTCGATTTCCTGCTCTCACCACAACTCGCAGATTTTAGCCGAAATGGGAAGCGGATACTGGAAACCATCCCCTCAGCAGTTATCAGCATCTCCGGATGGGGGATTCTCTTTACAAGCTTCAGCGTGCTGCTCCAGGCGCTTTATCTTTCTAATGACATGGATTTTCTGATGAGCGCGCCCATCCCTGTTCGAGCGGTATTCGTGGCAAAACTCGTTCAGGCTGTCCTGCCGAATTTCATTTTCCTTTGCCTTCTGACCTTACCTATCCTGTTCGGACTGGGAATTTCAGGCGGCTATCATTTCCTGTATTTCCCATTTGTGATTTTTATGCTTTCAACGATCGCGTTGTCGGCTGCTTCTTTGGCAAGCCTGCTCGTTTTGATTGCAGCGCGATTTTTTCCGCCTCGGAGAGTCGCCGAAATACTTGGATTTTTTATTGGTCTCGCTTTCTTTGTCGGTTCACAGATGGCGCCAAGACTTATGGGGCACACCTTTGACAATTCCAACCATCAACAGGTTGGCGTCTTTTTAGATATGCTCGCCCATTTAAACCATCCCTTTTCTCCTTTAGCTTGGGCCGGCCGCGGACTGGTCGGAATAGGCAAGAGTGAATGGATTAACGCATTCTTTTGGATTTCGGCTTCCCTCCTGACAACTGCTTTTATCTTTTACACCGCACTCATTGTATGCGAACGCTTGTACTATAACGGTTGGGCAAGCCTCCAAAATAACAGTGTGAAAATTAAAAAAAAGCCAATTTCTATTGCCGTTCGAAAAATTACTTCTTCAAGAAAAGTCAGTCCATTGGCTCGGACGCTCCCGGCTCCGGTCCGCGCCGTATTGATTAAAGACTTGCGCTTGTATTGCCGCGATTTGCGCAGCATCACAGGCCTGCTGCTCCCCATGATATTGGGAGTCATTTACGCTTTCGGTTTGGTTCAAACTCACTGGCAGATGCCACAGGGGCGCGGCCAGGCGCCGCCCGGTTTCATTCAAGCCGGCAATGCCCTATATTTATATTCCGATATTGGACTGACGCTGTTCCTCGGTTGGATGCTTGTAGGCAATTTGGCAGGTCTGGCTTTTTCCCGCGAAGCAAAAAATTATTGGATGCTGAAATCAGCTCCTGTCAACACACGCCAGTTGCTCGCATCTAAATTCCTTGTCAGCTTTCTTCCTTCCGTGTTGGTCTGTTCGATTTATTTAATAATTCTGGAATTATTAAAAGGCGTGGCAATCGTGTCCATCGCAATAGGTATGGCTAGCGTTTGGTTGATGATCGCCGGTTTAACAGGCATATATTTGGCTCTTGGAACGCGCGGCGCCAAATTTGATTGGGAAAATCCGGCGCAGATTTATCAGACCGTCGGCTGCCTGGGAATGCTGGTAAGCCTTCTCTTTGTGCCAATCTGCTTTGGCCTTTTTATCAGCCCGGCTATATTGGCTCAAATATTTCATATTCCTGAAATCTTAGGCCGATTGGCGGGCCTGCTGCTGGGCGGCCTGTTTTGTGCACTGGCCGTTGTTCTGCCTTTGAGCCTGGTAGAGAAACGCGTCTCAACCCTCTCTGAACCGAAGGACGAATAAGGATGCGTGGTTTCGGTATTTTAACCGTGGATTTAACACCAATGATCGCCGATCGTATATGTATTTATCCTTAAAGATCAAAACTTTTTGGTCTTCTCATTCGTATTAATTTTGAATTGGAGTTTACATGCACCTGTTCCACGGGATCAAGATCGCACTCGAGGCTCTCTGGTCTCACAAACTAAAGACATTTCTGACGTTGCTCGGAAATATAGTCGGCGTCATGTTTGTTATGGCCATCGTCAGTATTATGGACGGCGCGAAAGCCACCATCGAAAACACAATGTCCGGCGAAGGCTCGGGTGTGTTCCAGGTTGCGCAGATGAATAGGCTCGACGTCATGTCCAATTTTGAAAAGTATCTCCAAGCCCTGCACAATCCGAAAATAACGGAAAGCGATCTCGATTTTTTGCGTGAGCGTGTGACCCTGGCGGAATATATGGATGCCAGCCTGTCCGCCAGCGCTGAAGTCCGCAACCGCTCTCTTTACATCAGTTCTGTCCGGGTTAGCGGAAGATCCGAAAATTACCCGATCCTGGATCAATGGGATCTTGCAGACGGCAGGCATTTCACGGGCCAGGAAGTCCTCCACAGAAAAGAGGTGGCGGTCATCGGATCTGAAGTGGCGAACCGGCTCTTTCCTTCCCGCGATCCGATAGGAAAAGAAATTCGGATCGCCGGATCGCCTTTTACCATCATCGGGATTCTGGAAAAAAAGCCGCGAGTAATGAACAACGATCCCAATGTTTATGCCGTGGTTCCCTACACCGCACTGGAAAAAATATATGGCTCCCGTCAATCTTTGACCATCCTGATCAAGCCGGCGCATCTGGACCAGGTTCCCGATTGCGTCGATCAGACCCGCCTGGCAATGCGCAGCTTGCGCCGCCTGGGCCCGCAACGCGAAGACAATTTCGGAATCATCACGCAGGAAAACATGATGAAATTTTACAATTCCATCAGTTCTAAAATATTTGGGGTTCTGATCGGACTTGTTTCCATCAGCCTTTTAGTGAGTGGAATTTTTATTATGAATATCATGCTGGTGTCCGTCACCGAACGTACATGGGAGATCGGGATCCGCAAGGCGCTGGGCGCAACGAAGATGAATATACTTTGGCAATTCCTTGTGGAAGCAATCACGCTTTCGATGGTAGGCGGATTCCTGGGCATTTTGGCGGGATTCGTCATAGCAGCGCTCCTCGCATTCTTCACTCCTCTTCCCTATGCAATTAAAGCCTGGTCTATCCTGATGGGCATGGGCGTGACCTTTGCCGTGGGAATATTTTTTGGCGCTTATCCGGCCAGCAAGGCCGCTAAACTCGATCCCATTGAGGCTTTGCGTTATGAGTAAAAGAAAACGCACAGGACTGATCGGTGAGAGCCTGCAAATCGCAATGGATGCGTTATGGTCGCACAAGTTGAGGAGCAGCCTCGTCATTCTGGGAGTTTCAATCGGCGTGGCTTCTTTTATGGGAATAGCATCCATCCTGATCGGGCTAAGAAACAGCATCATCGAAGAGATCAGCAGTTCCGAACAGACTGTCCTCAAGATCCAAAAATACGATCTTATGGTCGGAGGAATCGATCAGGCAATGCTGCATCGAAAAAATATTACGGTAGAAGACGCGCATGCTATCGATAGGAATTGCCCGAGTTTGAGCTATGTGACCTACAGCGTGCAAGGGCAATCGCAAACTATTCAGTATAAAACCGAGAAAACTCGTTCGGTGGGGATCATTGGGACGCAACCTTCTGTGTTTAATATTCAAGCGCTGGATCTGGAAGACGGAAGGATGTTTACCGATGCGGAACTGGCCAGGGCCGCCAACGTTGTGGTGATAAGTCATAGTCCGAGACGGGATTTGTTTCCCAATGTCGATCCTATCGGGAAGAGCATCCGAATTGGAAATAGTGATTTTGCTGTCATTGGGACCTTTGCACAGCGTAAAACATTAATCAGCGGCATGGAAGAAAACTTCGCCGTCATTCCCTATACGACATATAGAAATACCTTATGGAAGGAATGGGACTCGCAGGATGTGTCAGCGGTTGTGCGCCCCGGCGTATCGCTGGAAACCGCTCGCGAGGAAGTTATTCAAACCATGCGAAGGCAGCGGAGATTGAAGGCAAGTCAGAATAACGACTTCGCTGTCGTATCCGCGGACGCGGCAATCGAGCTGATTTCCAAGATTACAAGGCCGATTACCCTGATACTTGGCGCGATATGTTCTATAGCGCTCCTGGTCGCCGGCATCGGGGTTATGAACATAATGCTGGTATCTGTCGCCGAACGCACTATGGAAATTGGCATTCGCAAAGCTATCGGAGCGGAGCGGCAGGACATCCTTTACCAATTCTTAATCGAGGCGGGCTTCCTTACCGGATTCGGAGGCATAACCGGAGTGACTCTCGGCCTCTGCGCGGCTTTCTGCATATCGATCGCGACCGGGTTGCCTTTCAGTCTTGCACCGCTCTACATTTTACTCGCGGTATCCTTTTCAGTAGCTGTCGGAATGTTTTTCGGCCTGTATCCTGCTCTCAGGGCTTCCAAGCTGAATCCGATCAAAGCAATCAGCTACGCAAAATAGTCTTGCCATCCGTAACCGCGAAGGCTGTTACTCAGGCTGTACGCTTTATTGATTTAGCGATTATTTACTCTAAATCCGATCCAAACCATTCCGCCCGTTACAATATTTCGTCCAAATTGTTCATTTAAATTTGGAACGAATCGAAAATCGAATTGGGGGCGTATCATAAAAGAATCGGTCAACATAATATCGACGCCGGCTCCGGCATGGAGCTGGAAGTGACTTGCATTCCCCAACGATATATCTGATTCGCTGCAAATAACAGACCCGCCCACACAAGAGCTTTCTTTATAAGAGAAACTTGTCCTGGATCCGCCGATTCCGCCCAGTAATTTCAAAGCAACTCGTTTTTCGTTGTAAGGCGCATAAATTCCGTTGAAATCGTAGAACATCTGCCGGTATTTCAATGGGCCGAAGTCACTTTTTGTTGGTTGCAAGCTTAGCCCGACTCCGATCCCATAGTGCTTATCAGCCATAACTTCACCGCCGAATCCAAGGAAAAATCCGCTCAAATTCGGATTAGCAAGGCAATTGGAATTTCCTTGCCCAGGCGTGCAAACCTCACCAGTGGTTGCGTAGATGCCGGATCCGCTGGCTTTGTCATAATGGGAGCCGAATCCCATATAAAAAGCAGCCGATTGTGCATGCACTAAAGGCAGTCCAACCAGTAAAAAAGCAACCGTGATTAAACAGCAGCGGATGAGTTTCACTGTAGTAGTCTCCTTTTATTCAAAAATAAACGAGATTAAAAAAAATACAAGACATTAGCGCTGTGCAACAGTAGAGTCGCCACAATTTGCAATCATTTTAATACTACCACATAAAAGGTTATTTAGAACTTTCATCGTTCATGAATAATTTTATGGTGAAAGATAGAACCAAGGATTGGGAAGCGGCAATCCCACAATCTACTGTTGGCGACAAGCCTTTATCTCCATCTATCTAAATCATTGCTGTAAATATTTGCGTTACAAAGAATTTTACAAATCACAGCAACAGTAGATTGCGGAAGCGCCGTCTAAGCGCCGGCCTTGGCGGGGGCAGCTTTCTCGGCCTTTTTAGGTTTCTCAACCTTCTCCTTCTTGGGCTTCTTATCTTTCGGTATGGCAATCTCCGGGGCTGCCTGTTCCGCGGCCTCTTCCTTATGATGCTCATTACGCGCGTTTCTAGCGTCAATGGCTGCAATCGCCTTCACAATAGATCGCTGTTTGCCCTTTAAATGTTCATACACCTTGTCCTTATTAAAATCCTTGGATGTTAGGCCCTTCTTTTTGAGATCGGCCTGGCGCTCTTGAAGGCGTTGATCGTATAGCTTCTTTTGATTCTCTCTAGTTTCTCTCGATTTAGACTGCATAGCGTGTCTCCTTGTTAAAGGTGTTCGCATAGTATAGACATACCGCAACATTTTGCAATTGCCAAGCATGGAGGGAGATTCGACGTCATTCCTCTTTTATTTGTATCATTAGCCGTGCGCTGCAGCCGGAGAGGCAAAACTCTTTACCCTACATATAATAAACCGTTTGATATTTTAACGCGGGAGGATAAAACCGAGAATTGGCGTCCCCAACGGGATTCGAACCCGTGTTGCCGCATTGAAAGCGCGGTGTCC
>CAYTYP010000024.1:0-64686 GCA_964441405.1 uncultured Acidobacteriota bacterium
TTCCATAGGCTTAAATTTCACGGGTTTTTACCCACAAATTTCGCTGAAGATCCATTTATTTGGATTTATTTTTAGCCGATGCCTCGGCCAGAACCTGATCCAATTCACTTTTAAATTTATCGAACGGCAAAGCGCCGGCTATAAATGAAATCCCTTTCGCTTTTGACGGATTTGATGGATCTGCAGCCGCAACAATAAATCCAGGAACGCCTAACACTCCCAGCTTTAAACTGAGCTCCGTTTCTTTTTCTATTTGTTCCTTGTATTTATCAGACTTTAGGCATTCCCCAAATTTGTCCGCATTTAATTTAAGTGCAGTGGCAAACGATGCTAAATCAGCGATTTTGTCTTGTTCGGACATCATCGCATTATGCATTTCCCAGAATTTTCCCTGATCGTTTGCGCAATGGGTGGCTTCAGCCGCTTTGGACGCAAATTTATGTGTCTTTAGCGGCATATCAATCACTCCGTATCGTATTGCGCCTTTATCAATATATTGTTCAGCAATTTTAGGAAATGTCTCCCGGACAAACCGACTACAATATGGGCATTGGTAATCCGTTATTTCCACCAGGATAATTCTGGCGTCGCTTTTTCCTTTGATTGGATTGGCTCCAAGATCAAATTCTACATCTTTTACATTCGCTTGAGGAGGCCCCATCTGAGCGTTTTGAGATGAACGGGATGTTTTGGATAATAGAGATTTAATTTCCATTAAATCCTGGCGAACGGATAGCAGGTCTCTTTTCAATGTTTCGATATCATCTTTTAGATCGCAATCGGATTGCTGGGCTAATCCGATGCACTGCACTCCTAAAATTAATAAAATAGCAGCAAACGTTTTCAATCTCATGTCGTCTCCTTGTTGATTCTTGCTATTATGGAATAATTATCGGCGCATCAGGCCAGCCCATCGAATTGTTGTTGGGTCCAACGACAGCCTGAATCAGTTCCACCTTGCCGTTTCTCATTTTGAACATGTGAAAATCGGGAAGAATGCTGGTAAAATGTACATAAGCGACAACAACGCCTGTTTCAATATCAATTAAAAAACGCCGAGGCTTATGATTGATGAGCACGTCTCCTTGGGGCGAACAATCATGATCAGGCAAGTCTCCTTTGGGATGGATAGTGGTTTGAGTCCCATTTTCCCAACGATCGCATGGACTGGCGAAGGGCACGCGGACTCGTGGAGTATTGACAAACATATTAAAGTAATCATCTGCGGCTGCGATCATAGCAAGCCGAGAGCTTCTTTGCTCGAGTGGAAGAATGCTCTCCCAATCTTGGTCTTTTGTATCTAAAAGCCCTTTCACGTTAAATCTAAATTCTTTTTCGCGTGCTACGAAAGATTCAATTTCGGATATTTTGTTTTGATTGAGCCGTATTCGAACTCCAAAGATTATCGGTTTACCGGCTTCTTCGATCACAGCTTGCACATGAGCGCTGCATTGTACCGTATCGATGGCGCTTCGCTTAAACAGCGTTTTTCCGGCTGTTTGCCAAAAGCCTTTTCCTATCGCAAGATCCTTGCCGTTTTCCGTAAATCTTGAACTCTGCGCCAGCGGCAGGCTTGACGGATTGTGCGACTCCATTGCAGCTAAATACACATTGACTAATTGTTTAAGATTTTCGCGTCTACATGCTTTAGGAATCGGTTGCGCATTTAAGGATATTATGGACCCCATAGCCATGAAAAATAGCAGCCCAAGAAACATTGTTCGTCGCAGCTCTGGATTCATTATAAAACCCTCCACATAAAGCATCATTATTAATAAGCCATTGGAGACATATGGCTTGCTTTTCACACCGGCGATTTTATAATCCTGATTCAAATGGAGCGTATAGTACCATAATGGATATCATAATAGGAATATATATCGGTGAAATAGTTAAAGTAGCTACATGCAATAACTAATACTTTAAGCAAAGAACGGCCGGGAGGGGGGATGAGATCTAGATGAAGCTAAGTATTATTTCTCCATACGATGTTAAATTGAAAGAATCTCCGCATCTAAACTCAAGGCTAGCTACTAAGAAGGAAACGATACTGTTTAAAAATAAACATAAAAGGGCTTCGATCGGGGAGTGAAACGCTAATTGGCGTTCCGGATTTTAAAACCGGATTGCAATAATTCAGGGGACTCCGAAGAGCCCCCCATCAACTTGTATGCTTAATATCTTCGGATGATATCGATATCCGGGTGAAGTATTCCTGCCACCTGCTATCCAACTCTTCATGAATCAAATTCCAGGCACAGCGCGAAGTCTTGTTAATCAGAATCTCGGCCTGAATCATTTGCAGTTCCGGCGCCTCCTCAGAAATATTGCGTAAGAGTCTTAGACCATCGGCGATGTCATGCAATCGGAATAATTCGTCCCTGGAAATCGGGATCGTGCATTTTTCACTCTCCTGGAGTTGCCTCGATACCGGTACAGAAGCGGCTTTTTTCATAGAACACCGCCTTTCAGCATTTCTTCGATCTTGCTCAGGTCATTATGAAGGTGGGTGAGGTTGGAGACAGTGGTTTCGAGAATTGTTTCAATTTGGAACAAAATGTTATGGCGCGAAAAAATAGCAGAAGCGTCTGAGTCGGGTGGGTCCCCCTCGCGCGCAGGGGCGCCCCAAGGGTCTCGACCTACCCCCCCCCCCTGCCCAAATTCGGGTCTCAATTCTCTTTGCCCCGAATTTTCTGATTTAATGTGTGGCTGTAATAAGCGCCGGCATTAGAGCGGACATTAATTATTGTGCCGGCCGGATTCGGCATGATTTCCTTAGAGGCCCCAATGGCTTCCGTTTCCGGCGTCGATCTTGAATCGGATAAAACCTCAATCATCTCCAGAGAAACGAATATGGCGCCGATCGTTCATTGCTTACTCGCCCAAGACTTGCCGGTGTAGTTCATGATATGCCGCGAGGAATTCTTCGTGATCCACTACCCATGTCCGCGGATTCGCCTGCAACCCAACAATCGCCTTGCCATCCATACTCGTAGGCGGCAGAAACTTGCATCCTGGCAGAAATCCGACCATTTCATCCCGTAATTTAACGATAGCGATGAGCTTGCAGCACTCATTGCCCAGCCGGTCTTTGTCCTGAAATGTATCCCCACTGTTTTTAATCGTTATCTCGGGAAGCTGTCCGTAGAAATCGTGGCTGCGGACTCGGAATCCATCGGGCAGGATATCGATGTCGTCAAGGACAAGGATTTGTTTCAGATCTATCACGCAGTCATTGAAGGTCTTTTCGATTGTGCTGTGGTGCCTGGCAGATAGCATAACTTTGTTCTTGATTGTCTGTCGCAGTTATTAATGTTTGCTATTGGGGACAATTCTATGGCTTTGATTCCACGGAATGAAACTGAAAAACCAAGCTAAGGATCGAGTTATCTGATAGAGAAAAAATCAGATTTATATCTGCGAACATCTTGCGATTTGCACTCTTTTTCAAGCCAGGGATAGGCGCTGGCGATAGCATTCAGGATATCTGAACGAATAATATTGCGGGCGTCTTCCGATCCAACTTTCCCTCTGGTTTTTAGCAAGCGCTCCTCATATCCGGTGAGAGAATGCGGAATATAATTTACAGTAATTCGATCCAAGAACTGATCATCCTCTGTACCATTAGCTCGCCTGCAATTTTCTTCGCGGAACCTGCCATTCTCGTCATATCCATCCCAAATACTGTTATAGTGATCCACAGCTTTCTTCTGCAAGGTAGCTTTGTCCATCGGATGAAGTTCAACTGGTGGGAGCGATTCTGCCCATTGTTCCATGCGCTCTATTTTTGTCTCTATAGCCTTCTGAGCACCTTGCTTCCGTTTTTCACTACGGCTCATGGCTTCCTGAAATTCACTACCGGCTTCAATCGCCAGAACTCTCTCTCTATTAAATCTCTTTATTGGAGGGCCGCTCCGATGATAGGGATTCTCGACTTCATCGTCACATGTTGGCAGGAAGAGTTTCACCAGAGTGTTGGTCCACCCACGGTCCTTTAGGTTGGTTTTGTTCAACATCATCTTCGTTTTGTCCATTGTTGTGGTCCCTCAAATGATTCCTTGTGCCGACGGCTTTATATAATATATCTAATCCTGCAACCACTCCATTTGCTTTTTCTCGATAATCATCTACATTAATGCGTACCTTTGTGTGTGAAAAGCATTACCTTTTCGCATAGCCCAAATGCCCGTCTGCCGTCCCTGATTTTCCAACGATTTACGCCTGTGCTTTCGGATACCCTTTCCGCACACCCCCCACATTGACTGAAATTTCAAAAAATACAATTTTTATTTACTCGTCTGCTGATTTTACTTGACATGGCGCTATGTACTAATGTACATATGGAGCTACACGGGGTGCGAAACCATCCCCCAGATTTACCGCCCGGCCAAGGCAGGAGGCTGAAATGCAAGACGAATTGTTCGTATGTGAAGGAGATCAACAGACAGTATCGGAAACCCTTGCCGCGAGTATAGCAACGATCATAAGTCATGGTCGAATCAGCGCCCATACTTTTGCAGTGTCGCAGAAGGTGGCAGCGCTTGTCCGAGCGACGGCATCGTTAGACGAGCTAAGGAGTGTGGGATTGACGGAGCGTCAAGCTGCCTCTGTCTTGGCTGCTGTAGGTATCGGTCGGGAGCTGTGCTCCTATCCTCTTAGGCGAGGACAGCGGTTTTCAAACAGCCGGGATCTTTTCAATCGCTATCGGGCTCGCTTCTTTTCTGCCAGGAAGGAGTACTTCCTATCCCTGCAACTGAATTCCAAGAATGAGCTTATCCGTGAGGTTCTGATTTCAGTCGGCAGTCTTAGCTCCTCGATAGTTCACCCACGCGAGGTCTTTGCTCCTGCGGTGCGAGACAGTTCAGCGGCTGCAATATTTCTTCACAATCACCCGAGCGGCGATCCGGCGCCTTCCCATGAAGATCGGGAATGCACACTGCGGCTGGTGAAAGCCGGAAAGATTCTTGGCATTCGCGTGTTGGACCACCTCGTTATGGGCTTCGATGATTACTTCAGTTTTGCGGATGCTGGTGTGTTGGAGGCGGGAGAATAACCGTAACAGGAAGAACGAGGATGAAAAGCTCGACTGGAATTCAGCGGGCGTAGAGATTCCACCAGAGGCGAATAAAAGCCAATGCTTGTTTGCACGGCGATCGCAAGGTGAACATGACTACGGTAAAGGGAGGACAGGCGGACAATAAATCTCCGGTTTAAGTTGACTCGCATCAGTAACAAAGGTACATATGGAGGGGTGGAGTGCGAGTTCGATTTAAGAAGCATCGGTGGGATTACGAGGTCCGCCAGGCGGCGGAGAAAGGTTGTGTTCTCAATGGGCGAGAAAAAGGCAGACATTCACATCATAGTGGACGAGAAGATTTTGAAGGCAGCCAAGATACGGTGTGTTCAAGACGATCTAGTGCTATCGCAAGTGATTACCGACTTACTGCACGAGTGGGTGGAGGGCCGGGTGAAGATCAAAAAGGGTTGATGTGCGTCCTCTACTCGGAACAACCCCGGAAATGGACGCCGCAACTGCTTGCGTGAAATGACAAGGTTAGACTCATGATCATAACTAAGCGTGTTTCGATATACGCAAGGGTTTCAACGGATTGCCAGGATGAATCATTACAGCTTTCAGCCCTCAAAGAATTTGTTTCCCAGCGCGGATGGGAGCTGAAATCAACATACATCGATCACGGGGTTTCCTCTCGCTCAGTCCGCCCGGAACTTGAGCGGCTGATGAAAGATGCTCATAAGCGGCGCTTCGATGTGGTTGCTGTCTGGAAGTTTGACCGTTTTGCCCGGTCAACTCGGGAACTGGTGTTCGCCCTGGAACAATTTCAGGCTCTGGGCATCGACTTCGTATCGGTGACCCAAGCTATCGACACTTCTGGTCCGATGGGAAAGTTGGTGTTCTCGGTACTTGCCGCAATAGCAGAATTTGAGAGGGAACTGATTCGGGAAAGGGTAGTCGCTGGCATGAAAGAAGCTGGGCGCCAGGGAAAACACTGCGGCAGACCGGCGAAGGAATTCGATGTGGAGAAAGCTGCGGAATTGCGGCAGACCGGGCTATCTTGGCGCAAGCTGGCTTCGGCGACTGGTGTGCCGGTACATCTCCTGCGGAATCGGTTGGCTTCAGGGTAAGGTATCCGTGAGGATCATTTAGGATGAGCTGGAATAAAGCCGCCCCTTGTGAAATTACACGATTGCACGGACTGGAGCTTGATCGGGAACCTTTGGGCGAATCTAATCCTTCGCGTCCATGTAGTGGTTTCCCCGACGGGACTTATGGCCCGGAATCCAAAAGCAGACGGATTCCCCGGTTGCTGGTCGAACGGGCAGTTCTCAAGGTTTCGGCAGAGGGCTATTGTGCATGCGATACTGCTCCAACTCGTGCGCTAGTTTGCTCACTTCCAGACGAAGCCGTTTGTTCTCCCGATTGTTAGCAATCAGTTTCCGCACGATCCAGATGACGATAAGAATCGGCACTACAAACTTCAGCGTTAGTATCAATACGATCGCCAGCAACTCGGTTGTACTCAGTCTTGCGAAGGCTCCAAAAGAACTCATTTTTCGTCTCCTTTATGCCCAGGAAGGCCAGTCCCCTTCGAACACGGATATACTTTTTTGGCTTCCAACCAGGCATCGACGTCGTTGCGGTCGAAGCATATGTTTTTGCTACTGAGCTTGATGTAAGGGGGACAGTCACCTTCGGCGATGTATTTGTAGATCGTCCGCTTGGAAACGCCCAAATATATCGCTAAATCTTCAATAGACATCACCTGCATAGCCAATCACCATGCTCAATATGATTTATAATGTAACAATATGTCACAATATGCAACAATAAACATTATCGGAATAATCAGAGACTGTGGGATATAGGAAGAGAATCTACAGGAGTTGGCTTCTCGCGATTACCGAGGTTGCGGTCCATAAACCGTATTCTTGGAGTATAGAACCTGATACGGGCATGTGGGAAGTTGCTCGGTCGCAGTCTGATCGCCGTTTCGGGCTTAAATAATGCTATAAAAGTTGAAAACAGAATTCAGAACTGGTGGCAAACTTGGTGGCAAATTCAGAAAAACTCAGCACATCTCAGAAAACCTCGGGCGACCGTAGACCCGCTCCAGACAATCTTCAAGCCTTCTGCGCTTTTTCCCGCTTAAATATCGGGTCAATAAATTGAATTCTTGTTTCTGTAAACGGTGTCATTATAATTAGGCTTTGGTGGCTTGGAGCAATAGTTCAAAGGATGTTAAATAATGGAAATCGCAAAACTTATCCTGGAATATCTCAAGGTTTTGATCTGGCCCATTCTACTTTTTGGTCTTGTCGTTTGGCTCAGAGTTCCATTCCGCTCACTCTGGAAGCGCCTTGCCCGCGAGAGCCGTCAGTTAGATATAGAATTTGGCGGGCAAAAAATCTCCGTAAAACTGGCTGAGCGGGTATTTGAAGAAGCAGTCGATGCAATCACCCGATCTGAACCGGCCTCAGTAAGAAACCCAATGGAGATTAGGACGGAGGTACGAACATATCTCGATATACTCTCTCGGCTGAATAACGAAGACATGCAGATCATCGCCTCGCTTCCCGCAGTCTCAGCGGCGGTACCTAATCGGATT
Source organism: uncultured Acidobacteriota bacterium (assembly GCA_964441405.1). Taxonomy (GTDB): domain Bacteria; phylum Acidobacteriota; class UBA6911; order UBA6911; family UBA6911; genus UBA6911. The sequence continues at coordinate 7,626 of CAYTYP010000024.1, forward strand.
GTTGATAAGCTGATTTTCCTTGGATTAGTGATCCATCATGATGGGTATCTCAGGCCTACAGCAATCGGGCAGCGCATTTCAATCCTAGTTGGTCCCAAGGCAGATGTCGATGAAGCCCTTCACAAAATTACCCAGGCTATGTAATGCCAACATTGTTTCAGGGCACTCTATGATCTCATATCCATGATGGTATAGTGTTGGATTCGACAAAAGAACAGATTGTTGAGTGCGCCCGCGTTTTCTTCACGCCCCAGGCTTCAGAGGAAAAAGGAAGACTCTTTCAAAATTATCTCTTACATATTGATGTGGCACTTCGGTGATCGTTACTCCATAGCGATCTCCGGTGGGCTCATATTGGGGGATCTGGTCGCAAATAACAAAATTGTTAGCATCCTTTTTATCCCTTATGATTGCAAGCCTAATTGAGTTATTGTATAGGGGTGAAACGCTTCCTTTAGGTCTTAAAGATGTAAGCAGAAATGTCCGCTCTTTTTTCTCATCCGGCACTGTGACTGCACGATAGGATCCATCTCCTTCCTTTACCAACTCATTGAGAACTGCGTAATCATCGAGCGGTAATAGCTTTCCTAATGGAGACAAGATGAACAGATAGTGGCTATTTGCAATGACGTCACTCTTAAAATCCAAATGGCCGTCTCCCTTGGCAACGATGCTAATTTTCTTAAAGGCGTTACCGCATGTTAGCCAATTAGCAGTGAGCACACCCATGGTGATTACCGTTTGATTGTTGTTGGTTTCCCCGCCATGTTCCTCCCAAATAGTCCGGAGGAAGTTTTGCGTAAATTGTCCAGTTGTGGCCCTGTATGCATTTAGAGGCTTTCCGCCAATGAGGTTAAAGTCACGCTCCTGAAAAAATCCTATCCCGGTATCTATTTTATGAATTTCCTCTATCCCAGCCAGATTATTTGTAAATATTACAATTTCCAGTTCCTTATGACTAGAATGCTTGATCCCTTTAAACACCAAATGCTTGAAAATAGGTGTTATCGTTGTTCCCGAATCGAGGATGATATTAAGTTTTTTAATTTGTTTATGTGTGGAACAAATTCGATCCACTAAGTTTGGCAAAGCTGAAGCCACGAACACTTCTGCTAGAAGCTCCTTTTCTTTTGCAAAATGCTCAAGCCGCTCCCAATATTTATCACGCTTGAATGGATCGAATCGCTCAATATTCCCAGGAAGATTCGCAAACATATTTGTAAGCAGTCGCTTAAGATTAAATAGTATTGCTATTAGCAATACTATTATTAAAGTGCCGCCGATTATATTCACCGACATCTGAACATCTGATACAGGAAATATGTATAAGAACAAGCTGACCAACGCCGAAATTATGGCGCCGATCGCTGTTAAGACTATTTCCACTTTGTATCGGCTGAAATAATACCTAACTGGAGTGTGCATATCTGTCCTCCATAGTTGTTCGGCTGCACGCAACGATCATAAATCATCAATGCATTAAATCTTATCGAGGATAATAAACGTATCAGATTACAGCATAGGAAATGCAGAAAGTCGAGCCCTAATCATTGCTTCCATGACTAAGATGCGATTGGGACATAAATCTTTATCTTTTCGCATTTTGTGGCGATCGTAACAATTCTAGCCGTCATCTATCGGCCGCTTTGTAACGATCGATTCACGGCTGCCTAACGTGAAAGGCTTTTCTTCCATCGCTTTTTGGCTGCATCCGCTCGCTGCTGATCCAATTCAGGCCGACTCTGGATGAATTTGTCGATATCCTCAAGTGTAAATAGCCGTCCTCGTCTGTCCTTTTTTACTTCTGGGTATTTGCCTGAAAGAACCCTCCATCGAAACAGATCCGGACTGATACCGAGAATTGCGCAGATTGCAACTCAGTACCGGGTATTCTCGGGATTTAGTTTTAGGTGGGTATCCCGGCACAAAGCAAATCGAAGGGTGAAAAGCCGTTTCATCTTTGGTGGCAACCTTGGTGGCAAATTGACGAAATCTAAGAGAACCTCAGAAAACCTCAGAAAACCTCGGGCGACCGGGTACCCTCTCCATTCGCCCTTTTGAGCACTTCTCAACATCTGCCAGATTGCGCCACCAGCCTCTCTTAATCAGTAGGTCTGGAGCTTTGTGTATCGGAACAATCTATTTCTCTTGTTGAATGTGGGCGTAATCAAGGTTCATAATTGGGAACTTCTTTTAGTGAAGACCGAGGAGGAATTAGCATAGATGAAGCTCATTGAGGAGGTTCAAAAGGAAGCGATTGACTCCAAGAGTGACTTGGGTACGCTGCTTCGAAAGTGCAAGCTTTTGGCGGCTCGATTAAAAAGCAAACCTCTTGAAGATTGGTTGGTGTGGGAGTCGAATGGCTACCCTGATGACGTGGACGTGCCGAGCTATCGCATTTGGTCTCTCCAGGTGCAGGGGCATTTTGCGGGACCTTTCGGATCGGGAATTCGTAATGCACCAATACCATGGGCATGTCTGCCAGAAAAAGTGCGTGATACCTATGAGAATTACAAATGCCGTCAAAGCGTCGCCAGCATCGAGGAAAGCCTCAAGAGGTCCAAGGATGGTGTGTTGCGAATAAGTACCGGGGATCTTGCAATCGCTCTTGGAATGAAAGTGTATCAACATCAAAACTGCATACACGCCTGGGCAGAATTTAGCGCTGGCAACCTCATTGAACTCCTGAACACAGTGCGAAACCGCATCCTGGACTTCGCCCTTGCTGTGTGGAAGGAAGCGCCGACCGCCGGCGAAGAATTCGGCAATATGTCAGATAATATCGCGCCCGCAAGGGTGAATCAGATATTCAATACGACAGTGTATGGTGGTGCCGCCAATGTTGTTGGCAGCACTGCGAATTCGCATGTGATTTTTGCGATCATGGCGGGAGACCTTGAATCGTTAGAGAAGGCTCTTCGCGAGAAAGGAATGCTTAAAAAGGATATTGAAGAGCTTCGCATAGCGATAACAACGGACGAGAGACCTCAAAAGAGCGATTCCTTTGGTCCGCGCGTATCGTCATGGATAGGTAACATGATAAAAAAAGCGGCAGAGGGAAGTTGGGCGATTGGATTGGAAACCGCTGGTAATCTCTTGGCTCAGGCAATAGCCAGGTATTACGGTTTATGAAGGAATGAGGTGTTTTATTATCAACCTGAATCGGCAAAAGGCGGAGACTTATCGAATGTCGGCTCAAATGCTGGAGGCCCGCGATTTGGCAGGGAAGTGAGCATTGCAGATCCGTTGCAGATTTGCAGGAAATCTGCCTGATTTTGCATAGGCGTTGCACTCGTAAGTCTTGTAAAATCTACAAACGCAACACTTTTCTCATATTCCCAAGCTGGACGTCGCCGGTTCGATCCCGGTCTCCCGCTCCAACAACCCCTTGTATTTGTTTTATTTACCAGCGTTATCTTTTCCTCTCCTTTTTTGAGTGACTCCGTTTGACTCCATTGGCGATGTTGGTTTTTTTCGGGCACCAACAGGGACTTATTTCAATTTTTTCGCAAGGCGTAGGCAATGTTGGTTCTCCGCATCAAGTTCTAACCCGTATTTTGTGTATTTTTTTGCTCGCCCTTCGTCGCAGGAGTGGAGGCACAGCCATGCCAGACGCGAGCAATCGAAGGCATCGGCTTCGGCGATTCGTCTCTCCATGATCTGGATGATTTCTCGCACAATGATCTGTTTTTCATCCGAATCTAATACAAGTTCGTTGCTGTGGAAAAGCCGATTTAGTCGATTGGCAGAATCACTGATGGACCTAAAGGAAGCATCCGGTAACTGACACATTTCTAGTAATGCATGGATTTCACCTCCCCAGTCTTGTGTTCGCTGACAAATTCTGACGAGGCGGTCCCATGCCTGATATTGCGCAGGTCCCTTTGGAGTGGCTTCGATGTAATGTCGAAGCGCTTCTTTCATTTTTTCTGCAGCATCGGGTGTGACAATCTCATCGTGGAGCGATGCGATCATGAGCCATGCAGGCGCGTATTTTCGTGCGATGAACTCTAACATTGGCAGGTGTTGTGTCAGCGCGTTTGCATCTTGACTGGCTTCGTTTGCGATGTGACGGAAGAGGCGTTCAATGCGTGGTTGGAAGCCATAGCGGATATCGGGTAATTGGGTCGCTCCGAATGATTGCAATAAGGATACATCAGCTTTTATGGCAGGCTTCATAGGGCTTACATCGAGCTTTCGTCTGCCAAACATTGCGGCTGTCAGTGGTACCAGAACAAAAGGCATGTTGTCCTGGTCGGAACGAACCGTTTCAATAAAGGAGCTTTTGACGAGTTCATCAACTGAATCTTCGACATCGATCTTCTCGTTCGCTGGTCGCATCAGCACAGCTTCCAGTGCGACCTTTGCGATGACAGAGCGCCATAGACACATGGTCAGAAAAACTCTTTTTGCGGCTGGAGAAAGCCTTGCATACGTGCGCTCAAACAGAGCATCAAGCATGTCGTCCTTGCCCGCAACAATTCTTTCGACCTTATCGAGCTTACGGTTTTTCGCGACCTCGCCGAGCAATACTTTAATAATATAGGGGTGCCCATTTGCTTCTTGGTATAGTTCGCGGCGATAGGCAGTGGTTATGAGTGGATCAATACCAAGACGGATGGACGTTGAGGTGATGAGTTCGTCCGTTTCTTCTTCGTTCATTCCGAAGACTTCAATGGGGTAATCACCGCGAAATTCTCCGTGCCTTACCGTAATTAAGACCTTGTTCGGATTGCGAATGTATGTATCAATCCAGTTGAAAACATCAACTGGATTTCGTGCTGTCTCAAAATTATCAAAAATGAATAGGAACGGCGATCCGAGTGGGCTTTTAGTCAGCGCCTGAGCCATGAACGTGAGAGCGTCAAATCCTTTTTCGGTCGATTCTGCCGGGGCCAGAAGTCGAACGAACTCTTTTGCGATTTCTTTTGGCGTGAGCACGTGGGGTTTGACCAGCTTTGGTCCTTCTGGTAACAGATCGATGTCGCGCGAACTAAACCAGATGATAGCCTGATATCTTTCGGTTTTGCACAGGCGGTGCAGCACTTCTAAAGCGGTTGATGTCTTTCCAATCCCACCCCGACCAACGAGCGTAATGATTGGATGATGGTCATCTTCCAGCAAAGCACACAGCGTTTTTTCCAATTCTATCCGATGGACATACCCTGCTGGAGACGGGGGAATGTTAGCGAATGCCTTCCCATGGATGTCTAAAAGCCCGATACCCTGAGTTTCACTTGGCGGTAATTCACCTGCTGGAACAAGATACGGTCTCGCATCCGCATTGCTTTTGCTGCCAGTTATATACGAGATAGTCTCGTAGGTTTTTCCTGTGAAGTTACCATTTGGGAATACAAAGTCGGCGGCATCCTCGTTGGTAGCCATCAGTTCTACTCGTGCAGGGCTGTCAAATTGAACATACACGCCGTCAGGAATGGCGACCGTATTGGTTGATTTCAGATATGAAAATGGCGTGACATCGCCTGCCAACGAGGTTATGCGGTATTTTCCTGAAAGGTTCCGGTGTAAGTGCACCCATGGTCGTTGCAGTAGGATGAAGTTCTCCGCGACAAGCTTAATGGATTGTTCGATGTCATCGCATGCTGCTGAGCAGAGGCTACTTTGTAGTGCTCCGTGTCCGCGGGTTCTATTCCGAATGGCGACAAAGAGGTGCAGCCATTTTCTCGCGTCAACTTTGACCGGCAAATCTTCGTAGTTCTGATCGATGAGTTTGATAGCCGCGTGTAGGTGCTGCACGGCTTCATATTGCCAGTTGCCGATGCCGCTCTTTTGTGTAAATTCTCGTTGCTCATCTCTGGCATGTGTCATGAGATGTTGTGATGTTGGCCCGGCCAATATCTCTTCCATTACTTGTGCCCAGTCACCGAGACCGTCGGCACGCACCAGTCGATGAATGTGACGGTAGCGGTGTCGTTCTCTTTCGTCGGCAACGGCAGCAACGAGTCCTGAAACTATGATCTTGCAAAGCATCTCGCCGGTGAAGAGCAGATCATAAAACAGCGTTGTATCGGAGTCTTGCCGCGCGATTGAAACGCGTTCCCACATCTTGTTCATTACCAGAAAGCTCATTATTGTTTTCTCCTTGCCTCAGGAACCAAGCAATCGGTTGTGGAAGCCTTGTTGCGCAGCGGTTGACAGTCCAATTGGGGGCAAAACGTGAAAACCAATATATGGCAACGACGAGACCAAAAAACAATGCTTTTTACTATACACTGCATTAACCCCACAGCACAACCCGGGAAGAAAGCATTTTTAATGCTATCGGTCCACAAAAAACATATTGCCTAGATGCGTAAGAGAAGAATGCAAACGCCTCACTATTGCAAGCATTTTCTTACGGTTACGCAGAAAACCAAGAATTACTGGAGGCATGGTTGTAGTAGAATAAACGGCATCTCTTCCGAAAGCGACTTAAAGCTCGGGGCAAGACCCCAGGAGACAACGCGCAGCCGGTAATGGCTGCGACCGGCAAAAAGACATAAAGGGAGACTACGATGGACTTCCGGCTTAAGACACTTGAGCGTTATCAGACTGGCGGGACGAAGGATCACATGCAACTTGCGATGCCACTACCACGAACGTCAAAAGGCATGGTCTATCGTTACTGTCCCAATGAATCGTGCGCACCACGATTGTTCTTGCTCGGTGAAGCAACAACGGATCAGACCGTCCCCGAAGATGGTAAGACCAGAATACGGCGCGTACCGCACACGCCGGGGATCACCTGTCCTTACTGTGGTCTTGATGGGCTGGACAATGATTTCCTTTTCCCCGGCGATATTGACGCAGCACGGGAACAAGTTGCGTGGGCAGCAACAACAGACATTGCCAACCATCTTGATGACATTTTTAAAAATATGGTGGAGCAGGTCAATCGTGGCGGCAGAGCGATCACGATGCGGTATGAAGAAGGGCATCGGGAACCCCCACCAGGGGCATGGCGCGAAGACCTCCTACGCAACCTCCGATGTGATACCTGCGGGTGCGCATATGGAGTGTATGCTATCGGGCTCTTTTGCCCAGACTGCGGCACGACGAATCTGGCCCTACACTTTGGACGAGAAATCGAACTTATCACCAAGCAATTGGGACTGACACAAAATCTATCGGACGATGAAGAACTCGCCTACCGACTCCTCGGGAACGCACACGAAGACGTCGTGACAGCATTGGAGAGCTACCTGAAAACAACATTCCGATTCCTCGTGAGACAACGAACCCCTGAACAATACCAGGCACTGTGCTCGAAAAAAGCGATCGGCACCAGCTTTCAGAACATCGAGAAAGGACGCGCCCAGTTTGCAAAACTCGGCCTCGACCCCTACGCGCACATCGGTGAAGACGACCTGACAGCGCTCCAACTAAATATCGAGAAACGGCACATCATTGGGCACAACCTAGGAGTCATCGACGAGAATTACGCCAAAAACGCCGCAAACGAAACGACGGGAGAAACCGTTGAGCTTCTTGCATCAGACACCAAGAAATTCGCCGACATCTGCATGATCGTCATCAATCGCCTCGTTGAAGATTGTCCAGAACTCCAACCGGCAAAAAGCGTACCCAACACCGAAGAGAAACAAGAAGACAATCAAGCGCAGGCAACTATTGCGTCATCAGGCGAAGAGGGCAAGCGATGATCACTCCTGACGAGATCGCTGACGATCAGTTACCTGCGCTCCTGCGAGTAGCAGTGAGGCAAGCAATAGCCTATTTGCAGGAGCGGGGTATTGGTCCGGAGCTTCCTCGACGAGAGTATGTGGTGCGTTGGATGGAACAACAGGGGGCTGGTGCGTCAGGAAAGGAAGAAACGCGAGAGGAACCAAGCTTTTTCTTACCGGAGGAGTCACGCACCGGACTGTATGAACTCTCTGCAGTGAAAGCATTACTTTCGACCGCAGCAAACTATGCAGCAACTAATGGACGATTTTTTCCGGGCCTCAACTTTCGCGGACCAGACGGCACAGCACAAGGACTTTTAGGAGACTACTTTCTCCGCGCAGGCTCCTTACGCCTTGATGATGAGGTGATTACCACAATATGCGCTGCGTTCACGAATGACTTGTCCAGTGATACCGCAGTGATCAAAACCATATTTATGGTGGAAAACCTGAGCGCAGAAGAAGCATTCCAATTGAGCCCGGAGATTACGTTTCGGCCTATCAACAAGGAAGATATTGATCGCTATGGCAGGGTAAGTGACCTTTCAACGTGGTTTTATCAACAGCCTCTGGTGAACGACCATTATTGGGTCTGCGAGATCATTCGGCGGGGCACAAAGGTGAACTCGACAGAACTGAATCGGCATCGAAAATTGGGAGAACAAATTGTCGTAGCGCTCAACCTCGCTACTCCCGGCCGCGCAATTCTAACGCTATTCTCCAACCACTTAGCAAGTCCCTACTTAAATTTCGGAAACATAATGAGTGGTAATATTATAGCGACAAGTCGCATCGGAAAACCTATCCATCTCACCAAGAACAGGATCAAGGAATTCCAGTGGACCTTCGCAAAAGTAACTGCGATACAGGAGCAGGCAACGCATGCGTTTCTGCGATTGCCATTGCGCCGCCTCCGCTTAGCCTCAACCCGGCAAGAGTCTGAGGATCAACTCGTTGATTACGTCATTGGCCTAGAACGACTGCTGGCCTGTCAGCGATACCGAACAGTTGGAGACAACCTTTCGGTTCCGGCTACGCGGAGCAGCACTCCTCCCCGAAGGGTGCGGGGATACCAGGGATCGCATCGGGCTTATGAACGAACTTTATGGACTGCGGAGCAAGATCGTGCACGGGAACGCTGATGCCCACAAGGTGGACGAATTTCTTCTTGTCGCCGAGGACATCTTGCGCAGAATACTGCGCTGGTATCTGGTCGCAATCGAGACGCATGACAACCCGAGGGAGATTCTCAAAAAACTCGATGAGTCACTTGTGGAAGGCGGAAGCATCTGGGCGGATTCCTTGCTGACCGGCTTGACATTACGGGAGGACCGATAGGTGCTGCTTTTAGAGGTGTGCTATCGCGTCGTTCAGGAGTGTTCGTTCGAAGTCGGTCAATCGCAACTGTTTGACGTCCAGGTGGCGGAGTTTGTCGAGTGCGACATCGAGATCTCCTTCAGGGTTGAGGACTCGCTGTAATTGTTCGCCGAGTTGCACGGGAACTCCGTATTCGTCGAGTGCCATTACTGCCGGGTCGAGGAACCAGTTTTCAATCTGTCCGGAAAAGACCGAGTAATTTCCTGGTTTTTTCCCGAGCTTGGTGAACACGCTGTTCTGAATTCGATCAAGTGCTTGGAGGTAGCGTGGGAATGAGAAGTTCGCCCAGTTTCGCAAGAACTCGATCGTCTCCTCGATAGCAATATCGGGCGTGCGATCGTCCTCCTGGTTGAGTTCTATGCGTAGTAATGCGGCTACGCTGCGATTTTGTCTGAATCGTTCGATTTTGAAGGCGAGTTGCTTTGCGGAGTGCACCCCTGATCGGCCGCGATCATTAGCTAGGTATTGCCAAATGAGGGCGCATGCAGCGTATAGTTGATCCCATGTGGGCATGCCAGTCCAGTGTAGGAGTGGCCAGTAGTAATCCGCGCGTTGTCGCAGTTCCTTTGCCAGCGAGACTTGTGATTGTGGGTCGATGCTGCGGTTTTGCCGGAGAAGCTCCATGTCGAGTTCTTCTTGTTTGTGAAGCCCTGCCATGCGTGTCTGTGCGTCCGGTCCCAGGTCTTCCTTGTCGATCTGGACAAGGAGGCTCTCCGGGACATCGCCTGGTTGCGTGAAGACGGGAAAGTCAATCAAGGGGAGGTTCTCGGCGGGTGGTGCGTGGAAGACATACACGTGGCCGATGAAATGCTGGAACATGCGTCCTGATCTGCCAAGGATATTGTTATACGTGAAGTAATCGAACTTTTTAAGTGCGACCTTGTTGTCGAACACGATCACGTTTTTTGCCTTCGTGTTGACCCCTTCAATGAGGGTGGAGGTGCAAATCAGGAACCGAAGGTGTCCTTCGTTAAAGGCGCGCACAACGTATTGTGCCAGCGTGCGCGGCAGCCGACCGTGATGCAGGCCGATCCCGTGTGCAAGCGCTCGTCCGTATAACCACTCCGGATGATATTCCTTTCCCACCCACTCGACGGCGTCAGCGAGTGCTGCTATTGGTTCACTGCTATTTCCTTCCAGGAGTGCTTCAGCCACAGTGCGAACCCGCGCGGGGGAGCTACAATAAATCAGGGTTGGCTCCGTGAGCTTATTGCAGAGGTCGACGAGGGTTGCAAGGTCGTCATCTCCTGGCTTAATTCGGTGCACTTCGGAGGCAACGGTTTTGTAATCAGTCTGGATGAACTTGTAGGAGATCTTATCTGGGAGTCTCGTGATTTCCTTAATGTTTGGTCCTAAGAGGTAGAATTGTGCGCCGGTTTTGTGCAGACGATAGAACGCTTCATTTAGGACGAGGCTACGTTGCATATCCTCTTGGCGTGGCTGCAACTTGTAAAACTCATCGATGATGAACAGATCAATCGGCTCAAGGGGGTGCAGCTCAAGGATGCGCTCTTGCGTCATAACGAGGAGCTCCCAGTCGGCACGATGCTGTGATGGGTGGGTGATGATCTTGTAAGTATCGCTGAAACGCTGAGAAAGTCGTCGTCGAGTCTCATCGATCAGTGCGATAGTGGGGACGACGATAGCGATATGATGATAGTTCCTACTTGCGATGAGTGCGTCGATGATGAGGCTTTTCCCAAAACTGGTCGGTGCGCTTAAGATGATATTTTCGCCATCCATAAGATGCAAGTAGACTTGTTCCTGCACACGGTGGAAGATCAGGTCTTCCTTAATGTTTGGTGGACGGTGAAACTCATAAGCTATGGCGTCAGCGAGGCCGAGTCGTTCCGGATCAAGGTAAGGGAAGAGTCCCATCTTTCTCGTGAGGCCGTCCAGGATTGCGGTGTTTTCGCCGAAAGCATCACGTTGTTCGAGTGCGCGAAGCACAAGCTCCTGGACTCGCTGATCAGCAGGGTGCTCGTTATGTAATATGCAGATGGCCTGGAGAATGGGAAACGATTCTTTTTTAATGCGGTCAGGATTGCGTAGACGATCGCGCACGTCTTGGATGCTTAGATTTTCTGCCATGTTTTTAATCCCTCATCCAGTGCTTTGAGTAATGCTTGCTTCTCCTTTAGTGGGACGAGAAAGAGGTGTATGCGCACTTGCGGAAGAATTTTTTGGCTAAATGTCCGGTGGTGTCGTTCGATCTCTTCCCGGAATTGTGCGCAGTAGGTATCATTGATGCGATCGTTAGCGTTGACGGCCTCACTGTCATAGGTGAGCAGAACCGGCACGCACAGGACATCAAAGACGTCGTCGAGTGAAGTATTCGTATCAATGAGTTTTGTGAGGCGGTCGGCGTGCGGCCATGTGGGATCAATCTTGTTTACGATTGCCGCGAATTCACGCCGTAGGTAGTCGTCTTTTGTGTGCTTTTCGAGTTCTGCAACAACATCAGTGATCGCTCTGCTAATATCTTTGTAAAATTTTACTTCGCCAAGCCAGAGTTCGAGCGCTTGTTCACTGGCAACCACGTGCACTGCGTCAAATCCCTTCACGGTCTCGTTGTCAGAATCTTTGTAGTAGATTTTGCTAATCGCCGGGAGTGTCCCAAAGACTTGTCGCATGGCGATATGCAGGAGGAGTTCTCCAAACTCGCCACGGTTCTTGAATTTATCCGTTTGATACACGCGGCGCGCTGCCTCGCGCAATGCTCGCGTGGCGTTACTTGCCTGAATGGTTTTGCGCTCAGTATAGTCGAGCGCAAATTCAGGCAACCACTCCATCATATGACTTGCAAGTTCCTGTGCTCGCCAACGGCCAGTTTCAAACCCGACGCATAATCCCGTGAGTGTCGGTGTCAGATCGAGTCGGTGAACTCGCATTGTTAAGAATGGCGACGGCATTGGTTCTTGGGATTGAGTGGTGGTAACGGTTATGGGTTGTTCTTTTGCCATGCGAAAGCCTGCGAATCCCCCTGAGTATAAAAACAAACCCCTCAGATTTAAAAAGATCTGACAACCAAAGGATTTTCATTATCACGCCTTTCTTCATACGGCGTCAATCAACAAGACTGCTTAACGAATTAGTATCTACTTCATTTAATGGCGTTTTCCTTAGATTCAGAATACACTATATGACATTCGAACTATTATTCGGACTGCTGGCTCGTTCTGAAGGAGTGATGATGTGTAATGGTTGGAATCATCAGGATGGTTGCGATTGCGGCTTCGGTCCTCCATACTCCTATATCAGGGTTGTAGATTTTCGTATTCCGTCAGAACGCGCGGCTCGAAAGACTTCAGTTGGTGGTCGTTTTCACATCTCTATCCCGATTGAGGGCATGCCTCGCCCCGACGACCTTAATGATGAACTGCGCCAGGCACTCATTCGTTCCTTGGAAGCACCACTCCGGGAGATCGCCAAAAAAAACATGCTGGCAGTATCCCCCACTGCACAACTACAGGCGAGAATTACGCGGCTTGCGGCAGGATCGTTAGAAGTTTATTTTAAGATCATTTTCATTGGCGGCGGGGCTCTCTTTACCTTTTTTGTCAAGTATGCAGACTTCAAAAAGGGCGTATTCCTGTTTCGCGATGACATAGTCAAACAAAGCCGACACATCATCAAAGCCGTCAAAAACGCAACGCAAGCAAACGCCAAAGGCAAATCAAAACTTGTGACACTTGACCTCTCAAAAGCGTTGCATGTCAAAGAAGAAAGCACAGAAATCCGCGACAATTCGGAATAGCATTCGTTCTGCCTCCAATCCTCTGTTTTACGCCTCAACCTTTATCGACAAATCCGCAGATATTGCGTCTTTGTTCGTAAAGGATTGCGGTCTCATCGACCGTCGGCTACGAGTGATTGGAGGCCTGCTGCCACGACGATTGCGCTCTTTTTTCTTGTTGAAAAGAGCGCCGCTTGGCGTTGGAGGCATCAGCATGGAAATTGTCAGCACCGAAAACCAGAAAATCGCAACATCGTGCCTTACGATCGTGCAACAAGCGATCAGCGAACCGGGGCTCATTCATGACGCATACCGTCGATTCCATGGATACAGCTTGCGCAACCAATTGCTTGCACTGTTCCAGTGCAACAGTCGCGGGATCACACCAGGACCACTTGCCACGTATCGCAGGTGGGAACGCTTGGGACGACACGTGCTGCGCGGACAAAAAGCACTCGTGCTCTGTGTGCCCATCACCCAGCAACAGCATGATGACGCAATCGAAGATGTTGCCGATCGCTAAGAAACGTAGTTTATGTTGTGCACAACATAAACTACGTTTTGAGATGATTGACAACAGAAACTGGGTGGACACAGTGCGCTTTGGTGTGCTTCGGTAGCCGTAAAATCCTTGATAAACGATCTTCTATGGTTTTCCCAAGCTGGACGTCGCCGGTTCGATCCCGGTCTCCCGCTCCATAGAATCAATAACTTACAGCCAGCCACCCAAATCCGTACTCCAAAATACTCCGTTAAGCGCCTGAAACAGCCGATTCCATTGCCTCCAACGCCTGCTTCCGAAGATTGAAGCCGGTCTTCGTATAGACATTTAGATTTACATCAACCGAGTGCCCAAGTTGATCTGCCACGATCTTGGGATCCACGTCCAGTTCGCGCATCAGCGAAGCATGAGTGCGCCGCATAACCTGGAAATTGACCCATTCGAGATTGACCTTCTTGAGCTTCGGCTTGATCATCCGGTGCCAGCAATTATCTTTCGCCAGCGGAGACTTCCTGTTTTCGAAAGAGAATACCCATTCTTCCGGTCCAGGATTTCCAGATTGCTCACTCCATTGAGCCATAGTTGACTGCAACCGGTCAGAGAGAGCCACAATCCGCCTGCCGGTTTTGGGCGAGTCCAATCGTCCGCGATAGACCCGCTGTTCGATGTTGATGGAGTCCGATTCGATGTTCTTCCATTTGAGCCCGAAGATTTCTCCCGGACGCATCCCTGCGGTGGTGGCCAGCATGCAAATCAGAAGTTCTCTGGATTCAAGCGTTGAAAAGAGCAACTTTACATCATCCCAGGTCATGACCGCCTTTGAACTGGAGCCGACCTGTTTTGGAGTAAAAAGCAGCGCCGCAGGATTTCTTCTCAGATACTCCTCGTGCACTGCCATATCGAAAATCTGCTTCAGATCCCATCGCAGATGATCGATCGTGCTGAACGACAGACCTTCGGATGCTTTCTTATCCAGGAAATCCTGCAAATCATCCCGGACAAAAACCCCGAGCGGCTGTTCGCCGAAAATGGAGAGAAGGTGATGATTCAATCGATCCACATTGGTGCCCGCCGTAGATTGTTTCCATTTCCGACGATAGAATGGTAAATAGACTTGCTGCACAAAATTACAAAACGTTGTTTTACTGGATGGCAGATCCTGGTCGCCGTTGATGGGCGCAAGAATATCGGCTAATTTGTCCTCAGCTTCTGATTTTGTTACCTTCCGGATTTTGCCGAGCACTTTATTGCGCCGATGTCCTTCCTGCCACCATTGAGCGATCCAGTTTCCGTTTCTGATTTTCAAACTGCCTTTTTGATGCCGCTTACGCATGAGGTCTCCTCTCATGGTCACGCGGCGTCGACTTCCGATGACTTCGGCATCATACCATCAAACGAATTTCTCTCGTTCTCACTTTTCCATTTCTCCAACGCGCTTCTCCGGATCAGCTTCCTTCGGCCCATATGAATTGCCGGCAGCTCGGACACGCCGGCTACGTTGCCTTTTATTGCGTTATGAACGTGAGTTTTGGAGCAGCGCAATTCCGTTGCCACATCGGAGACTGTCAAAATGTCATCGTTTGGTTTCATACCCTTCCTTGTAGAAAGATGCTTTGACCAAAGGAAGGGTGGGCTGATTCAAACCGTCATTCGTAAAGGCGGCATAGTGGAGAGCGTGTGAATCCTTCCAACTCCTCAATCAATCTCATCGCGAGGGGAAGAATCCGACTTGAATTGCATTGCCATTTGTCTGGGAGTTCGGCTTCGACCTGAAAAGAGGTAACGATAGAGCAATTATCAACAACCATTACACGCTATTTCTCACAGGCGCGTATCTTGGGGGGTTACAAGCCGAAAAAACATGGAAGTCTATTCATTTTGAAGAGAACTGTAATTTCCTCCGCCATACTGGCCGATCCCTTTTCTTACTAACGGACGACTCGATGGCTGAAAGAGGAAATCTGTGCAATTTTCAATATTTACTTGTCAACTGCAGTAAAATGCTTTTTGAAAATAAACGATTCTCGGAAAGTTAACGTAATAGCAAATTATCAGAAGTCGATGGGGACTGGTGGGGACGCTCATGGGAAAAGGCTCGCTTATGCTCCGAAACCAAGGCCGTTTTTCGGGTGCGGCAGTGCAGCATTGAACTGTGCTTGATCCTTTCCGCTCGGATCCGGTAAATAGCGCAATTCGCCGTAAGCACCTTCCGGGCATCTGTCCTGCCATACTAAACACGGAATTTTAGCGAAGCAGGAATGAAGGCATTCGAAATTCCAGCTCATTGGAACCCAATCACGCTGTGTTTCATGACAGTTACTGATTTGACAAGATGAACGTGCATGAGGGAATCGTCGACTACCGATTAAGATTGGTTGATTTTCGAATTACTCTGTGAAAAAAATTTATCTTCAAATTTCCTCAAAGGAATTGCTGCCGCCATTCGTCTGATTCACTAGAATGGAACATATGGTCGGATATGACGAATCCACGCTGATTGAACAAAGCCTTTCCGGCGACGCGCAAGCCTACGCGGCGCTGGTAAGTCAACACCAGGAAATGATCCGGGCAATGACCTTCCGCATGACCGGCTCACTGGAGGACGCAGAGGAACTGGCGCAGGAAGCTTTTTTACGCGCCTATCAGCGGCTCGGCTCTTTCAATGGCGGTTCAAAGTTTTCAACTTGGCTTTGCCAAATCGCCATTAATTTGAGCGTAGACTGGCGCCGGCGTGAAAGCCGCCGCGAAATAGTCCATTCAGAATGGGCTGCCTGCTCCATTTTAGAAAACAGCCCGGATGGCTGTTTCCCCGATGAGCTTTCGCGGCGCGTACAGGATGCACTCAATCGTTTGCCAACCAAGCAACGCGCCGCCATCGTGTTGACGGTCTATGAAAATCAGAGCCACGCTGAAGCATCAAAAAAACTTGGCTGCACGGAAGCGACGGTTTCGTGGCGCGTCTTCGCCGCGAGGCAAAAATTGAAACAAATGTTGAAAGACATAACGTATGAAAAAGCATGAACTTGAATCCATTTTGAAACGAGCGCGGCTGCCGGAAATTTCCCAAGAATCTTCCGAAATGTTTCCGCGCCGGATTGTGGCCCGCCTCCAACGCAATGATTTGCCGGTTGGCGCCACGCGGCAACGCTCGTTTCGCCTCGCGTGGGCATTGGGGCTGGTGGTTTGCGTCGTCCTCGCCTTTGCCATCGGCCGCTGGACCGGGCGAAAGGAGACTGGAACCATCTTGGCGCCCGACAGCCAGGCCGGCATGAAGCTCATCCACGAAACCCTGGCCAAGTTCCCCAATCGCGTCCGCGCTATCGTTGAAGACGAACACGGGCTAAGCATGATTTTATCGGACAATGCCGATGTGCCGGCCTCAACGCCTATATATGTCAGGATTTGGGACGGCAAGCATTATTCGTCGTTGGTTACCTTCAGCGGCCAGGAGGTTCCAATTGCGGGGCAGAAAGTGACCGTTTTGTCTCAGGGGGACGGAGGAATCATTCTGGCAGGAAGCACGCTTTTTTGGTCCACCGGCAAGCCGGTTGACGCGAAACGGAATTTAAAAATTGAAGCAAGAAACCTTGGTCTGAATTCCATGTAAATCTATGAAACACTATCCTATTTTTTTACTGACAGCGCTTTTTCTGTTCACTCCATATGCCTCCGGCGAGCAAACCGGGCCTGTCGTGCTGGATACTGTCGCCATCGGTAAAGCTCCAACGGCGGACGCGAAGAAAGAGTGGAAGGTTTTCGGAGGACAGACTATTCGCGTAGCCCTTGTTGTTTATGGCAATCCAAAGGAGAGGATTGCCATCCAGGCGGATCTGTTTCAAACAGCTTCCGGAAATTTTGCGGCGCCAATCAAAAAAGATATTCCCGTGGCCTCCGATTTGAATTTATCAGGGAGCGTACCATGCCCTATAGCTTTTTTCTTGCAATTGCCGAAAGTGGAACGAGCCGGTGATTTTTATCTCCGTTACAGTTTTCGTTTTGCCTCCGAGGCGAAATGGCAAAAAGCCGGCTCCGTAAATATGCGCATTTATCCGGACGACATCCTTAAACCGGTCCAAGCCTTTGCAGAAAAAAACCGAGTTTATTTGTATGGAGAGGGTTTCATTTTAAAATCGATTTTAAAAGACAAAAATATCCGCTTTGAAGATATGAAAGACAGGTTCCCAAAATCAGAAATCAATCCAGCTCTCATTCTCGCTGAATATATAGACAAGGATTGGTTTGCGCTGCCAAAGGAGTTGCCGTCCAATCAGGCCGTTGTGGTTTTTTACCCGCCCGCTGACAGCTTGCCCAGAATTATGGTCAAACAGGCAGGCCATGGGATCCTCCTAGAAGTCAAAATGAGTTTGTTGGACGAGCTGTCGACAAACCCGGAGGCGCAGGAGTTATTTGGGGAAATTATAGATCTTGCTTTAAACCATTGGACCGCTGCTGCAAACTAAGGAGGCGCATCATGACTAAAAGCAAAGCTGTTTTGGGGATGGTGATTATTTTTCTTTTGGGTATGGGAGCCTTCTCAGGGCAGTGTGCTGAGGGACCGCCCAACAGAGCGATAATCAGCGTCGCAGTATTGGATTTTCAGGCTTCCGGCGCGAAACTTGCCGAACTGGGACCTCAAACAGCAGTGCTGATAAACGCCAATCTTTCTCATGTCGACAATCTGATCCTGGTGGAGCGGCAGGAATTGGAAAAACTGTTCAATGAAATGGAACTTGGCGCGACGGGAACCATTAAACCGGAGACAGCAGCTAAAATAGGATCTTTGACCGGAGCGAAAGTCATCGTTACAGGCAGAGTCTTTGAAACCGGGGCTACTCTGACTCTGGTTGCCAAAATAATGGGAACTGAAACCAGCCGTGTTTACGGCGAAGAAATAAGCATTCCCGGCCCCGACTATCTAAGAGACGGCGCTAACGGTCTTGCAAAAAAAATATCCAACACCATTTTGACTAAAAGCGCCACCCTTGTTGCCAAACCGGAAACGCAAGAGGATTTAGTAGCGGCGCTGCAAAAAGCAATAAAAGGAAAAAAATTGACTTCGATTACGGTAAGCATTCAGGAACGTCATTTTGGCCAGCCCGCCATCGATCCAGCAGCTGAAACGGAGTTTATCACCGTTCTTAGCCAGCTTGGCTTTACCATTATTGATCCCTCAAAATCCGCGCAAAAGCCCGATGTTCTGATTAACGGCGAAGGATTCAGCGAATTTGCCATGCGCAAGGGAAACCTTGTTACCTGCAAAAGCCGTCTGGAAATTAAGGCTTTCAGGGCCGAAACCGGAGCTTTAATTTTCGCCGACCGCCAGATTGAATCAGCCATTGACCTTTCCGAACGAATCGCCGGCAAAGCCGCCCTTCAAAAAGCGGCTTCGAAATTGCTCTTGAGAATGACGCCCAAACTGTAGCCCTGCGGGGGTAATCTATGCACAGTCTGATCCGGAAGCTATTTGTTTGTTTCGTCATCCCTTCCATTCTTGGATTTTCCGTTGCTGAAGCTTTGTCCCAAGATCATCAACAAACCCGATTGGCTATTGTCGATGTGGGCGCGTCGAATAAAGCACAGGAACCCTTCCTCGATGTGCTGACAGCCGCTTTCAGCAAGCAACCGGCGGTGGCGCTTCTGGAAAGGACGGAAATCGCCAAGTTGCTGAGAGAACAGTCGCTGAGCCTTTCAATGTCGAATGCCGACATGGTCAAAACCGGGAAACTGCTGGCTGCGGATTCATTGCTGATGCTGGAAGCCAACACTACTGAAGGAAAGACTCTTCTGCGATGTCGCCTGGTAGACGCTTCCTATGGATTCAAACTCTGGGACGCCTCGCTGCCATTTTCCGCCAAACCTGAAGAATACCGGATTCAGGCTGAGATTTTGGCCAGGCAGGCGACACAGAAAATCGGCAGGATCAAACTGGATCCTCAAAAGCTGATACTGTTGGGAGTTTCCAACTTCAGCAGCGAAGAACTTTCGCCCAAATGGGAGTGGCTTTCTAATGCTTTGGCGACCTCCGTTGAACAAAACCTGGCGCTGTATCCCGGCGTCGTTCTGATGGAAAGAATGAAAACCGGCGCTTTAAGAGATGAAAGAACTCTTGTGGCGGGATTGCCGGAGGCGCTCAAGGCTTCGGCTGTATTGGTAGACGGTTCTTTCAAAATGCAACGGGACAAGGGGCCGGATAGCATATTGGTTTATGTGAGATGCAGAAAGCAGGATCGAAATCTGGGGGAGGCGCGCATCGAGGGTTCTATCCGCGAACTGGGCGATCTATATCCTAAAATTGTCGCGACTATTGCGTCGAGCCTCGGCAGGAAACCGGATAAGCTTTTGATGCAACCGGCGGCTGAAGCTGCGATGCTGGCGAATGACGCAAGATCCTTTTTGAAAATTCATGATCCCGAACAGGCCGCCCCTTTGGCAGAGGCGGCGCTGTCGCTGACGCCTGATTCTGCGGATCTTAAAATGCTTATGATCGAAGCATCCCTCGAGTTGCCATTTCAATATTTCCGAAGGACAAACAACAATAAAGACATAGATAAATTCAAGGAAGGCCTGAATCTCTTTATCACCACGACGCTAAAAATCTATCCTTTGATCGAAGAGGAGATGCTTGCGGATTCTGTCCAATTATCCCAATTACGCTACCTTCCGAATGGGGTTGAGCCGTATTTCCATTCAATGAACAATTGGTTCAGCGAAGCATCGCGAAATCATTTAAATATCAACCTCAAGCAAAAGGAAGCGCTGAAGGAAATCGTCCCATTATACTGGCATCTTTATAAATTGGGCATGGGATCCTATCCGGAGGGCTCTACTCGACGCCAGCGAATCATGTACCTTGCCGGTTGGGTTTTTGAATTTTCCAGCACGGTAGAAGAGGCGATCCAACTTTCAAAGGATATGCTGCTCAACAATAACACTGTTATCAATAGTTTAGGATCTTTACTCAGTTGTTTGCGCAATCCTCAGTATGCAGAATGGCCCAAGCAGAAAGGCGCGACAGAAAAAATCGCGCGCTACCTGGAAGAACTCACTCAATCGGACAGCTCTAGAATGCGGCTCTTGGGTGAATGGGCAAGCATGGAATTTTACAGAAATAACATAGATAAACAGAGACAGCACTGCGAAAGACTCCTTGAGTTGTATAAAAAGGAAGATCTGCTTGTCCGTGACAATATTATCTTCTTGATGATCCCCGCTGCATTCAGCAATATGAAAGTTTCCGCAGATGCCCGTGAAGATAAGGCTCTCAAAGCAAAATATTGCCTGGACATGCTAGAATACGCATTTCAAAAACAACTTTTCAACAAAAACTCCCAATTGGATTCAAACCTTGCCCAAGCTGTCGTAGGCGCTATCAATCATTATATCGATACAAACAGAATTCCCGAGGCTTCGGCCTTATTTCAGCGCGCAACTGCTGAATTCAAAGGCGACAATGCCTTAATAACGCTAGCGATAGCTAAAAACAAGCTCATGAATCTCTCGATGAACCGAAAACCCTATCGCAACGTACTGCTTTATTCGAGTAAAGGCCGTTATCCCGAAATCCATTTCCTTCGTCTGCTCGTCAATGATAATACTCAAGCTGTCGTTTACTCAGATACTGCGCACCTTACGCAATTGACGCAATTCGGAATTATGCAATTGTCTCCGGAAAACCTGGCGCCACTATCCTCGCAATTGCTTCCATATAAAATGAAATATATTCCCGGACTAGACAGCAATCGCTACTACAGCGAGGGGCCGGAAGCCGCTGCGGACGATCAGGCTATCTATTTAGGCGTAAAACGAAGCGGAATTGCTGTTTTCTATAAGGATGGAAGCAGTAAATTATGGAATGAAGAGACGGGACTTGCGACTAACGTCGTCCGATCCCTGGAAATACTGGACGGGAAACTATATGCCTCGGTCGGCGGTTTCGGCTCATCGCAGAAAGACAATGGACTGATGGAAGTCGATCTGAAAACCGGGATTTCAACAGTTCTTTTTTCCAATAAGGCCAAAGAGAATAAAGAGGAGCTTGACGGCGCTCTTATCACCGGCATAGCAGCCGATCCTGAACGACATACTTTATGGATTTTGTGTTCAGAAGAACACAGTCCATTGCGCTTGTATCGTTACTATCCTCAAAGTAAGAAACTTGATCGAGTCGATAGTGAATCTCTTAGAAAAATATTATTTTTTATGGGCCCCCAAGACACTTGTTTGCGCAAACTGAAAGACTCGATTATTTTTCAAGGAGACATTGGATCGATGATGATCGATGCCAAGACAGAAGCCGCGACATTGCTTCTGGGTTTCTATCAGCCCACAAGTTGGATGGCCAAATGGTCTCAGTCGCCGCCGGCCATGGGCCTGCAACCAAGACAGCTGATCCCAATCAATCGCGATCTTATCGCCATTACGCATCAGGAGTTGCTCTATTTTCACGATGGGGAAAAGGATCCCGAGAATTTAGAGCAATCCTTGACGAAGATGGGTTCTGAGCGGCCTGCAATTCGAGATATCGCTCTCACGAAAAAGGGGCTCCTGGTTCTTACAGATGATTCTCTTTATCTTATTCCCGAAATTGTTGAATAAGGGAAAAAGTTGTCGGATGCCGCAGTCAGGGCATCCATTTTGCATGAAATCTTTAAACTGACAGGCCGGTTCGGAATGCATAAAAAAATCCATTTGATATTCTTTTCTTTTCTCTTTCCCGTTCTCTTCCAGCAGGGCATCGCGTCGGAAGCGGATGCCCGGTTCAGGTTGGCCATAGTCAATACTGGGACCGCAGATAAACTCCCTCCATCATTTTTGGATTTGCTTCTGGTCTCCTTCAAAAAATATCCCGACGTAGCCCTCGTCGAAAGAACCGAGGTCGATAAGATCCTCAAGGAGCAGTCGCTGAGCCTTTCATTCGAAAAGGACGCCTTGCAGGCGGGCCGAATTCAATTTGCCGATGCCTTCCTTATGCTGGAATCTTCCAAGTCCGACAGTTCGGCTTTAATTCGCGTCCGGCTTGTGGACACCCGGTACGGCCTGAAACTCTGGGACGCGGTGATTCCGCTTCCTGCAGGATCGCAAGCAATGGAGCAGGCGCAAAAGCTGGCCGAATCCGCAGCCGGGAAGCTGAGGAATTTCAATGTTGATCTCCAAAATCTGGTTCTGCTGGGAGTGTCCGCCATCCGCAGTGAAGAGCTGACGGCAAAATGGGACTGGCTCTCCGATACACTGGCGTTCGGGATCGAACAGAATCTGGCGCTGTATCCGGGCGTCATCCTGATGGAAAGATTCAGGGCTGAACCGCTGCGCAATGAAAGAACCCTGGCTGAAGGCTTGCCCGAAGCGCTGCGCCCCTCAGCCGTATTCATCGACGGGTCCTTCAGAATCAGCCGGCAGAACGGGCTTGAGTCCGTTGCGCTGTATTTGCGGTGCAGGAAACAACAGACGGTCCTTTTCGAAACGAAAATAGAGGACTCCGTGGAAAATGTCGGAAAGCTGCATAAAAAAGCGGTGAATGCGATCATCGCAGGCCTCGGGAAAAATCAGAACGCCGCCCCAATGAACCCGTCCAATGAAGCGCAAATGCTGGTATCGGAAGCTAATGCATACCGGATGCTGAAGGATCCGGAAAGGGCGCTTCCCATGGCGGAAGCCGCTCTGGCGCTGATGCCCGACTACTTCCCGTTAAAAGTTTTCCAGGTCCAGACTGTAAATGATTACATGGTCTCTCAGATCCGAAAATTCAATCTGAGCGGCAGAGATCCCCGGCAAAAAGAGATTGTCGACGCTATCCTCGGAATGTGCCTTAAATCGTTCCCGACGCTTGAAGAGATTGCTGTGGGCATACCGGCAAACGATGCCACCGACCTCCCGTTTTCCTCCATCAACGATTTTGTCGGGAACCTGATCAACTGGGCCAACAACGCGCCCCGCATATACCCGAA
This sequence comes from uncultured Acidobacteriota bacterium, assembly GCA_964441405.1. GTDB lineage: Bacteria > Acidobacteriota > UBA6911 > UBA6911 > UBA6911 > UBA6911. The sequence continues at coordinate 30,867 of CAYTYP010000024.1, forward strand.
TCTCGACAATCGCCAAAGGGAGTCGATGCGGGAGCTGTCCCGTGGATTCTGGCAGTTGTACAGCCGTTGCTGCCGGATTTATAAGTCTAATCGCAATCCGCGCTATGCCCGTTATTTGGGGTATCTGTTGAAACACAGCTCCAGCGCTTTCGTTTTCTGCGAAAGCGCGGATGATGCGGTGGCCCGTTCAAGAGATCTGGTTCTTAATCAAAATTCCTACGATCTGACCAGCCTGGTTGAATCTTTCACCATGCCGACCTATGCGGAATGGCCCAAGGACAATCGATCGGCTGGGATTGTCCGGCAATATCTTGAGGAATTGGCACAGAACGGCAACGCCGAGGTCCGGATATACGCCGAAAGGGCCGGCCTATATTTTTACTCCGACTGTTTGCGCAATTACCCCGAAGCCCTCAGGCATCTGGACATTTTCGTTGATCTGCTCAAGAGCAACAACTTCATGATCCATAAAGAACCTAAGGATCCTTCAACGCCGACAGCCCTCATCGACAGCGTCGAATTCGCACGCCAGATCATCGCAAGAAAATTTTCGGCCAATCCCCAGGAAGATACTGCGATTAAATTCAATCATCTGCTCGATCTGGTGGAATTTTCATTCCGCAACAAATTCACTAAGATCGGAAACGTCCACCTCGACACGGATCTAGCACAGTCTATCATCTTCATTGTGGAACGAGCGGCGGCAGACAACCGGGCGGAAAAGATTGCGCCTCTCCTGCGGCAGGGTTTGGACGAAATCCAGTCCGGATGGGCGAAAAAACTGCTGGAAAGCTTTGAAAATCAGTTGAAGACAAGAAACCCGGGCTTGCTGGCAGCCAAAGACGCTTCCCCAAATTTCAATTTTCGAGGGCGGCAGCTTTTTACTGTCAAAAACCGGAACATCTTCCTGCATCGTCTGGCAATCGGCGACAAAAGCGGCGCCATTGTATATTCGGATTCGAGACAGATCGGTTCGGCGCATTATGGAGTCATTCCGTTGTCCGGCGATGCGTGGATCCCGAGCCCCATGCAGGCGCTTCCCTATGACATCAGGTTCGTAAGGAAAGCCTCCGACTTCTTGTGGGAAAGAGACTATACCCGGAAGGGGCCGGCCATTGCCGTGGACGGCAATGGCGTCTACATCGGCTTTTACCAGGGCGGAATCGTTATCAACAGCAGGAACGCAGGGAACAGAATCCTGAATGAGAAAAGCGGATTGGCGACCGATTACATCCGGTCCTTGGAAATTCTGGATGGAAAACTCTACGCTCTGGTCGGCGCACAGCCTGGAGAAAGCGGATTAATGGAAGTGGACCCCGAGTCTGGAGCGTCCAGGCTTTTGTTTTCCAGTAAAACCAAGAGTCCCGAAAAGGAACCGGACGGGAGTCCGATCTGCGGAATAGCGGCGGATCCTGAAAGGCATGCGCTGTGGATCCTGTTCGTAGACAGATATGATAGAAACGTTCTCTCCCTTTACTATCCGCAAAGTCAAAAAACTGCGCCCTACCAGAACGCATCTATGAATGCGGTCTCTTACCCCAGAGGATACTCCAAAGAGTACAGCGGTCTGAGCAAGATAAACGACCACTTGATCATCGAGGGAATTCCCGATGCGATGCAGGTCAATCTGAAGACTGACAATGCGTTTCTGCTTTTCTCCATGATGAATGCGCGAATCCAAACGTCGAAGTGGAATCACACTTATAGGATGACGGCCAATCAGCTTCGACGGTTCATTCCCGTAAATGAGGACTTGATAGGAATCAGCGATTCGGACCTGATGTATTTCAGGAACGGCGACCGTGAACCCAAAATCCTGGGCGCTGAGATTTTTCTGGAAGGCCATTCCCGAACCAGCCCGCTCAAAGACATAGCTATTACCCCTCAAGGTCTCCTGGTGCTGACGGAGGATTCTCTGTATCTTATTCCTGAAATAGTCGAGCGGGCAAAGACAGCACCGGCCTCCGCTCTAAAATAACAATACGATCGCCCGAGAAGTAGTTTCTCCTGACAGAATAGCATTGCCGTCCGCAATGAGGAAGATCGCAACTTGGTCGAGACACCGGAGAAAAAAATAACTGCAATACAGGTGCGGCCCGACGCGCCCCAAATTTCTTTCAAGAGCCTCAATTCTGGGTTAAAATGCCATCGAATTCCATAAATGGGGTAAATTTAACCTCCTTAGTTTACATAATGAATCTGATCAGTAGTTGTTGAGGCACCTGCCCGGGAGGATTCGCAATCGAAAAGGCAGTTTGAAATGCCTATCCTTCTAAGGATTCTGCAATATATGTGTGCCCCGATGCTCCCGAAATCCTTTTCAAAAGCCTTCATTTCGGGTTAGGATACCAGCGAATTCGATCAATTGGGCAATTTTTAACCCCGAAGTTTACATAAGGCATACATATCGGAAGTTGCGAGACCGTCATGCCGTGCGGAACCAAAGGCAATTCGGCAAATTATGCCGCCTATCCGTTCAGAACTTCTAATAAGGAATTAGAATTCTAAGTGTATGCAACAGGAGATACATTCATGAAGCGCTACTCGATCATCCATCCATTCGCACTCTCCTTCTTCTCCAGAGAACTCTATCAAGATGTAGCAAAAAACTGGAAGGGAACCGGCTTCCTCTATCTGGCGTTGCTGCTTGCGGCATGCTGGATTCCCGGCATGATCAAAATAGGGGCATCTTTCTCAGACTTTGTTAAGAAGGAAATTTCTCCTCTTCTCGAGGAATTTCCGGAAATCACCATCAAGAACGGCGAGGTGAGCATCAATGAGCCAATGCCCTACTTCCTCGGAGATCCAGATACCGGCGCCGTTGTCGCAATAATCGATACGACAGGCGAGATAACCGACTTGGAAGGCGCCGATGAGCGGGTACTACTGACGAAGAACAAGCTGATCCTCCGAAAAAACAAGATGGAGACAAGAGGATATGATCTTTCTCAGATCAATGATCTTAAGCTCACCAGAGAAAAGATTCGCAGCTGGCTCGACACTGCGAGGAAATGGCTGCCGTTCGCATTGTATCCATTCTGCTGGTTTGGTTCGTTTGTGTACAGGATCGCCCAGTCGCTGATCTATGCAGTCATCGGATTGATCTTTGTTTCGGTGCTGAAAGCCGGGCTCCAATATCAGGCTTTGATTCGCCTGAGCGTGATCGCGATTACGCCGCCGGTCATTCTAGAGACCATACGCGACTTGGTGGGGCGGAAGATACCGTTCTGGAGCCTGCTTTGTTTCCTCATCGCAATGGGCTTTCTCTTTTTCGGTATGAGAGCCAATGCGAAGAAACCGGAGCCTCCTCTTTCGCCGGGAATGTAGATTTTTCCATGATGTGGGCTTCTCTGGCAATAATTGAATAGATCGTATTGACTGGGCTCCCCACGAGAGCCCCGCCCATCGCCCATCCCCAGCCGCATATGGCCGGTGAACTTTTCCGCAGTACAGGAAGGCTATTTCGATAAACAGGCGCATTCAGGATCGCAGGTTAACATAAGCGAAGGTTAAAGGCCGACCTGATTAAGCGCGGGCGTTTGCGTGGCTAAATACATGCTTGAGATCAAACCTTCCACAATGCAATTCAAGATTTGATTAACCATTGGCCTGTTGGACAACATGAACCGTATCTGATCCCGCATTATCTCCGATGATGCATTATCAGAAGAGTTCGATATTATTGCCAAACTCATTGCCGTTCGCAGGCGGCCTCTCATTTTCGGTGGGCTGCTTATTTATTTCGAATATGGATATGTCCATATTTAAATTATGCGTTTGCGGCCATGGCATCTATTGGAAAAGCCGTCCATAGCGGCTTCCGCAATAAAACCACTCCAAAAACGTGAAGCCGCCTCAATCGATATGGCAAAGCTCTAACGCTTGTTATACGATGCCGCAATGAGCTCCTGGAAAAACAGCCTCGTCAGGCTTACGATTTGTATTTTGTTCATCTCCTTTCCTATCTTTCTCATAACTGGCTATACAGCGCTTTACTGGGCATGGCCGCGCAACGATTTGAATGCGGCGATGCCATATCTGCCTTGGGCTAGAAATTTTCGAATTCCATAAATGGGGTAAATTTAACCTCCTTAGTTTACATAATGAATCTGATCAGTAGTTGTTGAGGCGCCTGCCCGGGAGGATTCGCAATCGAAAAGGCAGTTTGAAATGCCTATCCTTAGGTTATTGGAGAGGCGACCGGCAAGGCTTCTCGGGCACTCAAATATTTGAAAAACGTTAAACCGGATTTTTTCTCAAAATGCCCTTTATTATTATGATCCCTGTGTGCTTGATCCATCATTGTGTGGCGGGACTCCAAGTTCAGGAAGAAAACAGAGAACAAATACTGCTGCAAAAGATTTCAGGAAAGTGTAATAGAAAAGATCTTTGTCCATTCATCCGGCATGGATGAAACAGAATGGTTCATCCATGCCGGAGTGGTTCCACGTTTATTATTGTCCATTTTATGGAGCATTTATAAAGGGCAAAGGAACAGGCGAGTATTTTAGGGAATCGAGTCGTTCAGTTGCGAAGGCTAAGAAGGCATAAGCGTCCGTGGCAAAACGATAGAAGGTTTTCGTTGTAACCCTCGCCGAAATCTTTTCACTTTTCAGCAAAGAAATGAGCAGAGAAATTCGATCCTCAATAATCGAGAGGAGAACCTGAAGTCCGGAGGCATTAGAAATAGCCAAAAATCTCACCATATTTCAGAGTCCAATAAGAGTCCATTAGCGAGGTTTCGAAATTCGCTCCACCAAAATCAATGATTTACAGTCAGCCTCTTAAAACCGCACTCCAAAATACTCCGTTAGGCCCCTGAAACAGCCGATTCCAGAGCATCCAATGCCTGCTTCCGAAGATTGAGGCTTGTCTTGGTATAGACATTTAGATTTACGTTGACCGAATACCCAAGTTGATCCGCCACGAGTTTGGGATTCAATTGCATCAGGGAGTTTAAATCTCCTTGCAGGATAGCAAGCGCTGCTTGACTGGATATACGCATCGATCAGGTAAAGGCTAGAAATGCGGAAATGTCTCTTTTGCTCAAAAAGCGCAAATTCGCTTGAAGACGTCTGGCCTCATTGGATTACAGATCAGTTCAAATCATCTAAGCCATGCAAAGCTGAACTAAAAAGGAGTTGAGAATAAGAATAAAAGAGGCTGCGATTAATCTGCTTTCACTGTAAAATCTCAGTCTTGATTGTCTTGGGGTACTGACGATTTTAAAGGCTAATAAAATGCCAATAATCGGCGATTGAGACGATGGATTCACATCAAATATGAAATCTATAGGAGGCTTCTTGCTCAAATTGCTATTTGGAATCTTCATTGCAGCCCTTACCCCGAAATTGTATGCGACAGATCCGTGGGATGCGCCCTTTTCGGATAATGTAACGGCCATTCAGGAAGCGGCAGGGAAGCTCCAAAGCAACAAAGGCGACACCGGAATTACAGTTCTCTTGGAACAGCATGGATATGTTATCGATAGCAACGGCCGCATGGCCTCGACTTTGCGGAAGGTCTTCCGGATTGAGAATGATAGCGATAATGAAGACTGGTCTTCTGTGGAACAGGAGTACGAACCCTGGCATGAAAACAGGCCGCAACTGCGGGCAAGAGTCATCACCGCGGAAGGCAAGATACACTGGCTTGATTCAAAAACCATCGCCGATTCTCCGGCACAAGAATACGATTCAAGTATCTTCTCTGATAGACGTGTTATCCGTGCGCCGCTTCCAGCCATAGCCTCCGGGGCCATAGTCGAGTATCAGATAGAGCAGCGTGAAAATGAACCGCTTTTTGATGCGGGAGTGACGCATCGAATTGTTATCCATGATTTTGTACCGATCATTCGTTTCCGGATCACGATTGAAGCGGATAAGAGCGTAAATCTGCGCACGGCTTCCAAGCTCATACCAGAAAGCTCAATACGCCGCCATGAATCAGGCAACAAAACCAAGATAGAGTGCGAGCTCGGACCATTGGAAGTCCGCGAATCTTTTGAGCCAAACCTGCCCTCAGATGTGCCGTACTATCCATATTTTTCCTTTTCAACAGGTCGATCTTGGCGGGAAGTTGCCGCTCGTTATAACGAAATTGTTGATCGCCAGATAAGGTCCTCTGACTTGTCTCAGTTGACCCAAGGCATAGAGAAAAAAGGAGATGTTAAACAATTCGCAGCCCAGTTGGTCGCCAGACTTCATAAGGAAATACGGTACACAGGTGTGGAATTTGGCGAGGCGGCAATCGTGCCGCGCACACCGGAGGAGGTACTAAAGCGAAAATACGGCGACTGCAAGGATAAGGCTGCACTACTGGTTGCTTTGCTTCGCTCAGCTGGAATATCGGCGCATATGGCTTTGCTTTCCTCGGGAACTGGTACCGATGTTGATGTCGATCTGCCGGGATTTGGAGTTTTTGATCACGCCATCGTTTATGTTGAGAATGAGAAGCCATTCTGGATCGATGCCACAGCGACGAACACTCGTGTCGGGGATCTTCCGATCCAAGATCAAGGCCGTTTAGCATTAATAGCGGCCGATAGCAGTCAAAGTTTGATCCGAACTCCTGAATCCGGATCAAAGGACAATTGGCAGAAATATACAATTGAAGCTCGGATGAGTGATTACGGCCCGGGTGAAATCCAGGAGACGATCGAAGCGGGCGGAAGTAGCGAAACCTCCATGCGAGGGTTATTTGGATGGGAAACAGAGAAGGAGGCGAAAGAAGCACTATCAAAATATGTCCAAGAGACTCATCTATCAAAGACTCTTGGTCAGTATGCTGTAACCACAAGAGGAGAATTCGGCGAAGCTTTCAGCATCAGCATGCGTTCCTTGCGCGCGAAACGTGTTCTGACGGAGCAGGACAACGCGTATGCAGTGGTCTTCCCCTACGCGGTGTTACAGGATTTGCCATATCCGCTAAAAAATATGCAGGCGATAAATACGGAAACGACCAAGCCTAGAAAACAGGATTTTGTTTTTAATGAGCCACATTCCATTGAGTACGATTACAAGATCTACCCTCCTGCTGGTTTTAAGGTCCAAAGTTTGCCAGCCGACACTGAAGTCAATATAGGTTCTGCAGCCTACTCGGCAACTTATCGAGAAAATGACAGCGGAATGATCGAAGCGGTATTCCGTTTCGATACCGGCAAGCGCCGGCTTACTGCTCCTGAGTTTGAGATTGTGCGAGCCGGCTTGCAGCAGCACTCCATCCAGGCCCCCGAAGTGATTACGTTTGTATCTAAATCTAGCGAATATGTTGCCCTGGGGAAAGCGCGAGAGGCTCTGGATCTGGTGAATGGGATATTATTGAAAAATCCGGATCAGCCTGGAATTCTAGCAAGACTTTCGCGCTTGCTGGTCACGATGGGCGCTGTTGAACGCGCCATATCCGAAGCGAAAAAGGCTGTTGAAATGAATAATGAATTTGGCCCTGCATGGCAGGCGCTCGGATGGGCTTATCAGCATGACAGTTTCGGACGGAGATTCGGATCCGGCTGGAATCCAGATGAGGCCGAAAAATGCTATCGAGAAGCAATGAAACGGGATCCCGAGGATGCCACGTCTCGGGTGGATCTTGCTATCATGCTGGAACATAACAAACAGGGGAACGCTATGGAAAAGGTTCGCGGCTTCCGGAAGCAATAGATCTGTACCGCGAGGTCTTGAAGACAGTGCCCGAACCTGGAGTCAAAAATAATCTGGTCATCGCTCTTTTGTATTCCGGCCAATATCAGCAGGCGAAAAGTGAGTTGTCAACGGAACCAAAACCACAGGGGGCGCAGGCTCTATCGATTGTCATTACTGCTCTCTCCAACAATTCGGCACGCGCCGTTATCGAGGCAAAATCTGCATTTCCTGAAGAAAAGCTGCGCGCTAGCGTTTTAACCTCTGCGGGGATCATGCTAATGCAGTTAAGGCAATACAGCGGTGCTCGGGATCTAATGAAAGCTGCAGATAAACTTCTAAATCGCGTCGATTCGAGTTGGCTAATGTCCTCTCTTGAAAAGGCCAAACCGTCCGATCAATTAGTTTATCAAGCCGACGACCCCAGATTTCCTGTACTGCAAATTCTTTTGAAAGCGATATCGGACAAGTTGGACCCCTCGGAAGTGCGCCCACTATTCTCTAAGCGGGTTGATTGGGTGAGAACGGAATCCGAGTTGCCGACGTTTAGGAGAATGGTAGATATTTATCGTACTCTACAAATGAGAGGGGGCGAAACCAGGCCGGAAGTCATGCTTGATTTTGCTCTAGGTTCTCTCAACCTGAAGAAGGAAGGGGAGGATGGTATTGGGTACCATATCAGTGACTCAGAGGAGTTTTCCAGTATTCCTTCTTTCTATGTCATCCTCGAAGATGGGCAATACAGAATTCTTGGCTGGTCGAGAAGTCTGGGGGCTGTAGGCGCTCTAATCCTCGAATTGATAGAAAAACAAGACGTCAAATCTGCTCAGCGATGGCTAGATGAAGTGGTCCATGATCTCAACAGTATGCGGGGGGCATCCAACAGACCGGCCGTTCGACTGCTATGGTCTGGCGTTGTGGAATCAACACGCGGCGCCGAGGCAGCGACCGCAGCAGCGGCCAGCCTGATCGGCCAAGATTACGTTTCCGAAAAAGCTATCAGCCTTCTCAAGGAAAGGTCTAGCAAGACAAAAGATAAAATGGACAGAGCTCAAATAGATCTTGCGCTATGTGAGAGTCTGGAAAAATCCCAGAAATGGGGCGATCTGCTAATAACGGCACAGAATCTATCGGCGTATCAAATCTATGAAAACGATAGCTTTTATTTTACAACCGCAGCTCTTCGCGGATTGAAAAGATGGAATGAGCTTTCGGGTGAAGCGGAAAAGCAATTGAAGAAGAAACCTGATGATTCCAGAGCAGTGCGCATGATGGCAACTGCGCTGGTCAATATGGGGAAGTACGATGAAGCGGCAACTTGCTTTAAAAAAATGGTAGGCCGAATAATGGATTTTTCTGAACTGCCTTACGCTGCCTGGGGTCTGATGCTGATAGGTAAAGCAGATGAACAGACCCTAAAGGATATTTCCCAATTTGGGATTTCCAATTCTTCAGATTATTTCTACGCCACTGGCGCTTTGAAAGTGTTGCTGGACCGATCCGACGAAGCTCAAAGATCGCTTAACAGCGCACTCGATCTGGATGAGCCTCTGAATGCAAAAGCGTGGGCTCTTAGGGGGCGAATCCTGGAATCTTACGGACTGGCCGATGACGCAAAAGCGGCCTACGAAAAAATGCAAGCTTTTAAAAACAATGATGAGGAGACTAATTGGGCCATCCGGGTACTGACCGGACGCACCAATAGATGAACGATAGCGATGGATTATCGAGATCAATAATCGCTCCCGTTCGATTTTTGAAAGCTGAGATTTTATCAAACAGTGTTTTTCTCCGTCTAGAACGCCCCCCACGCAACCTGTTGCCTCAAGCCGGATTTTCCGGAAAACAAGAAAATGCTATATATAGTACGCAAATGTGGTACTATTAATAGCATTATGGCTGAAAATATCGAGAATCTGGATAGGGCTTTGAAGCTTTTGGGAGCGCGACTTGATCTTGCTCAGGCGCCGGCCATTGGACTTGTTGTCTGTGGTGGCTCGGCGCTTATCGCGCTCGGTTTGATAAAGCGGACGACCAGAGATGTGGATGTCCTTGCGCTATTGAATTCGAACGGTGACTTGATCAGTCCTGACCCTTTGCCCAGCTACCTGCTTGATACGGCGAAAGAAGTCGCACGCGATTTGGGACTTGCATCTGATTGGCTAAACAATGGGCCGAGCAGCGACGCCGGCGGAATATTCCAGTTGGGCCTACCGGAAGGCATCGCGGGTCGGCTGCAAGCTCGTGCCTATGGGGATCGGCTTACAGTCCATTTCATCGGAAGATTGGATCAAATTCACCTGAAGCTTTATGCGGCAGCAGACAGCGGAGAGGGAACTCACCTCGATGATCTTCTATCTTTGAAACCTGATGATGTTGAAATGGAAACTGCAGCGCGTTGGGCGATGACTCATGACGTTTCGCCCGGGTTCCAAATGATTCTCAAAGATATGTTGAGGCAGATTGGGCATGAATCCGTCGCTAAGAGAATTTAGAAATGAGTATCAGGAGTTGCTGCTGGATTTTCTCTGGCGGCAATGGTCCGCATTAGGAGTTGCAGGTCATGAGCAGTGCACGGATCAATGGATCATCGATCCGGAAGCCTTGTTATTGATTACCTGCACTTTGGGGCGTCACGATCCTCGCCTCTTTGATGAGGTGCTGGACTGGGTCAATACCAACGGAATCTTCATTAACATCCTTCGTCTCAAGCGTATTTTGAGCGCCGAACAGTTTTCCGGCGAACGAGTGCTTGCGGCAATAGCGGGATTATTGAGCAGCGGATCCGATGTCCTGAAGTGGAAAAGCCTGGCGGAATCGGTTCAACGTGGAAAGAAATCCGAGACTCTATTCTTTGCGAAAAATGGGCAACCTCTCCCATCATTAGTCAAAGAAGATCCTCATTTCGCCCGCTATGGCTACAAGCGCGGCCCGATACGAAGCCGTAATCAGTCGCAAGATTTTCGCGCAACCGAACAAACAAATCTGATGCTGCAATTGCGCGCGCTGTTCGGCATCAACGTTCGATGTGAAATCGTTCTTTATCTGCTTACCCACGAGGCTGCGCATCCGTCCCGTATCGCCCGGGATGCATATTACTTCGGACGCGCCGTACAAAATACTCTGGTGGACATGACTCATTCCGGAGTCATTCATTTGCGAACGGCCGGGCGTGAGAAGCATTACTGGATCCACCCATACGCCTGGGCCGCATTGCTGAATCGAAAGGAACCTTTTCCAAAATGGGTTACGTGGCCTCCGCTGTTCAGCGCTTTAGAGCGCATCTGGCTGAGGCTCAATGATCCCAAATTGCTGACAGCCGATCCGCTACTGCAGTCGTCCGAAGTCCGTCATCTCATGATTGAAGTTCGCCCTCTCATCGAAAGAGCAGGATTCGAAAAAGCATTGTCTGACGACCGCCAATACATAGGGGAAGCTTATTTGCCGGTATTTTTGTCGGATATGAGAAAACTTTTGGGGTCAACCCCGATATCTGTGTGAATGCCTTTTTAGGTTTTGCCGGAAAATTCCGCTGGCAATCATGAAGCCGTACTCCATTGGTACTCCATTAAGAACATGCTTTTCTCGGACCCGCATAAACAGGGCGTTTTCTATCATCGAAAATCAACGCCGTGCAACCTATGTTCTTTATTTTCAATATTAAGTCAATTTCCCAAGCTGGACGTCGCCGGTTCGAGCCCGGTCTCCCGCTCCAATCTTTTCAATAATTTAGCAAAACCCACCTGAATTGGTATTCCGTTAATATTCCATTAAGAGCTTGCATAACTGTTTTGGAGCATTCCGCCGCTTCCAGCAGCTAGGTTTCCAGCTTTGCCGTCGCCGCCGTCAACTTATCGATAACCCTGGCTCAGGGAATGGCCACAAACAAAGTTGCCATATAAATTATTCCACCATTGCACTGTGAGGTGTTGTCCTATCTATCTGATGGGCTCTTTCCTATTGCTATAGATACACGTATATGTGTAAGATAACGATGTGAAAAAGCGAGATCTTGAATTGTCGCTGAAATCTCTGGGGTGGCGGCGGCTGCGAGAAGGTAGCAATCATGAGATTTGGACGAATGGGAAAGAAACCGAGCCGATTCCAAGGCATCGTGAGATATCGGAATCACTCGCACTTAAGATAATCAGAAAGGCAAAAGCGTTTCCGGGCAATAGGAGATAAATCCATGAGATTCGAAGGACGGATTTGGAAAGATAAAGGCGGTAAATATTGGCTGGTAGAAGTGCCTTTGCTGGACGTAATGACCCAAGGGACCTCAAAAAATGATGCCTATTCCATGATAGCGGACGCTATAGAATGCCTTATAAATAATAGAGGATTTAAAGTAGATGTCCGACCGGTTGACGGTGAATCCTTCACTGTTGGGGCCAACCGTGAAAGTGCCATGATCGCCTTAATGCTCAAGAGACAGAGAGAAGCCCATCGATTGACCTTAGCGGAGGTTGCGAGACGCCTTGGTCAGAAATCACCTAATGCATATGCTCGCTATGAGCAGGGAAAAAGCCTGCCCACAGTGGAAAAACTGAACAAGCTTATGAAAGCCATCGATCCGGAGTTTGAACCCATTCTAAAGGTCGCTTGATCAGAGGGAACCCAAATTCAGTGAAAGGGAGCAGTCAAGACGATGATGGCGGCAACGAGGAACCTGATTGCGCCCAGCGATAGCATTGCCGTCCGCAATGAGAAGGTCGGAACTCCGGCGCATTCATAATCAAAATTGGGATTCTCGAGTAGCTGGCCGGCTTCGCTATACAGCCGTTCCGAATTGTCGGCATCCAGGTAGTTTTGCAGGATTAGCATAAGATCAGAGGCATCTTTGCATGGCTCGATCATTCGTCTTTCCGACATATACTTGCGATAGAGAAGGTTGTGTCCGCCCTAGGGTGAGGCCTGAAGGCGTTGGAACTCAGAAGCGAATTGCGAATCTTCTCAAAATCGGTCCAACTGGCGACGGCAAATGCCAGATCAATATCTTCGGTGCCGCGCGCTGCTTTTATCCCGTGCGCATAAAAAAGAAGCAGGTCACGCGCGGCGGCTCCAACCAGAAGAATGTCAATTCCCGCGACTTTTGCTCGTACGTCTGCAACGAGGTCTGACAAGAAGCCCAGTTCCTGCTTACTTGTTAAGTCCAGCGATGATCTCATCATAAAGCAATTTTGCTGTCTCCAGGCAGCGCGCATCGCCAATGGCAAGCAAATCGGCATACACGAGCAGGGCAGGGGCGAGCGCCGGTTCAGGATTTTCAAACTGCCAGAAACGGCGGAGGATCTCCACTTCTCCGGTGGGGTCTGTTTTTAAGTGATGATCCAGCAAAAATCGCGGTTCTGCTTTAGGTCCAAAGAAAGTCAAAGTGCCGGGCCGTAGATGACGGGTAAGCCGCGCTGCTGCGCCTTCGCCTCCCATTTTGAGCCCGTACTTTTTGGGTTCTACTGTTTTCCACCAATCCAGTGCGCCGGTTTTGTATCGACCCAAAATCAGTTTTGGCCTGAGCGTGCGCGCATAAGCTTCCACCCACTGCTGCAACAGCCGTTCAGGCTGCAGCAGACGACGTTTGTTGCCGACTTCGGCAACAAATCCGAGTTTCGGCAATTCCGCCATGACCCAGCCAACGGTGACATGTGCGACGCCTGCCAGTTTGGCTATTTTACGATACGGGAGATCCACCTGCTCTGGATTGCATAGAAGCGCGAAAATCATCTGCAGACCGCTTGCCTGAAAAGCTCGTCCGGCGGGGTGAATAGTCGCCTGGGCAATCGGACGCTCCCCCTTGACCCACACGAGCATGGGTGGATGGTCGATATATGCATTGCCGGCAGTATCAATAAAAGCAACTCCGTGGTTACGAAGAGTCTCGGCAAGTTGCGGAGTGACATAATCGGCAATCATGAAGCCGTACACCATTAAGTTTCCCAAACCCTTTCTAAAGAATATGGCTCATCGAGATTGACATGCCCTACTGCGAAGTGGGATCTTGAAGATCTCGTAATGGCTCACATGGCTTAGCGTGGCTGAACATCTGGTCTGTCATGGAAAAATGAAAGGATATGCTGCCATGAAGAAGATTTTCTCGGCGCTCACTGCTGTGCTCGCACTCAGCCTGATTGCCGTTATGACGCCCGGCGCCTCCAAAGAGAAAGCCTATGCCGGATACACGTCGCTGGACCCTTCAGAATCCATCACCTTTGATGGCAAAAGAGTTATATGGAAAGGGAAGACATTTATACTCGATGCAAATACCATCTTCCTTGATTATCGACTTGACGACAATCAAATCGCGGATAATCCCTACGCCTTCAACAATATTCAGGCTGCCGCAGCGGCCCTGACCAGCGGCACGGCCGGTAAGCCGATGCTGCTGCTTGCCGCGCCCGGCGTGTATTGGGTTGACGACCCGGACGACCCTAAAATTCGTGTTCCATCGCCGGGAGAAAATTCCCCGACAGGTTTGACAATTACCTGCAACCATCTTTATTTCTATGGTCTGAGCTCTAATCCGGACAATGTGGTATTCGCATGCAACCGGGGGCAAACGCAGGGTGCATCGGGAAACTTTACAATGTTCAGCATTAATGGCATCGGCTTAAAGTCTGAAAACGTAACCTTCGGCAACTTCTGCAATGTGGATCTGGAATTTCCGTTGGTCCCCAAATTCAGCCGCAAGAAACGGGCAGAGGCCATCGCGCAGGCGCAGCTTTTCAACTATCAGGGCCGAGACGGCGTTGCTATCCATACAAATTTTATCAGCCGTTTAAACCTGCTCCCTTTTGCAATGACATACCTGAATTGTCATCTGGAAAGCAGCGGCCACGCGTCTTTTTTCAACAGCGTTTACATAGGCTGCAGCCTTGAACTTTACAATGTGAACTTTTCCGGAGGCAGATTTTTTGATTGCGACATATACCTTAAACCCTTCACGAACAACTACAAGGGCAGGAAAACCTATAAGTTCGGATTTGTAGATGGACCGGGCAACGGTCTGGTAGCTGTCGATACCCGTTTTCACCGCAGCGCCGAGCTTGTAAATGCCGGCATCCCGGCTGAGATATCGTGGGACGGCATACCCCAAACCAATACCACTCGTTCTTACCAGCACAACGTCACGCTTGACGGCAAACCCTATGTCCTACAGGAATATGCGACGCCCGGAGCCACCGTGGTGATGACTGAAGGATCCATGCTGCTGAAAGCCTATAAGCTGTTTTACAACGGAAAGACCTACTATAACGTACCCAATATTCTTTCCGGCGTCGATCCTTTGGGTTACGCCGATGCGATAAAAGCTGCCGCCATTGCGGCGGGCAAGACAGAAAATTATTACCTCAGCATTCCCATGACGGCCACGCTTGCCCTGGCTCCCTCATCCCGTGCTGCGATCCGTTCAGGTCAGACTGAAGCGATTTTGATTTATAATGTATCGCCGGCCAATTACGCCCTGAGTGCAGCCTTGGGAGACTGGACCTTCACGACAAAGGATCCGGCCATGTCGCAATATGTCCACATTGCCGACCATAAAAACGGAAAGATTGCCGTGTCCGGCTCGAATAACACCCGTGATGCCGTCGATGTCACTATCGTCGCCAAAAATGCGTTAGGCATTGAAGCCGCGTTTGAACTCACGGTTGAGCCGCCATACATCAAGGCTCCCGAATTCACCCGTGAACCGATAATAACAAAACCTGAAAACGGCAGCGTAAAGCTGGCTTATGAGCTGGACCTGAAAGGCCTTAAGGACGAGTCACTCATCACTTGGTATCGCTGTAAAGATGCACAGGGCGGCGGCGCCCTTAAGGTTGCCGTCACTCGCCCGGGCAACCACGAGACTGCCTACCCATTGTCCGGCGGTGATGTTGGATCTTACCTGATGGCCGTCATCCAGCCCAAGCACAAGCGCTGTGACCCGGGGAAACCGAAAACCATATATTCAAATTTCCTGGTGACAGAAAAAGATTTGAAGATCCACCGGATAGACACGGACTTCCACAACATCCCCTCCGATCCTCAGCCTTTGATACTGCCCGGCACATGGACGCTGGACGGGTATTTTTCACCCGAATGCTACGATGAGGCAAAGAACCCGCCCGCCCCGCGTTATACTCCGAAAGCCGACTCCTGGACATACGTTGTTGGACAGAGTGGAGTTAATGGATCTAATGGATTTGGGGGGCTGGAACAGACCAACAGAGGGGCGCGGTTATTCTATACGCCTGCGGGCGGCGCTTTCGGTGATATGTCCGTTCGAGCGCTGTTTGCACCTAAAAAAACCTCCGGTGGCGGTTTCGGATCGGCGACCGACCAGTTCCTGGATGTTTTCATCAAGTTTGACCTGGCAACCATGAGCGGGTATGCCCTTCGCATCGAGCGCCTGAACTCGACAGAAATCGCCGGACTTGGCTATAACGGCGATGGCGCTACAGCAGGCTGCGCGTTTTCGCTGATCAAATATGACAATGGGAAGGTCACTCTTCTGACCGGGAAGCTCATGTCAAGCGCGTTTATTGCCGAATGCATTGTTGAAATGAAGATTGCCAGCGGAAAGTTGCTGGCTTTCGTTTCCTCAACAGCAGAAAGCCGCGGCGGGGATCAGTATGGTTATCTGAGGGAAGTCCGTCTTGATGCAAAAATTGATGAAAACGGTCTTGGCGGCGCCGGAATGCTCTTTACCGGCACAGTAGGGGTAAACGCTGTGCGGGTGCTTCGATGGGAAATCGATTGGGGAAAAGGACTTCACTCAAACCGGAAATAGGTTTCACGGGGATTGCGGGGGGACGGACCACGCATAAATAAAGGGATAATGCCTGTATAAAGGTAAATCATGAATTGTTTGAACTGCGGCGCGGCAATCAATCTAAAGCTGGGAAAATGCTCCTATTGTGGAACCTATCACACCGTTAAAACAACCTATCCATTGGCTCTGATAAAGAATAAAAAGTTCCGGAAATTCGGCCTCTATCCGGTTTTTATAGGATTTGGGATTTTTATCGCGATATGGGTTTATGGGGTGTCTTTCGACGATTTGTCTGAAACCGCATTAATCAACCTTACGCCGGTCTGGTATTTTGCCCTTATTTTCGGACTCTATGGCTATAAAGCCGAGAGACTGATGACCATGGTGGTAAATGGAGAAGCGGAAGATTTTCGAGACGCCTATAAGAAATGGATCCGGGAATTATCTGAAATATCCCCCCTTGTATCGTTTTCCGCCGCATTATTCTTTTTTCCTTTTCCTATATTCAACAGAATGTCGCCATTGCTGACTGCGACTTCAGGCGCAGTGATTTGGGGGATTCTATTACTGGTATTTTTTAACGGTATTTTCCCTAAATTATAAACCATCCGGTTCCGACAGGGGCGACGGGGTACGGACTGGGATCAAGTATTAATAACCTAAAGGGAATCTCTGCAAAATTCCAAGTTTCTTGGACCCATCTGTCCCATAGGGTTGTAAAATTAACATCTGAAAATCAAGAATATACGTAGAGGGTCTTTCAATTCACGAAAGAAAATTCCTGTGAAAAATATCAAGCGCTTTAGGATCCGGGTTGTTGTATTCCTGATTGCCTTCAGCCTCTCAAGCGCCGCATTGCCTGGCGAAAAGGGGTGCGCCGACCATCCGCTTTTTCTGACCCGGATGCCTGGGTACGGTATTGCCGACTGCAATAACAAAGACTTTGACGCGTTCAATTTTGAAACAGGCAAGAGGGACAAGACCGTGGTAGAAGGACGCTGCACCAGGCTGACCTACAAGAGTGAGGACCGTTTCAAAGAAGCCAGCGGCCTCGCTGTCGTTCGCAACTATGAGAATGCCATTAAGAGCTTGGGGGGCGCCATTCTCTTTGTAGCCGCTAATCGGCTTGTGAACGGGAAGATTGTAAAGGACGGCAAGGAGTTTTTGGTTCAGGCTGAAAAAGGCAACGGTCTAATATGGCTCACTGTAGCAATGCCACAACGTCAATAGGGGGCGCTGTGATGAGCCTCAAATCGGATAGTTCGATGTCCATCGATGCCGCCGTGAATACCTTCCGGGCAGAGGGATTGATGGAAATCAAAGCCCCAAAAATCCTGTTTAACAATGCAAATAAACCCGTTGCAACAGTGGGATCAAGCGTAACCGTTGGGGGCAACTCAGGGCAGATCATATCCGGATCCGCAACCGTGTTTGCTGAATGATATGTTGGTGGATGCTTACGTAAAACATTATCAGATGAATCAATAATCAAGAGAAATTTGACTATAGGCCGGAATGTGATTATATTGTAATTACATTATCGGCGATAGGAGGCGTTATGGCTACGCTCATCAGAATTGGAAATTCTCAAGGGGTGCGTATTCCCAAAGCAATTATAGAGCAGGCCCAATTGGAAGATAAGGAATTGAGATTCAAAGTTATCGAGGACGGATTATTGATTCAACCGTTAAAAAAGCCCAGAGACGGATGGAAAGAGGCGTTTGACAAGGCATTACAGTTCCGGGAATCCGGTGAAAAGGATCAGGAATGGCTGGATGCGCCCTTATCCAGTGACGAGGACTGGGAATGGTGAAGCAAAAAGTGCAAAGATTCGATATTTGGCTCGTCCAATTGGACCCGGCTCAAGGTTCGGAAATCCAGAAAACCAGACCTTGCGTAGTAATTTCCCCGGATGAAATGTCCTCCCTAAAAACCGCCATTGTTGCTCCCATGACTTCAAAGGGCTTCAATTTCCCCACCCGGATCCAATGCTTTTTCCAGGGAAAGCAGGGATTAATCCTGCTTGATCAAATGAGGGCGGTAGACAAATCCAGGTTGATTCAGAAGCTTGGAGCAATTTCGAAAACCACTCAAATCAAAACGATCCATTGTTTGCAGGAGCTTTTCGCATAATGTGCGATCAATAATAAAAGAACTGGGTTTGTATGACGAATTGCGTGCGGTCGGGAGAGTTGTCTTTCAGCAGCTTCCCATACCCCATTTTGACGTTCATCTTATGCTTCTGAATCCAGCAGGAGACCCCGCCCTGAATTTTACGGTCGTCGAGCGAGCTCGGATTGCTCAGGTCCCTGGACGCAAATTGCACGAAAGGTCCAAGCTTGATTTTATTAAAATAATAGGCGCCTTCCAGAAGCCAGTCATTTTGTTTCGGAAGCGTCGTAAAAGACGCGCCTCCGTCGTAACGTATGAAGTCCGCCTGTAACGTCAATGCGTCGCCGTTATTCACCGGGTGGTCGAGAAAAAAATCTACGGAATTCGCGCTGTAATCGCCCTGGCGGTCGAAACTCGCGCCTATCCCGATAATCTTCTTCTGTCCGTGAGTGGTTCCAGTGTAGAAGAAGCCGGTGTCCGCTTCCAAGGGGTACCAGACAAATCGGGCCATATAGCGATAAGGGAAGTCTCCATCGTGGTTTCTATTGCCGCGATACACTCCCATTCGGTACTCAAAATGTTTATTGATATAGCCTCGCGCCTGCAGGCCGTAATCGCGTCCTACCTTCGAGCGCGTGGGATCGGACGCCAAAAAGGAATAGGCGCCATAGTCCACCGTCAACAGGGATGCCGCCGATTGTCCGGTATTGTGAGAAAGCGGCACCAGAATCATACCTCCGTCAAGCTGGAATTCCGGGCGAAAGGCATAGCTGACATAAGCGTCCTGAAGGAAAAAATCGTTTATCCTCTTCCCGTCGGCGCCTTCCTTTCCCAGGTTGGGATTGTCGCTTTCGATGAAATAAGAAAGCTTCGAGGAGATCTTCCCCCCCGCGAGAAAGCGCAATCTTCTAAAAAAAAGATTGTTGGCCATCTCTGTCCCGGCGGCATTGTCAAGCGATTCGAACTGCGGCTGAGCCAGAAAACCGAAAGAAACGGATGTGTTCCCTTCATTGGCTGCAAATTTCCAGGGCGGCCCTGCAGCGTATATCGGCTTCATACAGCACAAGTAAAAAATCCCGGCGCAAAGAAACAGGTAAATATTCCGCATTTTATTTCTGCCTTCCGTTAAAGTTTCGAAGGGAGATTACGGATTTCACATCCTCTTTTCAATATAATTTTGTCTCAATGGAATTATATTGAAACTTCTTTATCAGGCTTTGAAAAGCGCGAAGGTTTTAGCGGAAATCAGTTGCTGCCGCTTTTCAAACGTTCGTGTGAACCGGTTATTTTGAAGGATCCATCACTCTCCCGAGGAACAGAAGGCTTCCGGTATGGATGTCGCGAATCATAAATAAAAATGGATGATCGGCGCGGAAGACCGGCGGTGGAGGCAAGGGATCTCTCCTCGCCGAGCCGGCAAGCCCGGCAGCGGTGGCGGCTGCGGCTTCGGTCCCTTCCTCATTTACATCGCACCAGGCTTTGTGAAATACGAAAGAAAGAAAAAGCTGGTGAGTTCCATCTATCCCGGAAAAATCCGCGGCAGGGGTGAATGCGGAGGGCATCCCCATTTCCGATAAAACGCTTTTCAGGCTGTAACTTGAATCGAGTTTGAATTTTGGAAAAGATATTTCAACTCTTTGGGATTTCAATTGCGCATCCAGGTTGCGCAATAACTCAGGATTTAATCGGCGATCCAATTGCCCGCTGCCGTCGATTGTACGCGGCAACAACACAAGCATCGCAAGCTCCTGCTTTGATTTTCCATAAGGCATTTCAATTGCCTGGAAGTCGGCGTTCTCCATGTATTTCACCGAATCGATATGATTCATGAACGCGGCTCGGACTTCCGTGGCAGGCGTAAGGTGGAAGGGTAACATTCTCGTTGCAGATTTTTCGAAAGGTCTTGACCAGGAGCCTTTAAAATAGACGGCGTTGGCAAGGACTATTTTCGTCTGCGGGTCCAGGCTCTTAGGAGGAAGCAAGTCCCGGATTTTCTCGCGGGTTTTTTGTGAAATCCAACGATTTATCTCGTCTCTGGCGGATTCGGCTCCTGTCTTGAAATCTGCCTGTTTCAGATTAGCCTGAAATTCGGTTTCGACTATTTTCAGGAAATCCGGCAGAAACGGATGGCCGGTTTGCGTCCATAATGCATCGGCTACGCTCAATTCGATTCCATTATCTTTCCCGATATCATTGAGCTCGCGTTTGAGCCGGCCCATAGCCGAACTGAGTTGGCCTGGTTGAAAATGCATCGTTTGCGCCAATTGTTTCTCTGTATCGCCTCGCGCCCCTGCATAAACTGCCGACAGGCATGTTGAAATGCTGTAGGGGGAAAAGAAAAGATTTCCAGGCTGTTTTTTGAGCCGGGCGTATAGATCCAAAGCAAAGGCTGTGTTGCCTTCGACAAGCGATTGAGTTGAAATCGACTGGACGCCATTCACCGGATTCGGAGTGACAACCATAATAAGCACCATTGGAATGAGTGTTTGAAGCAGTTGACGAATGCCCATATTCGTTCCCTTTCACGTGGGATCATATCTGAAAAAGAGTCGACTTTCTACACTGCCTTAGAAGGCCAACTCCTTGGATTGCTCGGTAGAGGATGGGAGCGGTTCTGTGTTGGTTTTTCAGGCCTTCGCCCGGACCGGCAAATGAATTCTACGTTTCTTGGGTTCAGGCTGCCGCCGGTAAAGGATGAGCGTATGGCCGATCATCCCGACCCTATCCGCATCCGTTTGCGCTATGATTTCAGCTGCAAGCGCCTCCTTCTGCTCCTTCTCTTTAAAGCTGACGAACCGGACTTTGATCAGTTCATGCCGCAGGAGCCCGTTGCTAATGGACTGGATCACTCCCGCTACCAGCCCTTCTTTCCCGATCAGGACGATCGGCTTGCGATCATGGGCTACGCCTCTAAGATATGTTTTCTGAAATCCCTTCAATTCTGCCATGGCTTCCTTCTGTTGGATTGGTTTTCCCGCTTGGGCATCCGGCGATAGCTTACCGCATGGGACCGCCGGATACAAATCCGCATGCGCGCTAGTCCCGCGGGGCATTGCCGCCGCATGATTCCCGGGCTTCCGGTTGGGCGCTCCCCATTTTACAGATTGAGCCAGGATGAATCCGCCTCCGGTTCTGCACTTTCCATGCCGATTATATTTGACATAATGCCATATATAATGTACATATTGTCATGCATAATGTTCATCATGGAGCCAATCTATGCCGGTAAGCAGAGTGAAGCTCGCTCGGGTCGAAAAAGGCTTTAGCCAGGAAGAACTGGCCAATCAGGCGGAAGTCACCCGGCAGACGATCGGCCTGATTGAAGCCGGAGACTATAATCCGACGATCAAACTCTGCATCCGAATCGCACGGGTTTTGGGAAAAACGCTGGATCAACTGTTCTGGGAGGAAACAAAATGAACGCCAGGCTGCATGCAACCGATGAACGCATCCAGGCGGGCAGAGACCGCGCCGGAAACCTCAGCTTTGGTTTTGTTATGGCCATCCTCTTTGTATGGTTAGGAATTGCGATCCTGCTTAACCGGACGGAGGATTATGCGCCGCTGGGGATGACGTTCCTCGCCGGTTGCGTCTTTTATCTCATCCAACTCATCCGGTCAGGTGCGGCCTATACGGCTCCGAATCTGAAACTCGGGCCAGGAAAAATGATCCTCAGTCTCGTTGCAGGAGGTCTGGCCTACTGGATCGTTGGCACGGGCCTGGAGATTCGCGACTTCTGGGGGAAGGCCGATCCCTTGCCGCTTTTGAAAATCATGGGGGAAAACGCCGTCCGCACGCTGCTCTGGATCTCCTGTGTCATCGGCCTGCTCGTGATCATCGATCGGATCAATCGCCGCAGGATCGACAAACGCCTTGGGAAACAATCTGATTCATAGAGTTGCCGGTTTTAGCAAAGGCGCCTCGCTGACCGCACATGACAGCGGATATCTTCTCCGCAATACAGAAGATTGTTTCGATTAATCGATTAATAGGACACCCTTCAATCAGGCATTCGCTTTACTCATTGTATATTGGGAAGGGAAATACCGCATATATATCTAGCAAGCAGTTTCCAAGGAGGCTAAGCATGGCCTTTTCTATTGTTTTGCTCTTTGTTCTAGTTGTCGTTCTTTTTGTTAAAATGAGCGAATATAAAAATCGGGTTCACGAAATTGATTTGCGCCTCAACCAGAGGATCGATCAACTGCAGAAAAAAATAGTGGATGCCCTGCATGAGCTGGCTGATTTGCGCAGATCCAAAGCTAGCGAAGAACCTGCGATTGCTAAAAAGATATTAGATATTATAAAAGAAGATGCTTCGCCCGAAAGGAGACCAACCGTCCCGGCGATCATTGCAGTTCTTAAAGAGCCTGCCATTGAAGCCGTGAAAGAAAAGTCCGCCGTTTCGCCGCCTATCAGGCTTTCAGAGCCAGTTGCGGCCGACAGAGCCGCCGCCGTGACTGTTAACAGGCCGGCTGTTCCAGCGCATCCGGCTCCTCCAATTCGAAACTTGCCCGGATTTGATTGGGAAAACCTGGTTGGAGTGAAGCTCTTTTCCTGGATCGCCGGAGTAGCGCTGCTTCTGGCCGCTGTCTTTTTTCTCAAGTATTCCATAAACCAGGGCTGGTTGATGCCGCAGGTGCGAATGGCTATTGGGATTCCGACCGCGATATTCCTACTGATTGTGTGCGAACTGAAAGCGGCTCGCAAATATCCGGTGACCGCCAATGCTATGGACGCCGCGGCAATCGCCATCCTCTTTTCCACCTTTTTTGCAGGACATGCTTTGTGGAACCTGATCGGAGTTGTGCCGGCTTTCCTGCTTATGGTTGTTGTTGCAATCCTGGCCGTGCTGCTCTCAATCAGACGGGATTCGTTATTTATTGCCCTCCTCGGGCTTGTCGGCGGATTTGCTATTCCGGCCCTGCTTTCAACCGGTGAAAACAATCCGATTTCACTTTTTTCCTATATGCTTCTCCTCAATGCAGGATTGGCATGGGTTGGCTCTCAAAAGAAATGGCCGCTGCTGAATACTCTCAGCCTTGTTTTCACGATTTTTTATCAATGGGGCTGGGTTATAGAATTTCTTACATCCGATCAACTGCCGACTGCTTTTGGAATTTTTCTTGTATTTCCATCCTTGGCTTGTATTACAGCAGCGTTAGGCCGAAAGGAAGAGCCGAAAAAGGGATGGTCTTCGCTCTATGGACAGACGCGCAACCTGACTGCTTTTCTTCCTATTCTATTCGCCTTCTATACGGCGGCGGCGGCTGGATACGGAAATCATTATATTCTCCTTTTCAGTTTTCTTTTTCTTATAGATGCGGGGCTCCTGGCAATCGCCATTTTCAGACAACAGGAAAAGCTGCATTTGCTGTCCGGAGTCTCCACTCTGATCGTTTGGTCGATTTGGCTGAAGAATTCTTATGGCAGTTATGCCTGGCCGGGAGTTCTGGTTTTCGTCGCTCTGTTCTTCGCCTTTTATCTGGCCGCTCCTTTGCTGGCGCAAAGTTTCAAGCGTAATTTTAGCGAACTCAGCGCAGTCACTTTATACATCGCTCCGCTGATTCTTTTTGTTTTCCCTGCTTTGATCGCCATGGAGCCAAGTTGCTCAGAGCCAGGTTTGCTTTTCAGCCTGCTTTTATTGCTCCTGCTGGGCGCCTTGGCTTACTCCATTCACACCGAAAAAGGCTGGGTTTATTTCATTGCAGGTCTTTTCGCTTTATTATCAGAAGCGATTTGGTCCTTTCATTACCTGACGCCAGAGCGATTGCTTCCCGGATTGATCCTCTACACTGTTTTTAGCCTGGTATATATCGGCGCGCCTATTACAGCCAGACGCCGCCAAAAAGATTTTAGGCCGGCGGCCGCCCTTTCAGGACTATTGTTGATAGCCTTGGCTCTTTTGCTTTTCCTAACGGCAACTCCGATCGCATCCATTTCCATTTGGGGCTTCGCGTTGCTTCTGTTTATTCTGAATATCGGTCTTTTCCATGAATCCAGGGCATGCCTGGATTCATTATTTCCTTCTGTCGGCGTAGTTATTACCTGGATTATTCTGGGCGTCTGGTGGGCGAATCTTCCACTTTCAACAATGCTAAAACCAGCTTTAGCCGTGATGGCCGGCTTTGTTCTGCTGGTTCTTGCCGGATATATATGGCTTCAGAAACAAGAGACCGGTTCCGACAATATTCTTTTAAAAAATGGGATTTTTTTTGGGCTGGCAGGACATTTGTTTCTTTTCGTTGTCGCCTCGAACAGTTCCTTGTCGATTCCACCCTGGCCATTGTTCACAATGCTTCTCATTCTCGATCTGGCTGTAGGATGCGCCGCTATTTACGCCCGATTTACCAATGGAAGCATTCTCTTCCGGACGGCTATGGCGGCTTCCGGATTGTTGTTAATTGTATGGGCTGCAGTCGCCGGGACGGCTCCCTGGCCCAAAGTGTCCATTTTCGCTGCCATGGCATTAGCTCTTCTAAGTATTTTCTGGATTTATGCATCGAAACGGGCCAAGGCCGGCAATTTGCCCTTCGCTACACCTGCGCTTGCCATTATCCTGGCTCAAGTGGTCGCTATATTCGCCGCTCTGCAATCCGGAGCGCCGGGCCCCGGATTCCTGGTTTTAACTCATTTAATATTCCTGATTGCGCTGTTTGGTTTGGCATGGATTTACGAAACGCATTTTCTGGCGCTGCTGGCGCTTTTGCCGGCAACATTCGCTGTCTTTAATTGGCAAACCGCTTATCAGGAATTGTGGATGCAACAATTCTTATTTGCCACTCCAATCTACCTGGTCTTTCTCGCTTATCCGCTTCTGCTTGGCCGGCGGCAGAAGCAAGCCCTTGAACCTTGTCTGGCGGCAGTCCTGGCAAGCGCGGCATTTTTCTTTCAAGCGCGGCAGGCTTTTATCCATGCCGGTTGGGAGAATGCGATCGGGATTCTGCCGGTCGTACAAGCGCTGTTCTTGGGTTTTATCCTGATACGTCTCCTTCGGATTGAGCCTAAGGGGAAGAGAACTACAGGCCGCCTGGCGCTAATTGCAGGCGTTTCTCTCGCCTTTATCACTATTGCAATCCCGCTGCAGTTCAAGGAGGAGTGGATAACAATCGGATGGGCATTGGAAGCAACAGCGCTGGCGTGGCTCTATAGAAAAATCCCACATAAAGGGCTGCTCTATTTCTCAAGCTCTCTTTTTGCCGCTGTATTTGTGAGGCTTGCTTTCAATCCAAACGTTTTGAATTACGCGCCGCGGAGCGGATTGCGAATATGGAATTGGTATCTTTATGCATACCTCGTTCCTGCACTTTCCATGCTATTGGGCGGGCGACTGTTTTCAAAAACTGAAGATGGGCTGGTGATTGGCGGACTGCGCCTATCCAAGCTTCTTCCGGCCGGCGGCGTCATTTTAGTTTTTCTGCTGTTGAATATTGAAATAGCTGATTTCTATTCTATAGGTCCGGCCATTGCGTTCAATTTCTCTGCAACGCTGGCTCAGGACCTGACTTACACGCTTGCATGGGCTCTTTTTGCAGTATTGTTATTGAGCGCAGGAATTGCAGTTCGCAGCCAGCCGGCGCGCATTGCCTCGCCGGCGCTCCTGGCCGTCACAATTTTCAAATGTTTCATCTTCGATTTGAAGAGGTTGAGCGAGCTTTATCGAGTCGCATCTTTCTTCGGGCTGGCGCTTTGCCTTGCTCTAGTAGCTTTAGCTCTTCAGAAGTTTGTATTATCGCTACGAAAAGAAAACGAAGGGAACAAGGCATCTTGAAAATTGCCTTTTCCCGGCGTGTTTCAGGAGTTTCCCTATCGGAAAACCAGCCAACTGAAGCTCATAGAAAAAGCGCTTATCCTTCTCCCAACTCGGGAATCGGTTTAGTCGCCCAAGACCGGTGGAACCAGATGCTTTCGATTCCAAAAATAACCAGGCCGATCCAGACAATTCCAAATCCGATCGCCCGGGCGGGAGTGAAAGATTCTTTGTAGATCAGGACGCCGATTAGGAATTGGCATATGGGCGTGATGTAATGCAGGATCCCGATCATTGTGAGTGGAATGCGCTGAGCCGCGGAGGCAAACAGGAGCAGGGGAATGGTTGTAACCAGGCCGGCTCCTGCCATTAGTAGATCCGAGCCTGTTCCTGTATGCAGGAAGGCGCCCCGGCCCGCAAAATCCTGATAAATCAGAAATGATAAGGCGGGAATGAATAGGAAGCCTGTTTCCAGGGTGAGTCCATGGAGCGGGCTGAGAGGAGCGATTTTTTTAACCAGTCCATAAAAGCCGAAAGTGCAAGCCAGACTCAATGCGATCCATGGGGGGCGGCCATAGACGCTCGTGAGGCAGATCACGCCCACGGCTGCCATCCCGGCTGCAATCCATTGAAGAAAGCGAAGGCGTTCTTTCAGGAAGAGAACGCCCAGGAGCACGCTGAGCAGCGGATTGATGAAATATCCGAGACTGGCGTCGACGATATGTCCCGCATTGACAGACCATACATAGATAAACCAGTTCAGTCCGACGAGGATCGCCGCCGCCAGGTAGATTCGGAGAACTTTGCGGTTGGACGCCAGCGATCTCAACTCCTGCCATTTTCCAGAGGTCAGGATCAGGATTGCCAGGAGAATGAAGGACCATGCGATGCGGTGTCCCAGCAGTTGCAAGGCGGGAACATGTTTTATCAGCTTCCAGTATATGGGGAAGAATCCCCAAATGAAATACGCGCTGAAAGAATATGCAATCCCCTTGTTCATTTCGTTTTGCGCCCCAAAACAGATTATCACAGCCGTAGGGAATGCCATTGCACGAACTCCGGATATGAAAAGTCCCATGAGCGCCAATCTGGTCGGACACGCTATTATAAAAAATGGCCATTCCGGCATATATTCCGAAATAGTCTTGACTTTTTCGGAGTGCAGGATAAAATGGTCGCCATGAGGCGCTATCTTGAAAAATACATTCAAAAGGATCTTAAAAGAAAAATCATCCTTCTGACCGGCCCGCGACAGGCGGGAAAAACAACTTTGGCGAAAATGCTCGATACAAGTTTTGATTATTTCAATTATGACAATGCCGAGCACCGTCTTAGCTTGATGGAGAAGTCATGGGATCGCTCCAAGCCTCTTGTTGTATTTGACGAACTCCACAAGATGAAGAACTGGAA
This sequence comes from uncultured Acidobacteriota bacterium, assembly GCA_964441405.1. Taxonomy (GTDB): domain Bacteria; phylum Acidobacteriota; class UBA6911; order UBA6911; family UBA6911; genus UBA6911. Next base: position 58,525 of record CAYTYP010000024.1, read on the forward strand.
ATCATGGCTCAAAGGAATTTATGATACCGAAAAAATCCCACCTTCTCTCGTCGTAACCGGAAGTTCCAAACTGGATGCCTATAAAAAAGTAGGCGACTCTCTTGCCGGAAGGTTTTTTGAGTTTCGGCTTCATCCCCTTGATCTCAAGGAAATCAAACAAGAACTGGGACCCGATAAGCTTGAGAAAAAACTTGACCGGCTTTTAACGCTCGGAGGATTTCCCGAACCTTATCTTGAGAACGACGCATTCTATTACAATCGTTGGAAAAGAAGCCATCTGGACATAATACTGAAGCAGGATCTGATCGATCTCGAAAACATGCGACAAATAACGTCAATCGAGACCCTGATTCAGCTTCTGAAGAAAAAAGTAGGAAGTCCGATTTCCTACAGTTCTCTAGCGGAAGACCTTCAGTGTTCGGACAAGACCATCAAGCGATGGCTGGCGATATTGGAAACGCTCTATGTTGTTTTTAAGGTCCCCCCGTATCATCGCAATATTGCCAGGTCCATTCTGAAAGCGCCCAAATATTATTTTTACGATAACGGTCAAATTGGAGAGGACCCGGGCATGAAACTGGAAAATCTTGTCGCCTGCGCCCTGCTCAAGGAAATGCATTTCTGCGAAGATTGTTTGGGGAAGAAATGGAACTTGTATTTCCTGAAAAACAAGGATGGCAGGGAGATTGATTTCCTCGTTACAAAAGGGGAGAAGCCTTCATTGATGCTCGAAGTGAAATGGAGCGATGCAGAACGAAGCCCTAATTTCTCTTTCTTTGAAAAGTATCTTGCCGGCGTGAAAAAAGTCCAGATTGTAAAGGAACTCAAGCGGGAAAAAACTTATCCAGACGCCATGGAAATCCGGTCCGCTCAGAACTGGCTGTCAGAAATGCCTCTTAATTCCGTTTAAATTCAAACCCTTAGGCTGTGCACTCCTGAAAAATTTCGTCGTTCTCTCGCAAATGAGGCCGTATCTCCATGGTTAACTTTTCTGCCTCAATTCGAACATTGTGTGGATCAGAAGGAAACAGATCTAAGAATTTTTCTACACTGGTTTTGTAACAAACACGTAGGCGCGGCGACTTGAATATTCTATTCCGGGATAAGGATCGCGCTCCAGGATCTCGATTTTTTCAAATCCGATATCCTGGAGCGCACGGGCGATGGAATTGGCGCTGAAGTACATAAAATCTATATCAACAGGCTTGCCGAGAAACTCTTTCAAATGGATTGTGTTCCCTCCGATATGAAAAGTGAAAAAGAACAGGCCCCCGGGCTTCAATACGCGAAACACTTCACGGAATGCGACTCCAACTTGTTCTTCCGAGAAGTGAACAATCGCGTAGAAGGCCACAACGCCGGCAATGGAGTCCGGCTTGAATGCGAGCGCCAGCAGATCTCGCTTTTCGAAATGTATGGCCGGATGCAGCAATCGCGCTTGTGCGAGAAGCCCTTCGGATAAATCCATTCCGGATACTTCAACGCCAAGATTATGGAGATATCCCGCAGTATTCCCGAGCCCACAACCGAAATCCCAAACCGGCCGCCGGTCTGCGATCTCATTTGCAAAGCGGCGCAACAAGGTTTGATCCTGCGGTTTCTTGTCATGCTCACCGGCAAAAGCAGCGGCCCATTCCCCTGCCAGGGAATCGTACATTTTCTCCACCTTGGCTGGATCTTGTCCCATTTCTGCCGTCCCTTGTGAATCGGTTGCAGGTTGATTGTACAGAAGTATCTAGTCGCGGGATACGGCTTTGGAGTATACCCTAATGGAGGAGACTCCTTGTCCGAGTGGCTCATTCCATTCTACGGGACGACGGTGATCCGCTTGCCGGAGTATTGAATTGCCTTGTCTGCTTTCCCGGACGGCGCAATGTCAACTCCGTGGTTCTCACCGACAAAGACGACCCGGAAGGTGCGCGTCTTCAACATGCCGGGAAACTCACCGCTGCGATCGCCGATGGTCAGCGTCTTCCCGGCTTCGTCCCACTGAATGGGGATTGTTGCATGAACTCCCTTCTCGTAGTTGTAGTTGTCGTTCTCGTCTTCGTATAGCGTAAAGCGCCCGTCGGCGCCACGGTAGACGCGCAATTCGATCGGATCCGCAGGTTTCTCGTTCGCGTACTCGACGTCCGGACCCAGGGGAATGATCGAGCCGGCCCGAACGTACAACGGGATGCGCTCGATGGAAGTTGGCGCATCAACCGCCCGGCATCCCTCCGATACAGCCCCGGTCCAAAAGTCGTACCATCGGGCGCACGGCAGATATAGGTGACGCGTCGTCGCCGCAGGTTCAGTCACGGGATTCACGAGCAGCGCGGGACCAAACAGGAACTGGTCTCCGACATTCTGCGCGCGAACATCCGTGCGGAAGTCCATGACGAGAGGGCGCATCATCGTGTATCCCTCGCTAGTAACCCTCCACGCGATGGAATAAATATAAGGGAGAAGACGATACCGCAGCCGGTCGAAGCGGGTGAGGATCTTCTGCGCTTCCGGCCCATAGGACCACAACTCGTTTTCATTGGGAGCGTGGCGAGTGCCGTGAACCCGGAAGATCGGACAAAATGTCCCGAACTGGAACCAGCGCACGAATAGTTCGCGATAGGCGGGATCGCTGGGGCTTGCTCCTACAAACCCTCCGATGTCCGTCGTCCAATACGGGAGCCCGGAAACCGAGTAGTTAAGTCCGGCCGGTATCTGGCGCCGGAAGGTTTCCCAGTTGGGATTTACGTCTCCGGACCAGACGGCCACGGAATTTCGCTGGCTTCCGGCGAACGCCGAGCGTGAGAGGACGAAGACGCGTTTCTGATCGGATGCAGCTCGCTGGCCTTCATAGACTCCCGTCGTCGTAAGAAGCGGATACTCGTTGACGTAACGCGCGCCGTTCCCCAACGCGATCTTGCTGGTGACTATAATGTTGGTTTCGCGACCTTCCGTTTCCGCTTCGGTTGTATCGAGCCACCAGGCATCGACGCCAATGTTGAAGAGCGCCTTTTCCATCAGGTTCCAGTAATACTTCCGCGCCTCAGGATGGAATGCGTCGTAGAGAGCCTGTCCAACTGGATGAAAGCTGGGTGCAACGGTTCTGGCGATGAAGAAGCCGCGCTTGTCCATGTCCTGATAAACGGGATCGGGCGACTCGGGATGGCCGTCAGGATTGGGGCGGAAGAAAGGCCAGACGGACATCATCAGATGAAAATTGTTTTTGTGGAGATCGTCCAGCATCCCCTTCGGATCAGGGTATCGCTTCGGGTCGAAGACAGGATTGCCCATGGTGATCCACCAGAACCAGTCCTGCACAATGTTATCTATGGGGATATGCATTGTGCGATACTTACGGGCAATCCTTAGAATTTCCTCCTGGGTTTCGTACTTGTTTTTGCACTGCCAGAAGCCGTAGGCCCACTTGCCGAACAGGGGCGCCTGTCCGGTCAGTTCACGGTATGCCGCCACCAGTGCGTCGAAGTGGGGTCCGTAGATGAAGTAGTAGTCCATCGCATCGGCGACTTCCGAGCTGTAATAGAATGCATGGGCAAAACGGTTGTTGAAGCGGCTGCGCGATCCGTTGTTGAAAAGCAATGCGTAGCCGTTGCTCGAGAGCAGGAACGGGACGGAGATATTCGTGTTGTCCTGTGAGATATCCACGGCCTCGCCGCGATAGTTCCACGCGCCTGCCTGATGCTGGCCGAGGCCGTAGAAAGCCTCCTGGGTTCCCCACATGCTGGTAAAGCGCTCGGAGCGCAGCGTCTTTTCGCCGTTCACTTCTACGGGCGTGAGCGTGCGACCGTCTTCTTGAGCCAGCAGCTTCTCCTTCTCGTCCAGGAAAGTTATGGCGGAATTGGCGCGGTTCACATTTATTGTCAAGCGTGATGTCTTCAGCATTACGGACGTGGGATTCAGCGTCAGAGCAAAATCCACATGCGGCCAGTTCGCCTTCGTAACAATGAAATCGGGGCGAACCGGAACGACGGCTTCGAGTGAATAGAGCACGCGCACAATCGAGTCGGCGCACACTCGCAGGCGCAGGTATCCCGTCTTAAGTTTGATCCGCGCGCCGTCGCTCTGCTGCTGAACATCGACGACAGGATTTAGCGGGAGCCACTGAGCCCTTGCCGGCAATACCGTAGCGAACAAAAGAATCATGGGAAGGAGATTTAAACGCAACGTGTGTAATTTCATGGAACCCTCCGTTGGCCTCTGGATCGCGGTTAGTTAAGTCTGATTATAGTGGACAGGTCGTATTTCAAGTAAGGCGAAAACCAGGTTCCGCCTCTACGGACGGAGGACCCAGGCCGGATTCTATCTCTCGATGCCGGTTTATAGAAAATAATATTGCCTTAGCGTTTGTAGTATGTTTAATTGGCATGTGTCATGGATTTGTTCGATGTGCCACCGTTTTGCCTCCATCATCAATGCAACCTATATGCTCTATCGATACTTATTAAAATCAAATCCTAAGGAGAATTTAATGCGTTATCTTATTTCCACCATTTTGTGTTTGGTTCTGTGTTTAAGCCCGATTCAATCAAGCCTGGCGGCAAGCGATCCCAATGATGTTGAAGGCAGCAAGGATCCGGACCTTTTTTCCCGCATGCCCGGCTTTCATATTTCCCGTTACGATTTATTGGAATTCGACCAGTATGAATTCCAGGTAGCCCCTGGTAAAAAGCAAAAAGTGGAAGGCTCTCACGTTTTTGTCGCCTACTATGCCAATGAAGGCGTTGCCCACCCCAGCGGGCTTCAGATCAAACGCAACTATGTGAATGCCGCCAAGGCAATCGGCGGAGAGGAGCTTTACGCGTTTGAAGACGGCGGCGCCCAGTATTCCATCATTCGGGTTATTAAGGACGACCAAGAAATCTGGACGGAAGTGTCCGGTGCAAACAACGGGATGTACAATGTTCACCTGGTTGTAAAACAGCTCATGAAACAGGATGTGACGGCCAACGCCTCCGCTCTGGCCGGCAGCATCAAAGAAACCGGCCGAGTGGTTGTCGCCGGCATCTATTTTGACACCGATAAGGCGGAACTCAAGCCGGCGTCTGAACCTGCCCTTGCTGAAATCGTTAAGATGCTAAAAACAGATGCGGCCTTAAAAGTCTATGTCGTAGGCCACACCGATAATGTGGGCTTGTTTGCCCACAACGTCAAACTTTCTCAGGACAGGGCCGTCTCGGTGGTTAATGAACTTGTCACCAAACATGGCATTGCGGCTTCCAGGCTAACCCCTTTTGGCTCCGGGCCAACAGCCCCCGTGGCATCCAACAAAACCGAGGAAGGCCGGGCAAAAAACCGCAGAGTGGAATTGGTGGCGCAATAAGCAATAAATAGGATAAAGCATAAAAAAGCCCAACATATTCTCTTAGCCGCCAGCCCGCTGTTGCCGATGGCTTTTTGCTCAATCCCCTTTATGCCGGAGGTTTTCTATTATGAACATGTATAGCTGGATGGAACAGATCATTCACACAGAAAAGAAGAAGCCGCTGCCGATCCTTGCATACCCTGCGGTGCAGTATATCCTCCGAACCGTCCGAGAAGTGATGAAGGACCCCAATCATCTCGCCATAGGCATGAGACTGATCGCGGATAAGTACGATATGCCGGCGTCCTTCGGCTACATGGATCTATCCGTCGAAGCTGAAGCATTCGGAGCCTATACCGCATACCCGGCCGATGAAATTCCCACCATTATCGGCAAACTGATCGAGGATGAAGATGCCGCCGAAAAGCTGCAATCGCCGGCGATTGGAGCGGAGCGAACGGGAATTTACCTTGAAACCATGAGAAAAGCTCTAAAGCTGATCCATGACAGGCCTGTTTTCGCCCAATCCATAGGGCCTTTTTCGCTGGCCGGCAGGCTTATGAACGTCAACGACATTATGCTTCAGTGTTATGAATCTCCCGAAATCGTTCACAAAGTGCTTCGCAAAGTCACCGAATTTCTGAGATTGTACGCCCTGGAATTCAAGAGAATTGGAGCGCATGGGATCGTGCTTGCCGAACCTCTCGCCGGCCTTCTTTCGCCGGAACTTATGAAGGCATTCTCGATGGAATATGTCCGTGAGATAGTGGATGCTGTTCAGGATAAACATTTCCTCGTGATTTACCACAATTGCGGAAGCGCAGTTTCAAAACTGATAGACGAGATAACCGACACGG
>CAYTYP010000025.1:0-47077 GCA_964441405.1 uncultured Acidobacteriota bacterium
TGAACGGCCATGGCCAGGAAGAAGTCATTCCACTCGCACTCCACCAGTGGGCGAAAAAATATCAAGTGCCTTCTATTTTGGTTTCGCTGCACTGGGAGACAGTTATTCATGATCATCTAAGGACCAAGGCGTTCGGAGGCCCGTTTGAAACACGGTTCTCACATGCGGACGAAGCGGAAGCGTCTTACTCTCTTGCGCTCTTTCCTGAGTTCTGTGACATGAAACTGGCTGTGGACAACAAACCCTCTGGATTCATTCCTGCGGGGCACGTGGACGGAGGCGGTGAAGTTTATCACTTCCCGATTAGAGGACACGAGCATGTTGGCCTGAGTGGCACGGAAGTTAATGTCTATCCGGAAGGAGTCATCGGAAGTCCGACGCTCGCCAAAGCAGAAAAGGCTTATGATGGCCTTAACGAGCTGCTTGATTATATGTGCAAGCTGATCAGCGACATTATGACCGCCTTCCCGGCCGGAAAATTGCCTCCGGCGGAGAAAACCACTCAACGCGATCCAAAAGAAATCGAAGCGTTGTTGAAAGGACCGTTAAACGGCGGGAAGCATCTATATACTATCTCTTATCCGCCCTAAACGGGAATTCTTGACCATTAATGCGGGGGGCTGCGGTTCGCTCCCCCCGCATGCAGTTCCCGCAATCCGCACCTGGTCTTCGGAGCGCCGCACCGGCGGATGAAAAGCGGCTCATTACAGCAGATGCCGGCATACATCGCTGAGGAGGTTTCTTTTGTCTCAATCGGTACGCGCCGTTGAAAGGGCTCTCGACATCCTGCTCTGCTTTACGCGCGAAGAACCCACTCGATCCCTGACTCAGATTGCCGAAGCCATCCACATGTCCAAGACCACTGTGCATCGGCTCCTGGCGACCCTTGAGAACAAGCGTTTCATTACCAGGGATAAAACAACCAGCTTGTATCGTCTCGGATTCCGCTTCATCGAAATGGCTTCCCTTGTTCTGCAGGATGTGGAGCTGCACCGTTGGGCTCATCCTTACCTTCAACGCCTGTCGGCTGAGTATGGTGAAACCGTCGACCTTTCCATACTCGATGGATCTCACGTCATTTATCTCGAAGTAATTGAAAGTCCCCAGCGCGTTAAACTCGCGGCGGCTGTCGGGCAAAGGCTCCCGGCCTTTTACACAGCGTCGGGAAAAGCTTTGCTGGCCTATCTTCCCATTGAACATTCAAAAAAAATCATCACGGACAACCTGGCTGAAGCATCCAACCATTCGCATGCTTCCATAGAGGACATACTTGCAGATTTGCGCGTCACAACCGCGCGTGGCTACGCAATATCAGAACAAGAATATGAAGAGGATATCAACGCGGTCGCAGCGCCGATATTCGACACAGAAAACCATCCCATAGCATCCATAGCCATCGTAGGGCCATCCTTCAGGCTCTCCAAAGAGCGACTCCCGGCTCTCGGCGAGGCGCTCTGCAAGATGACTGAATTGATTTCCCAAGAAGTCGGTCTTGTCGCCCTTTCCGCAATTATCGCTAAAACCCGCTCTCGTTAGTTGTCCGTGCTCAACAACATTGCCGCTTCATCCGAAGCATAGCTCTCTAATTAATCCGTGTGAAATCCTGCTTTTTCTTTTAATATAGTAGAATAAAACGAAAGCGATCCTATGGCGTCCATAAGTCTTATCATTCCTATATTCAACGAAGCTTCACACCTGGAAGAGTTCCTGCAACAAGTGGACCGGCTCTCTCTTCAGATTCCCAAGCAGCTAATCCTCGTAGATGACTGCTCGGATGACGGTTCGGCAAGCATGGTGGAGAAATTCCCGTTCCAATCCGAATTTATATTTGTACGGCAGCCTCGCAATCTCGGCAAAAGCGCGGCTTTACGCAAAGGCATCGAAATAGCCACAGGGGATTTTATCATTATCCAGGACGCTGATTTCGAATATGACATGTCCGATATTCCAAAACTATTGCAGCCCTTGATTGAAGGCAAAGCGGATGTGATCTACGGATCGCGTTTTCGTCGAAACAGCAACCAGGTTCACCGCACGTTTCATTATCTGGTGAACCGTATCCTTACGATCTTCAGCAACCTTTTGAGCGGCCTCTATTTTTCCGATATGGAAACCTGCTACAAGCTGTTCCGCTCCGAAATTATTAAAAATATCGGCTTAGAGTCCAATAGATTCGGGTTTGAGCCTGAAATCACGGCTAAAATTTCCCGTTTGAAAATCCGCGTTCTGGAAATACCCATCAGCTACTTTCCTCGAGCCTATATTGAAGGCAAAAAAATCACCTGGAAAGATGGATTAGCCGCTTTATGGCATATTTTTTATTTTAATGTCATCAAATCGGGCAAGGGCTGTTATCACATCGGGCTTCCGCCTAAATACATACCCGCAGGCCGCCAGTGGTTTTAGTAACGCCTCATCCGCGTCCGTCAACTTAAATTCACGGCATGTTCATCATCAGGCATTGCCTGGTATGGCACAGCCGGACGCCACGTTGGGTGTTTCAGGACGAATCCGGTTCACAAATACTGCATCGACCATGTATTATGCGTGGACTGTCTCATATTTCTGACACTTCCGATTTGACAAAACCAGCCCAGGACGCGAAGATAGCCTTCTCTATCCAAGGAGCCTGCGATGAAATACCCAAAACTGTTATGGATCATTGTCTCTTTGATGCTGTTCCCGATTTTTGTGCGACCCGACGCAAGCGTGTATCCTTTAGGCGTCACGGTTTACGTTCCGGAGAAATGCTGGAATGGTTTCACGATCCTTTCATCGGATGAAGGCCGGCTGGTCGATATGAACGGCAGTCTGGTTCACCTTTGGAAAGGCCCGCTGCATCATCCCAATAAAGTGTATCCGGGCGGTTATCTTCTGACTTCAACCGCCTCATGGAAACAAGGCCACCAGGACGCACTGGAAATTCAGATTAGAGATTTTAATGACAGGATCCTATGGAAATTTGATCACTGGCAGGAAGGCAAAGCCAACCAAGGCAATGGAACAACGTGGCTGTCCAGGCAGCATCATGATCTGCAAATCAAGGGCAATCCTGCCGGTTATTATATTCCGAATTCCGACAAACTGGATGTCTCCCGGGGAACGATATTGGCTTTGGCTCATTACAACGTCCAAAAAGACAAGATCAATAAAAATGTCCGGCTCATTGATGATGCAATCTATGAAGTGGATATCGCGACAGGCAAAATTACCTGGATATGGAAAGCAGCCGAGCATGTAGATGAAATGGGTTTTGACAAGGCTGCCTTCAAAGGAATGCAGAACTATGCTGTGAAAACCAGACTTGAGGGGGATGGATTCGACTGGTTCCACCAAAACTGCGCTTCTTATTTAGGGCCTAATCAATGGTTCGACCAAGGCGACAAACGCTTCAACCCGGACAATATAATTTTAGACAGCCGCGAAGCCGGATTGCTGGCGATAGTGGATCGCCAAAGCGGCAAAATCGTATGGAGGACAGGCCCGTATTACCGGGATGGCGAGGATAAGAAATTAGGATGGATTATCGGGCCGCACCATACTCATATGATTCCTCAAGGATTGCCGGGTGAAGGGAATATCCTGCTTTTTGATAATGGCGGCCAATCCGGATACGGCCCGCCCAATGACATGGCGCCCGACGGCATAGCGGTCATGCGACGCGCCTATTCCCGAGCGCTTGAATTCAATCCGATCACTAAAGAGATCGTTTGGGAATATTCCAATAATAATATGGGATCCCCTAATCGAAGGTTCGGATTTGATTTGTACAGCCCTTTCATTTCTTCCGCCCAGCGTCTTCCCAACGGCAACACTTTAATTACCGAAGGATCGGATGGCCGCGTCATTGAAGTCACCAAGGACCGCGAAGTAGTTTGGGAGTATATTTCTCCATACTTGTGGGATGCCAGTGCGCCCGGCGCCCGAAATCTTGTTTACCGGGCTTACCGTGTTCCCTACAACTGGGTCTCACAATTGACCAAACCAAAGGAATCAGCCGTCGATCCCGTCCCCAACTACCAATTCGTGCTCCCTGCTCAGGACGGTTCGAAACCGGACTTTGGCGTGGACAAAACGCCAATCTGGAAACAGGGTGTAAAATAAAAGAAAAAACGCCGCGGACTCCACGGATTTTTAATGTTATTTAATCCGTGGACTCCGTGGCGTTTTTGTTTTTAGAATCTGCCCTGTAACTCATTTGATTTTGAAAACCCATCGTCAGGCCTCGGTCGGTGTCAGTTGATATCCAAGCGCCTTAGCTTTGGAAGTCAGAGATGCAATACGCGCCTGCTGATATCGCTTTTCAAAAGCTGCTTCCCCTTCATCTACGTAGGGTTGGCCCCACCGTAGCATGCGATAAATCAAAATGCCTAACTTTCTGGCTGTAGCAAAAACGGCCACATCTCCGCCGATCCGACGCGCAATGTTTCGATAATAAGCTCCTAATGCCGTTGAGCTGCGACGAAGTGATAACGCCGCCATGCGTAGAGCAGCTGCAACCCGTGTGCTCGCACTGTGCCGTTTCTTCTTTTTCAATGGCTTGCCCCCGCTCATGGGAACACGCGGTGCGAGGGTGACATGAGAAATGAAATGTTTTTCAGTGGGGAAGCGGCTCAAATCGGGTCCGTATTCACTAAGTACGACTTGAACGGTTTCCACTCCGATTGAATCAACCTGCGTCAGGTCTACTCCGCTCATTCGAAAAAAAGCCTGGCGCATCGATTCTTCTCCTCGCTTCTTGATGGCGTTGGCTTTTTGCCGATTCTTCACTGGCGGCGCAGATCCTCCACTGCAAGTATCGTTTTCCATCTCGGCCAGTTTGCGTAGAATCTCCTGGTTATAGGCGGCAATCCGTTCCTGGATGGAATCGTACATCTTCAAACTCTGCTGCAAACTAAACAGGTGATCTTTCCGCCAGTGACCGCTCAACTGTTCGGCGATTTCCTCTTCGCTTTTACGACATCTAGGATCGCGTAATTGCGCCAACTTCCGAGCGTCCCGCTCTCCTTCTGTAATGGCCCGTACAATCGCCATTCCGGTTGCGCCGTCCAGGTCGGATACTGCACGATGCACACGCACATTCATTTGATCCAGACTTTTTTGCATCCGCCGCACCCAATCTCCGGACTCCGCCACTAGGTTGGATTTGTCTCGCACCAAAGTCCGCAACATGATTACATCCTCCTTCGGACGAAAGGAGCCTGCCAGCAGACCGCAACTGTGCAGCCGTTGTATCCATTCACAATCGTTCGGATCCGTCTTCTTATTGCGTCCAGGAACACGGGAGAGTTGACGCGTGTCTACCAGCAGGACTTCCAAACCCTCCGCCTCCAATACCTCATGCGGTGCGATCCAATACACGCCTGTACTCTCCATTGCCACCGATTCGACATTTCGCTCCTTGATCCATTTAGCCATCCGAATCAATTCAGGCGTTGTGCCTCCGAATTTGGCTACTTCGCGACGGGTCCCGTCAACCGTTGGAGCGCATACCCAGTGAAAAGTGCTACCCAAATCAATCCCGGCCACATTGCGCCGTACTATCGGCAGTCCTTCGATTTCTTCTGTCTTGCCCAAGCTGATTTTTTTATCATTGCTTTCCTGCATTTGTGTTCACCTTTCTGAACACGACTGCCCAGGTCGGCTGTTAGTGGATACTGCCCTAGGGGAGTGCCATACAAGCCTCGCCAATTTTTAATTGCCTTCCTGGAGCCATGCTGCCCTAGGGGCACGGGGCGCCAATGGACAAAGGACTATGACTGCAACCGTGTTCCATGGAAGCATAATGCTGATGGAATCTCTCCAGTTACAGATTTTTTAATCCAGCGAGGCTGGTGGCGGAGCTGCCCTGTAACTCATTTGATTTTGAAAACCCATCGTCAGGCCTCGGTCGGTGTCAGTTGATATCCAAGCGCCTTAGCTTTGGAAGTCAGAGATGCAATACGCGCCTGCTGATATCGCTTTTCAAAAGCTGCTTCCCCTTCATCTACGTAGGGTTGGCCCCACCGTAGCATGCGATAAATCAAAATGCCTAACTTTCTGGCTGTAGCAAAAACGGCCACATCTCCGCCGATCCGACGCGCAATGTTTCGATAATAAGCTCCTAATGCCGTTGAGCTGCGACGAAGTGATAACGCCGCCATGCGTAGAGCAGCTGCAACCCGTGTGCTCGCACTGTGCCGTTTCTTCTTTTTCAATGGCTTGCCCCCGCTCATGGGAACACGCGGTGCGAGGGTGACATGAGAAATGAAATGTTTTTCAGTGGGGAAGCGGCTCAAATCGGGTCCGTATTCACTAAGTACGACTTGAACGGTTTCCACTCCGATTGAATCAACCTGCGTCAGGTCTACTCCGCTCATTCGAAAAAAAGCCTGGCGCATCGATTCTTCTCCTCGCTTCTTGATGGCGTTGGCTTTTTGCCGATTCTTCACTGGCGGCGCAGATCCTCCACTGCAAGTATCGTTTTCCATCTCGGCCAGTTTGCGTAGAATCTCCTGGTTATAGGCGGCAATCCGTTCCTGGATGGAATCGTACATCTTCAAACTCTGCTGCAAACTAAACAGGTGATCTTTCCGCCAGTGACCGCTCAACTGTTCGGCGATTTCCTCTTCGCTTTTACGACATCTAGGATCGCGTAATTGCGCCAACTTCCGAGCGTCCCGCTCTCCTTCTGTAATGGCCCGTACAATCGCCATTCCGGTTGCGCCGTCCAGGTCGGATACTGCACGATGCACACGCACATTCATTTGATCCAGACTTTTTTGCATCCGCCGCACCCAATCTCCGGACTCCGCCACTAGGTTGGATTTGTCTCGCACCAAAGTCCGCAACATGATTACATCCTCCTTCGGACGAAAGGAGCCTGCCAGCAGACCGCAACTGTGCAGCCGTTGTATCCATTCACAATCGTTCGGATCCGTCTTCTTATTGCGTCCAGGAACACGGGAGAGTTGACGCGTGTCTACCAGCAGGACTTCCAAACCCTCCGCCTCCAATACCTCATGCGGTGCGATCCAATACACGCCTGTACTCTCCATTGCCACCGATTCGACATTTCGCTCCTTGATCCATTTAGCCATCCGAATCAATTCAGGCGTTGTGCCTCCGAATTTGGCTACTTCGCGACGGGTCCCGTCAACCGTTGGAGCGCATACCCAGTGAAAAGTGCTACCCAAATCAATCCCGGCCACATTGCGCCGTACTATCGGCAGTCCTTCGATTTCTTCTGTCTTGCCCAAGCTGATTTTTTTATCATTGCTTTCCTGCATTTGTGTTCACCTTTCTGAACACGACTGCCCAGGTCGGCTGTTAGTGGATACTGCCCTAGGGGAGTGCCATACAAGCCTCGCCAATTTTTAATTGCCTTCCTGGAGCCATGCTGCCCTAGGGGCACGGGGCGCCAATGGACAAAGGACTATGACTGCAACCGTGTTCCATGGAAGCATAATGCTGATGGAATCTCTCCAGTTACAGATTTTTTAATCCAGCGAGGCTGGTGGCGGAGCTGCCCTGTGATTAGGCTTCTTTCTTTTTGGCTTCTATATGCTGCTTCAGCTTGCCCCATTCCGGACAAAAGATTTCTTCCGGCATTAATTTAAGATTGGGATCAATGCGCGGCTTGAAATCCATCTGGGCCAGGATATCTTTTTCCAGATCGATTCCCGGAGCTATTTCGATAATCGTAACCTCTCCATCGATCAACTTGAAGACCGCCCGTTCCGTAATATAAAGGATGGGCTTCTTCATTTTGGCTGAATATTTCCCGCTGAATGTGATCTGCTCGACATGATCGACGAATTTCTTGTGATTCCCCTCCTGGAGGATTTTGACCTTCCCATCCTCGGCAGTAATCTTAAGGCCGCCTGTTGTAAAGGTCCCGCAGAAAGCCACTTTTTTAGAAGTAGTCGTTATGTTGATAAATCCACCACATCCGATTGGCCTGTTATTGAATTTGCTAACATTCACATTCCCAAACTTGTCAATTTCACCCATTCCCAAAAAAGTCTGGTCAATGCCGCCACCATCATACCAATCGAACATGTTTGGATGCATAACGAACGCTTCCGGATTGTACGTCATCCCGAAATTAGGCCAGCCGGCGGGTACGCCGCCCACAGCGCCGGCTTCTGTTGTAAGCGTTAACATAGACGTTACGCCTTCATGTCCGGCGACCGTCGCCAGCCGGTCGGGTATTCCGATGCCAAGATTGACGACGGAATTAGGTTCAAGCTCCATGGCGGCGCGGCGCAGTATAAAAAGTCTTTCGTCGAATGGAAGTTTCGGAAGCGCGCCCAGAGGCATTACGACGTCTCCGCTGAATGCGGGCTGGTAGTAGACGCCTTCACTCTGCATATGGAATTCCTCAGGGTTCTTGGCGACAACAACATAATCGACAAGAACTCCCGGAACCTGAACCGACTTGGGATGGAGCGTACCTGCCTTGGCAAGATACTCGACTTGTGCGATAACAATGCCGCCCGAGTTTTTAGCCGCTTGGGCGACCGGAAGCGCTTCCAGAAAAGCGCCTTCTTTATCCATGGAGATGTTGCCTCTTTCGTCGGCTTTTGTTCCGCGGATCAAACCGACATGGATGGGAAAAGGCTTAAACCATAGGTATTCTTCACCGTTGAAAGTCACAACTTCATTGCGATCAGGGGCCTTGCGGGTCAGATCGTTCATCTTGCCCCCTTCGACGCGGGGATCGACGAAAGTTCCAAGACCTATTTTGGTAAGCACTCCAAAGCGTTTCGCTGCGATTTCCCGGTAGAGATGAACGACAACTCCCTGGGGAAAACAATAAGCGAGCATCTTATTATTCTGAATGAGCGCGCCTATATTGGGAGATCCGTGAGTATGAGCTCCGATGAACTGCGTAATTAATCCTTCGATGCCGATTACATGAGGCCCTTTATCTTTGTGGTTGCCCATAGCGGATCCGCAGACCAACGTAAGTCCCTTGGGGTGTCCCGTTTCCTCAAATCGCTTGGCAATTGCCCGCCCGATTTCCTCAGGCCACCCGGCCAAACCCATGATAGGCGAACTGATCGTGACGCCATCTCCTATGAGAACTGCGGCCTCCTCGGCGCTGATTACCTTGGACCCGCCGCCTTTTGATGCATCGGCCATTTCTGTTTCAATCATCGGACTTCTCCCTTATCTTCTGAATGATGTCGTATTGGGCCGGAATGCTGCGCAAGCCCAGGACTTTGCCCACATCTTTTTACCATAGAACTGCTAAGACGCAAAGATGCTCTGGTTAATATTATTGAAGACATAAACAATTATGATTGTATTTTGCGCCGTATTATACTCAACATTCTTATTTTAGGGACGGCCATGAAGCCTTTTGAGGTCAAAATAGACAACGAACTCCGTGCGGGAGCGCAATATCTGGCGCAATGTCTCACACCTGAAGCCGGCGCCGTACCCCAAATATCCAATGTGGATATTCACGGCATAACAATCCCGTTGAACGGAATTGTTGGGGGAGACCTGATTACATTTGTGGATTTCCAGGAACGATTCGATTTGGATTCCCGCATTGCCGGCGCTCTGGCCAAGGGACAGGAAGATATCGCGCAAAAATTGCAGAAATTGAAACGCAAGGGGGCCATACTGGTCGCGGATGTCTCAGGACATGAATTCGCCGATGCCATACGAGCGTTGCTGTTGCACCAGGTTTTTCACATGGGAGCGTTGTATGAGCTGGCTTCCAGAGGCGAAATTACTTCACGCCTTATCGAACAGGTCAATACGCGTTTTTGTAAATCCAAGACATTGCGCAATCTCGCCTCCGTAGATCTCGATCCCATAAATTTTATTACTCTTATCTATGGTGAAATCTCCAATACCGGCCGGTTCCGCTTCATAACCGCCGGGCACCCGCAGCCGTTGGTTTTCTCCCGTGAATTCGACCGATTTGTTGATATATGTCCGGACAGGCTTGTCAGTTATCCGCCGCTGGGGTTGCAGCTGAATGAAGACAATGCAGACGCCAGAATGTATCAACCGGCGCTCGGATATAAAAAACGTTATGCGGTTAATGAGTTGAACCTTATGGGTCAAGGCGACGTTTTGCTTCTCTATACGGACGGCCTGACCGATCCTTTTTCTCCTTACACCCAAGCCCGGCTGGAACGGACTGTTTCCCGCGCACGGAATGGCTCCGCAAAACAGATATGTGATGAAATCCTGGAAGATCGACAATTAACCGTGAAACCGACGGACGATCTCAGCCTCGTAGTAATCAAATACAACGGCAAATAACCATAAAATCCGGCATGGGCGCCAAGCCGGTCCAACCTGAACTCGAATTCTTGAAGCATCTAATGTGAATTATTGTAAAATGCAATAGAGCTTGTGTAGGAGAAACGGAGATGTATGGATTAGGTCCTGTCACCGAACGTGTGCGAAGAATCCGTGAGAAATACCGCACAACGCGGCCACGCGTCTGTATTGCCCGTTACAAAATCGTAACGGAATTTTATCAGCAGAACCCTCAGTTGCAGGGCGTCTTAAAAAGAGCGAAAAATTTCAAGAACATCTGCGAAAAAATTCCCATCCTCATCAACCAAGACGAAGTAATCGTCGGATGGCAGGCCACTTCTTATCGCGCCTGCGCGCTCTATCCGGAGACATCCTTCAGCTGGTTTTTAGAGGAGCTCCAGTCCGGCTCTATCCCGCTTCGCGAAGCAGATCCCTATGACATTGATGAAACGGACGCCGATTATATCCGCAACACCGGCGACTTCTGGCGCAAGGAATGCCTGAGCGCCAAAATAGATGAATATATTCCACCAGGATATTTGCAAGCTATTGGGAACGGCGTCGTCACGTTCGGGGCGCAAGGCAACTGCTCCGCTCCTATCGGACACTTTGTCGCGAACTTTGAAAAGGCCCTGCACGAAGGCTTTGGCGCCATCAAAGCGGAAGCGCAGGCAAAAATGGATGCGCTGGAAGGAGTCTTATATGGCGATAGCGTTTCCAGATATAATTTCTACCGAGCCCTTGTTATCGTTTGCGACGGCATGATCCTCCTCTCCAAAAGATACGCCCAGGAATGCGAAAGACTGGCTTCTCTTGAATCCGATCCGGCGCGGAAAAAAGAGTTGCTGGACATGGCCGATTGTCTGAACTGGATCATGGAACATTCCTGCCGTTCTTTTCATGACGCAATACAATGCATGTTCCTATACCAGATCGGCCTTTGTCTGGACGGCCAGCAGCATGGCATCAGCTTTGGCAGAGTGGATCAATACCTGGGCTCCTATTATGAAGCGGATACCGCCGCGAACAGAATCACCCATGAACAAGCCCAGGAATTGCTGGACTTGTTCTATTTAAAAGTCGCTGAAATGAACAAGATCTGGCCTTACTTCGCCACTCTCGCCGGCCCCGGTTATACCAGCGGGCAGCTGATGACTATCGGCGGGGTGACCAAGGACGGCAAGGATGCAACCAACGCGGTATCCTTCATGATGCTTCAATCTTCAGGACGGCTGGTGCTGCACGATCCGCCCCAGTCCTTGCGCATCCATAAGGACACCCCTGCGGAGCTGTGGGAAGCGGCGATCGAAACAACCCAAATTGCAGGCGGGGTGCCCACATTCGAAAATGACGATGTCATTATTCCCGCCCTCATGTCGAGAGGGCTCCCGCTCGAAAGCGCCAGAAATTACTGCCTTATCGGTTGTGTAGAACCGCAAGGCTGCGGAGATGAATGGGCCTGTCCAGGCGGCAATGGAACGGAATCATTCTGGAATATGCTCAACGCCTTTTTGCTGGCGATCAACAACGGCTATAATCCAATGCCCGGCCGCGATGGAAAGCCCGGCCGTCAGGTCGGCCTGCCGACAGGCTACCTCTATGAAATGGAGACTTTTGAGGACGTTCTTGACGCCGTCAAAAAACAAATGGAATATTTCGTTCGATGGCAGGTGAGCCTGATTAATACGTATGAGTATGTCGCGTCCGAACATATGCAACTCCCGCTTCTCTCTGCGACGATCGAGGGCTGCATGGAATCCGGCAAGGACGTCATGCAAGGCGGCGCAAAATACAACTCCACCGGCAATGCGGGCATCGCCCTCGGCAATATCGCAGACAGCCTGGCCATAGTGAAGTATTTGGTTTATGACCAAAAGCGGGTGGGCGCAAGAGAGCTCTATGACGCGCTCATAACGAATTGGGAGGGGAAGGAAGACCTTCGGCAATCCATATTGAATGAAGCGCCCCATTACGGCAACGACAATAACTACGCGGATAAGTTCGCAAAATGGGCGGCTGATGTTTATGGGAACGCGATTAATTCCGCTACGGGACCGCGCGGAAGATGGGCGGCCGGTTTATATCCGGTCACGACCCATGTGCTTTTTGGGATGATGACCGGAGCCTCTCCTGACGGACGAAAAGCCGGCGAGCCGCTTGCCGACGGCATTTCTCCTCTTCAGCAGCTCGATAAAAACGGCCCGACCGCGACTCTCAAATCTGTGGCGTCTATTGATCAAAAAAAGTTTTCCAACGGCACTTTGTTGAATATGAAGTTACATCCGTCGGCGCTGAGCAATGAATCCGGAAAGGCAAAACTCATCGCTTTGATTAAAACCTATTTCGCACTGGGCGGCATGGAAATGCAGTTCAATATTGTCAGCGGAAAGACGCTGAGAAAAGCGCAGGAACACCCGGAAGAATATCGAGATCTTGTAGTTCGAATCGCCGGTTTCAGCGCGTATTTCGTGGAACTCTACAAGGCCAGCCAGGAAGACATTATCAAGAGGACAGAGCTGAATTTTTAGCCACAGAACACGCAGACTATAAAATATTAGAAATCTGAGTTCTCTGCGTGTTCTGTGGCTATTTTAAAATATGACTAAACTATTAACCGGGAAAATTTACGACATACAGGGATTTTCGTTGCAGGATGGGCCCGGCATCCGGACAACTGTTTTTTTAAAAGGATGTCCTTTGCGCTGCCCCTGGTGCCATAGCCCTGAATCTCAAAAGTTTGACTCGCAGATCAGCTTGATTTCGATGCGATGCATTGGGGTGGAAAAATGCGGGAAGTGCCTAAAAGCATGCCCCCAAAAAGCGATTGCTTCCGGAAAATCGATACAACATGCGGCGACTCAGGAGATAGTCCGGACTATCCATATCGATCGTTCCATCTGCAACAACTGCGGGGAATGTTCAAAAGTCTGCATATACAAAGCATTATATATATGCGGCGAAGATTATACGCTCGATCAAATCCTGCAACGGTCCTCCAAAGACATTCCTTTTTATGAACAATCCGGAGGAGGCGTTACCGTATCCGGCGGCGAACCTTTGTCTCAGCCCGAATTCACCCGGCAGTTCCTGAAATTGCTGAAGGAGAGCGGCGTCCACACCGCTCTGGACACAACCGGATATGGATCGTTCCAAACCATAGAGAAGGTTTTGCCCTATACGGATTTGTTTTTATATGATCTGAAGCACATGGACAGCTCGCAACACAAGATAGCGACAGGCGCAGGGAATGAGCTCATTCTCGAAAACGCAAGAAAAATCGCCCAAGCGGGCGGTTCTATCCAGATCCGCTTTCCTATAATACCGCAGTTTAATGATTTTGAAGAAAACGTCCGGAAAACAGGCGCATTTTGCAAGTCACTGGGAAAGTCGATACGCGTTATCCAGTTGCTGCCTTATCATAATTTGGGTGTAATAAAATATCAGAGGATCGAGGACGGCAGCGTTGTTTTTGAAGCTGATCCGCCGTCGGACGCCAAAATACGCTCAATAAAAGAACTCCTTGAAAATATGGGCTTGCCCGTCACCGTGCATTAAAAAAATATTTTGAAACTTTTCTAATCCCATCCCTATCTAATAAAAATGTGAGTTAATCCATTGGCTAATGCATGAACAGATTCAACCGGCAAGTATCATGGAAACAGAGAAATAGAAAAGATTAGTTTTAAGACCGATGCATTTTCAACGGAACTAATGCAGCTTGCATTGCGTATTAGTATTTGTTTGGTTTAATTTCAGTAGATTAGAATGAAGGATCATTCCCAAAGGAGAAAGTAGAAACAATGTGCAGCAAAAATGTTTTGAGGACGCTTATTCTGTTAATTCTTTTGACTGGCATTTCCGCCATCGCATTGGCAGAAGGACCGGACAAGGGATCCGCTAATTTTGGATGGACACGCCCGATGTTCGTGGCAGGGACGGAAATTCAACCGGGAGACTACAAAGTCAGGTGGGAGTTTGCCGGCGCCGAAGCCAGCGTTACATTCATCACCGAGGGAAAACCCAGCGTGACGGTCAAAGGTAAAATCGTCGAAGGCGATAAAAAATATGAGCGCAACACTTCAATAGTCGGGCAAGACGCCTCGGGTCGCGACTCTATTAAGGAACTTCGGATTAGCGGGAAAAAGTATGCGATCGTCTTTTGACGGTTGTTAACGAGGGGCCTCCAATAAACATAGCGGTAGCGCGCCCGGACTCAAGAGGAAGAAGCAAAATGTGCCCTGAAGGACGGCGCGGCAGGATGTATCGCCCTTCAGGGCTCCACTGTATAATGAGCATGGAGGCGACCTATGAAATATTTTTATCAACCATTGTCTTGCATTTTTCTTTTTATCGTAATTTCAGCATCTCCTGTTTTTAGCCAGGCGCTACCAGCTCAGCCTGCGCCTGTGCCCAAGGCCGTGGCTATCCCACGACCATCCGAAGATGAAGTTCTGCTTGCCAAAAGCAAACTGGCAAGTTTTCTCAAATCCGCAGACGCCAAAACCAAAGCTGTCATTCAAAAATATCCCGGGTTGATTGAAGTGCAGGTTCCGCCTCCCAACTCCGCAATTGTTCCAGATTTGACGCCCTGGCTTCGAAGCAAGCATCAGGCCAATCTGGAAACAGCCAAGAAGGGAGGCATTGATGTTCTGTTCATGGGAGATTCTATTACCGATATGTGGAGCAGTGCAGGCAAGCCGGTATTAGATAAATACTTTGGCGAATGGAAGTTGGCGAATTTCGGTATCGGGGGCGACACTACGCAGGGCGTCTTGTACAGGCTTCAGAACGGCGAAGGCCAGGGATTCAGTCCTAAAGCAGCGATGCTGATGATCGGCACGAACAACACCGGCCGCAATACCGCCGCTGAAATCGCCGAGGGAGTCGGTGCAATCGTATTGGAGATGCAGAAGAATTTTCCCGAAGTAAAAATTCTTCTCCTGGGAATCTTTCCGCGCAGCAATCCCAAGGATCCTGTTCGCGCCACTATCGCTGAAATAAACAGCATTATTTCCAAGCTTCACGACGGCAAGAGCGTTTACTATCTGGATATTGGCGCAAAATTCCTGGATGCCGATGGAAACATTCCGAGCGATATTATGAAGGACGGGCTGCATCCTACGCCCAAAGGCTATGAAATTTGGGCGGAAGCAGTTAAACCGCCACTGGCGGATTTGTTGAAAAAATGACCGCTATTATCAGCAAACCGGACACTCAGCAGAAACTGGAGATCCTGAGCGCGGATGCTCAATATGATTTGGCTTGCGCCTGCGGCACAAGAGAAGATGAACATCGCAAGCGCAGCGCACAAGGCAAGTGGATCTATCCGGTAACTTTGCCCAATGGCGGATCGAGCGTTCTTTTCAAAACTCTCATCTCCAACGTTTGTTCCAACGACTGCAAATACTGCCCGCTGAGATCCGATCAGGATGTCCGCCGATGCACCCTTGGAGAGGAAGAAACCGTAAACACTTTTCTCGACTACTTCAACCGTCGCAAAGTCTTCGGCTTATTCCTGACATCAGGCGTCCTGGGCACGCCCGATGCAACGATGGAGCGATTAAACGGCATCGCCCGGATTCTGCGCTATAAGCGAGGATTCAAAGGTTACATTCACCTAAAGGTCATTCCCGGATCCAGCGCCGGAGCCGTCGAGGAAGCTGTTTCGCTTTCAACCGCCGTTTCCCTGAACATCGAAACTCCCGGAGCCAAGCACCTGGCCCGATTATCCACACGCAAACGTTTCATCGAAGATATTGTGGAACCTATCAAGCTTATCAGCCGGCTGACCGGTCGAGGCAATAAATATGCGCGCGTTAAGCAGACTACCCAGTTCGTTGTTGGCGCAGCAGACGAAACCGACGCCGAAATCGTCAAGTATATGTGGGGATTATACGACCGCCTCAATCTTAAAAGAATTTACTTCAGCGCCTATCAAAATGATCTCGACGACAATGCTATCCATGAAGCAAGTTCCAGCGACGGATTGTTGCGTGAACATCGTTTGTACCAGGTAGATTTCCTGATGCGCCGATATGGTTTTACAGAGTCTGATATCTGCTTTAATAAAACGGGCAACCTCTCACTTGATATCGATCCCAAGGAACACTGGGCGAACCTTCACCCCGAGTATTTCCCCGTCAACATCAATAAGGCCTCTAAAAACCAGCTGCTGCGCGTTCCAGGCCTGGGGGAAGTTGCCGTCGGCAGAATTCTCGAGCAGCGGAAAAATAGCAGGATTCATGATATCAGTGACATCAACGCCTGTCGAACCCCTCTGAAAAAAGCCAATGAGTACGTTTGCTACTAAATAAAAATCCTTGATTTTGGAAAGGCCTTGTTTATTGCCGAAAATTATGTGATAAGGCTTTGCCTATGCTTAAACAAATGCAAGGGTCCATTCGCCTTTTCAGAATTTTTGGAATCACTGTTTTCCTTCATTGGGCATGGTTTCTGGTAGCCCTATATGAAATCCGGAGCGGGTCCGCGAAATACTCCTCGATCATCTGGAATGTACTTGAATATTTGTCTTTGTTCCTGATTGTTCTGTTGCACGAATTCGGTCATTCCCTCGCTTGCCGCCGAGTAGGCGGGCAGGCGGAACAGATAGTCCTCTGGCCTCTCGGCGGCATTGCTTATGTATCACCGCCGCAAAGACCAGGCGCTATGCTGTGGAGCATCGCCGCAGGGCCTTTGGTAAATGTTGCGCTTTTTCCAGTGCTTAGCATTATCGTAATGGCAACCCATGGGTCGGAATCTTTACCCAACGCAGCGGCTTTATTTTTGACAGTTTGGAAAATAAACATCGGCATTTTAATTTTCAACCTCCTGCCGATTTATCCATTGGACGGGGGCCAGATTGTGCGTTCCCTGCTCTGGTTCCTGTTTGGCAGAGCCCGCAGTTTGATGATCGCCGCCATCATTGGATTTATAGGCATGGGTTGCATGTTGCTGCTTGCCTTTTGGGCGCAATCCGTATGGATTGGCATTATAGCGGTTTTTGTTCTTATGAATTGCTGGAGCGCTCTGACACACGCTCGCTCGTGGGCTCGTATCGCAAAAGCTCCCCGGCGCGCCGGTTTTACCTGCCCGAACTGCGGAAAACTGCCGCCGAAAGGTGCGTTCTGGGTTTGTTCCAATTGCAAAAATTCTTTTGATCCGTTTGGAACGAATGCATCCTGCCCTCATTGCCGGGCGACCTACTCGACAACAATCTGCCCGGAATGCGACACGTCTACTCCTATCAGCGCCTGGATCGGGCCGGTAAACAGCGATTGAATCCCTGAAAGACCTATGGCCAAGCAAAGAAAATAGTTATAACCCAGAGAGGAGCGTCAAGTATGAGGCTAAAGGACAAGGTTGCCATCATTACCGGAGGGGCTCGTGGCATTGGAGCCGCTTTTGCTGTTGGTTTTGCAAAAGAAGGGGCAAAAATCGTTATTGGCGATATTAGGGACGGCGGCAAAACTGTAGCTGCCGTTGAGAACGCAGGAAGCAAAGCTGTTTATATTAAGACGGATGTTGTTATTCAGGATCAATGCAATGCACTGGCGAAGGCCGCCATGGATTGCTTCGGTTTCATCGACATCCTTGCCAATAACGCCGGCGTTTTGGTGCAGATGAAGCCTTTTACGGAAGTAACCACGGAAGAGTGGCTGCAGGTAATGAAAGTCAATGCTCTAGGTCCCTTTCACTGTACAAAGGCAGTATTCCCGTATATGAAAGACAGGGGCGGCAAAATTATCAATACCTGTTCTGCAACCATATTCGAGGGCGTTCCTGGAATGCCTCATTACATCGCTTCCAAGGGAGCCGTCATGGCTTTTACCCGCGGGATGGCCCGGGAACTGGGCGATTTCAACATAACGGTGAATGCGATAGCGCCGGGCTTCACTCATTCGGAAGGAGGCGACGAATTCGATCGAGAGAAAAAAATGCCGACGGTCCCTCTCGATGACATCCAAATTCCTTTGAGATGCATCAAACAACCGAATTATCCGGAAGATCTTGTGGGAACGGCAATCTATCTGGCCAGCGACGACAGCAGGCGCGTTACTGGACAGTTAATTGTCCACGATAGCGGCATGTCGATGCATTAATTCAGACGCGGCGAGCGCTCAGCACGGATGGGATGTCACCAATAAGTTTTAAAGCGTGCTGCAGCTGTGTCACGCCGGCGACCTCAATCGTGAATTTTATGCAGACTGTTCCCTGGTGCATTAAAGTTTTGACCGCAGTGACGTTGATCATCTCCCGGGACAGGATCTCGGTAATGTCGCGCAACAATCCGGTGCGGTCCTCGCATTCGACGGCAATGTCGACGGGATAGACTGCTTTTCCGGATTTCTGCGCCTGTGCGCTGTCACCCCAGTTGGCGGCAATCACGCGTTCCGGATTCAACCTGGCCATGCCGGCGAAATTTGGGCACTTAATGCGATGAATGGAAATCCCCTTGCCGCGTGTGATGTAGCCTTGGATTAGATCCGGGGGCGCCGGCTTGCAGCAGCGCCCCAACTGTGTCAGCAGTTTATCCATGCCGATAATAAGGACGCCGTCATGCTTATCGTCAGCTTTGCTCTTGCGCGGCACAAATTCCGGAGCGGATTCCGTCGCCGCCTCCGGACCTCGTAACGCCCGCTGGATGGAGCCATGCCCCAATTCGTTGCGTCCGGCGGCGAGGAACATCGCATCCGTGTTGACATAGCCTAGCTGTGTTGCGAGATCATCTATATTGGCTTGTGTCGCCCCTTCACGTTGCAGTTCCCGCTGTACAAGTACGCGCCCCTCGGCCATCGTTTGGGTTTCGTCCAGCGAGGTAAAGTACTGCTTGACCTTGTTGCGCGCCCGAGAAGTACGGAGGTATCCGAGTTGTGGATTGAGCCAATCCCGAGACGGGCCTCCTTGTTTGGCGGTAACGATTTCTACTGTCTGCCCCGACGCCAGAGGCGTATTCAAGGCCACCAGAACGCCGTCCACTTTTGCTCCACGGCAGCGGTGTCCGATTTGGGTGTGGACATTAAAAGCAAAATCGATCGGAGTGGAGCCACGAGGCAAGTCAACGACCCGCCCCTGGGGCGTCAGGACATAAATCGTGTCATCCAATGCGGCGCGCTTGAATTGTTCGATCCAGTTGGACGCATCCGCTATTTCATCGCGCCAGGAAAGGAGCTCACGTAGAAGAGCGACCTTGTCCCCATAAGCGTCATTTTTGTTCGTTCCGCGAACGCCTTCCTTGTAGCGCCAATGCGCCGCCACACCCAACTCGGCATGTTCGTGCATCTCCCATGTGCGGATCTGCACCTCCAGGGGGCGTTTGTCCGCAACCATCACCGCCGTGTGGAGCGACTGGTATAGGTTGCCCTTCGGTTTGGTGATGTAATCATCGAATTCTTTCGCCACAGGAGTCCACATTTGATGCACGATGCCGAGAACGGTGTAGCAATCGCGGACCTGATCGACAATCACCCGAAGCGCGCGCAGATCGTAGATTTCCTCCAGCGGGACCTGCTTGGCGTGCATTTTTTTCCAAATGCTGTAAATATGTTTGGGACGTCCATAGATCTCCGCTTGAATGCCGATGGCTTCACATTCTTTCTTAAGAAGCGCGATGGTCTCGTTGATAAAACGCTCGCGCTCGGAGCGCTTTTCAGCGATCTGGCGCGCGATCTGCCGATAGGCGTCGGGATTAAGAAAACGGAAACTCAAATCTTCGAGTTCCCATTTGAGCTCCCATACTCCGAGGCGATTAGCCAGTGGAGCGTAGAGGTCCAGGGATTCCCGCGCCGTTTCATTGCGTTCCGGACCAAGATGCTCCGTGTAATAGCGCAGAGTCTGGGTTCGGCTGGCAATTCGAAGGAGGACCACCCGGATGTCCTCAGCCATGGCAAGCATCATCTTTCGTAAAATTTCCGGTTGCGTCCGAACATCGCGCATACTGGAAGAAAGCATTGGCGCCAGGGGGTGTAATCCGTTCAGGCGATGCAGACCGCCGACCAGCCTGGCGACATCCGCGCTAAACTCCTGTTCAATCCATTCCTTAGCGTCAGGGCGAAATTGATGCACTGCCAATAGCAACGCAGCAATGCGCGTGTCGGCGTCCAGCCGTAGTGCAGTCGCGATGAGGGCCATGCCGAATACATGGCGGATAATTTCTTCGCCCGTCCCCAGGCGATTGCCTGCATAAATGGGTTCAATGAACTCAATCGCACGCCGGATGCGAGCGACATCCGCAAAAGACAAGCCATCGCTGAGTTTTTCCAAAGAAGCGCCGTCCGGAAGAGAAGAATTCAAAGAGTAATGAACATAAACCATGGGGTAACTTTCTCCAAAGAGCTCATCTGCAATCAGCGCCTGGTCATAGTGTCCCAATCCTGCAGCCCGATTTCAACCCGCATTTTGAGGACAAGCTCCTGAAAACCTGGTTCTGCGCCTGAACAAAATCACCGTGGCATAGGGTCATATTTTCCTATCTGTACGGCGCTTTCGTAGTAAACTCTTACCCATTACAATTGACTTAACCGGAGCAAGGCTTGAATAACATCGCGGTTGCATTAGTAATAAAGGAGCCCACAATGACAGATCCACAAGCTGAACCCAAAGCGGTGGTTTGTACAAATGTTCAATTGCCGCCGAATGTCCACAATTTCGAAACGGCAGATGCTGCAAAAAAGACGACGGACGCAGCTGACCCCATCAAGAGAATAATCTACATGGACGACAGGGTCGTCCCGGGATCATTTTATGTTGAAGCTGTATGGGTAGTAGGATCCGTGCCAACGGTTCATCCCGTTCACTATCATGATCACGATGAAATCCTTGGCTTTGTAGGCAGTAACATGGATGATACGAATGATCTGGGAGCGGAAATCGATCTCGTCATTGGTGACGTAAAGACGACTATTACCAAAACATGCTTTATCCATGTGCCTGCCGGAGTCAAACATGGAGGGCTTTGTTTCAGGAAAATCGACAGGCCGGTATTTCAAATCGCTATGTTAAGGCAAAATATCTTTACCAGTGTTCCACCCACATAAGCCATCCAACATCATGATTCGTGAAAACAGCGCAGGCATTCGTATCGAACTTGAATCCAAGATAGCCTTCCAGGAAAAGGCCATCGCCGATCTCCAGGATACTCTGGTCGACCACACCCGCACGATGCTCGACCTTCAGCGTCGCGTTGAATTGCTCGAGAAGGTTGTGCGCAGGCTCAACCATCGTCTTGAAGCTTTTGCTGAGGATACACCCAACGAGAAACCGCCCCATTACTAGCACGGTCCTAAGAATTGATGACAAAATCACGCTCGACATGGGCATGGGCAGACAGCAGCGCATGCCCATGTCGAGATATCCTAAGCCTGTCCACGGCATGCTTTCAATTTCCAGACTCAAAGGACAGGCGCGCGATCACTTGGCTTTCTTGAGAAGGATTGAGCCCGGTTGTCCCATCATATCGTAGGTCATTTTAATTTGATCGGCGGATACAACCCCTTTATGCTCAATTTTCGACTCTTGCCCGCCCATATCCAGCGTGACGGAAAATGAAATATTGTTGCCGTCGATCTTCCCATCCTTAATAGCGGTGGTCTGCCCATTGATTATATGAGAACCGGTCAAAGTCTTTCCTTCGGCCTTGAACGTGAACTCAATCGCCATATCCATTCCTTCAATTGTTCCTGCCCATTTCCCGTCGACATCAGCGCCGAAAGCAAAACTGGACAAAAGCAGAACTCCTAAAATGAGTGAAAAGTATTTCATGTGAATTTCTCCTTTGTGAGCATTTAGCATATACGATCTTACATAAAAGGCAAAGAATCAACAACTCTATTGATCGTACAGATTGCTCGAATCATGTTATTCTATCGGATAAGGGCGGGATTACTAAGATCACCATAGCTGGAAGAAGCCGGCGACCGTCAGTTTTCCCTCCGATTTTTCGATATATCGGAAAGGCTGAGTGTGCCATGACTGTAACTAGATGGACAATGCAAAATACAATTTATTTAGCTCTTCTGGTTTTCGCGCTTCTCGGTTTTTGCGCCGGGAAAACCGAGAATAAATGCAGCCAGGACATTCAAGATGCCCGTGGGAAAATGAAACCATGGGGAAAGGGAGCTTGGGAAACAGGCAAATACCGGAATGTATTTCGGGAAGCCGGATATAGCCAGGCCGCTATTGACGCTAAACTGGCTAAAGCTTTTTACGATGTATTTGAAGGGCCGGAACGGGTGTATTTCGAGGTGGGCGATTCCATGGCATATGTTTCCGACCTGAAAAATCACGATGCCCGCACGGAAGGACTTTCCTACGGCATGATGGTGGCCGTGCAACTGAACAAAAAAGATGTTTTTGACCGGCTGTGGCGCTGGACAAAGAAATATATGCAGCACCAGGGCGGCGCCCGCGACGCCTATTTCGCCTGGAGCGTGAACCCAAAAACCGGCAAGCACAACTCCGAAGGATCGGCCTCGGATGGCGAACTCTATTTTATTACCGACCTGCTGTTTGCCTCCAACCGATGGGGAAATGACACAGGCATCAACTACTATGCCGAGGCTCGAAGAATTCTCGATGCGATGTGGAGCAAGGACGGAACCGAAGGAATAACGAATTTGATAAATACGCAGCACAAACTGATTACTTTTGTACCGGATGTATCGGGGCATGGCTGGACCGATCCATCCTATCACCTGCCGGCGTTTTACGAAATATGGGCTGAATATGCCAAAGACGGCAAAGAACAGTTTTACAGAGAATGCGCCGACGCATCTCGCGCTTATCTGCACAGGGCCTGCCATCCGGAAACCGCACTGACTCCCGACGCTACCGAATTCAGCGGAGCTCCAAGGAAAAGCAACTGGATGCCCAATGCCTTTCGTTTCGATTCGTGGAGGGTTCCCATGAACATCGCCATGGATTACTCGTGGTTTGCAAAAGATAAACAATGGCAGCAGGACTATGGCCGCCGTATTCATAATTTCCTCTTCTGCAGAGGCATCGACTCTTTTGAAGACCAGTTCAATGTGGATGGCACATTGCCGGACTCCATACTGCAGGCCGGAGGATACCGGAAATTGCGCCACTCACTCGGATTAGTAGCGACTTCCGCCACAGCTTCCATTATGGGAACTCAGTCAAAAAGCTGGAAATTTGTGGATGCCGCATGGAATGCAAAGCTGGAACCCTACTCCGACGGTTATTTCGATCCCTATTACGACGGTTTGCTGTACCTTTTCAGCCTGATGCATTTAAGCGGCAATTACCGGATCATTACGCCGGGGATGAAATAAACCCGTTGGCGAAGAGTTGCTTCTTCCTTTAACCGATTATTTTCCTTGCACTCATTGTCGACATGACCCACAGGGTCGCCTTATGAGGAGGTAGAAATGAAAAGAAAACTTCTGTTGGCCGTTGCAATCCTAACCCTCTCCGGTATCGCGCCAATGCAGGCTGCGAGGGATGACGCTGCTTCCAAGGACAGGTTGATTACAGTTCTGAATCCGGCAGTAACAGAGAAACTTGCGGAGCGATCTCCGCTTACCCCCCGGTTGGACAAACTGGAAAACAAAACCATCTACCTGGTGGATATGAACTATGAAGGGTTCGGACGCACCGCGGTGCTCGAGGAAATACAGGCGTGGTTTGCCAAGAACATGCCCAGTGTAAAGACCCTATACAAGCTCAAGAGCGGCAGTTATATTTCGGATGATCCTGCATTATGGAAGGAGATAGCCTCCAACAAGGGCAATGGAGCAATCCTCGGGGTTGCCGGCTGATGGGGCTGCCTTGCGGCCGTGAGCCGCTTTTCCGGAATTCTAGAAAAACAGTATGGCATTCCCACCGTGTCTCTTTCGAATGAAAACATTGTGTCCTTTGGGCTTGACGCCCATTTCAAATACACTACCGGCATGCCCCTCCGTTTCGTCGGGGTGCCGTATCCGTTTTCAGGCTTATCGAAAGAAATGCTGAAAACCTATCTCGAAGGCAAGGATAATGTCAGCGGCAAGCCCATAATGCAGGCGATCATCGACTGTCTGACAAAACCTCTAACCGCTGAGGAAAAGAAGACCGGGATCCCTCCCGAGTCGGCCCCTGAACCCAGATTTCTGCCGCCGGACACGGAAGACAATCTGCAACGCCTGTTTAAGGACAAGCACTGGACCGACTATAATCCAATTATACTCCCGACAGCCGAGAGGGTGGCCGCAATGCTGAAAGGCACCAGCCACAAGCCGGATGAGTTGGTTAAAAAAGACTCCGGCACCTTCGGAACGATCCGTCCATTCACTGTGGAAAAGGTTGCTATCCTTGCCGTTATGGCGGGAGCTAAACCCGATTATCTGCCGGTGATCCTGGCGCTTGCCAGCCAGGTTCCGTACTCCGATTCCACCACTTCCAACGCAAGCATGGTGCTGGTAAATGGACCCATACGCCGGGAAATCGGCATGAATTCGGGCATAGGCGCTTTGGGTCCGAATAACGAAGCCAACTCCGTCATCGGCCGGGCCATGACCCTGATACATAATGTAATCCAGGGTTATCAGGAGGGAGTGACCGGCTTCTCCTCTCTCAGCAATCCGCTGCGCTACAACAATATGACTCTGGCGGAAAACGAGGAAGAACTTCCGGAAGGATGGAAGCCTTTCCACGTGCTTATGGGGCATAAACCTACAGACAGCGTCCTCACAGTGTTAACCGGCTGGAGCTTTGTGAGCAATTCGGGTTCAGTCGTGGAACATTACGCCCCGCAGTTTTTGATGCGCGACTATATGCGGGCGGTGTCGCCTGCCATGGGAGGCGCGACAATCATTATGGACCCTTCCGTCGCGCATCTGCTCAAAAACACTCAGGGCTTTAAAACAAAAGCGGCGCTCGGCGAGTGGCTCTCCCAGAACGCCGTAATGACCGCAGAAAGTTATTGGGGCAACTCCATCGTTTCCGGCATTATGGCTCCCATGGGCAAACAGGGTCTCGAACCCTATGCCGGTTGGCAAAAAGTCTCGAACGACACGTTGATTAAACCCTTCCGCAACCCGCAAAATATTCGGTCGATCGTGGCAGGAGGAAGTACGGCGAGCGCCTGGTTCCTGACCGATTTTATGGCCGGCAGGGGTGTATCGATCGATGCCTGGAGGTAATCTGAATGGCAAGCCAAGGCAATCAAGAATTTTCCGGAGCGTGCAAGCGAAGAGCGCCCTGCAGGAAACGACACTGGGTCATGGCGGCGCTTCTTCTGTCCGCAGCGTCCCTGAGTTGGTCGATGTCGACGGACGATCGACGGCAGTATCTGGAGAAGATGCTGCAGATTCTTCCGAATGCGCCTTCGTGGACGGCATGGCAGCAGAAGACCGGCGCCCTGCCTCC
Organism: uncultured Acidobacteriota bacterium; assembly: GCA_964441405.1. Taxonomy (GTDB): domain Bacteria; phylum Acidobacteriota; class UBA6911; order UBA6911; family UBA6911; genus UBA6911. Next base: position 25,630 of record CAYTYP010000025.1, read on the forward strand.
GGATTTTGATGCACTGCCGAAGATCAACGGTTTGCCGGATCCATTTACATTCCTGGACGGCAAAAGGAAAGTGCAAACGGCTGAGGACTGGAAAGAACGCCGCGCAGAAATCAGAAAACTATTCGAGATGTATGTTCTAGGCTGGCTTCCGCCTAAACCGACGTTGACCCAGGTCATTCCAGTGGATTCAGCGACAGCGCCGGCTTCCGGCAGAGGTTTTGCCGGAGGATTTGGCGCCAAAGGCCCTGCTCCGGCTGAGGGATCGGTCACACGCATCGCCGATCTGAAATATGGCCCCGGCAGCCAAATCACGACGCGCGTCACTTTGACCATCCCACCGGGCAAGGGGCCCTTCCCGGTTTTGATCGGTGGAACTGCGGATATCACCAGGCGCGGCTATATCGCATGCGATTTCCCCATGAGCGTAGATGCTCCGCCGGATGTGGCGCGGTTCTATCCTGAATATGACTTTGCCTCGATGGGCCAGATTGCGTGGACGGCGCAGCTGGTCCTGGATTACTTGTACACCGTTTCGGAAGTGGACAAACCTCATATCGCCATCACCGGCTATTCGCGCGGCGGCAAAATGGCTGCAATTGCGACCATGATCGAAGAACGCATTACCGCGTGCATCGCGGGAAGCACAGGTGTCGGCGGTCTGCTGCCGTGGCGATCGGGCAGTGAGCGCGGCGCCGCCGAAGGCATTGAATCCACGACCCGCAACTTCCCAATCTGGTTTGCACCACAGCTTCGCTTTTTCTCAGGCCGCGAGGATCGATTGCCGATCGACGGCAATCTGATCGCCGCCATGATCGCACCGCGCGCTATAATCAGTCTGTACGGCTTGAATGATGAAGTCGGCAATACCTACGGCAACGAGGCAAGCTATTATTCGGCGCAAAAGGCGTTCAATCTCCTTGGCGCGCCGGAGCGCAACAGCATCATCCATCCGCCCGGCCACCACGGCGCCAATGATCAGGAAGCGACGATGCATTGGCTGGATATCCAATTCGGCAAGTCTCCCGACAAGTGGGAAAATAAATTCCTTTACCCGTGGAACTACGACAGTTGGCGCATAAAAAGCAAAGAGAAGGTGGATCTGAGCAAGCACCCTCCTCATGCCGGCAACGATCTGCTTGCAAAAGTCACTTCGACGGCGGATTGGGAAACCAAGGCCGTCCATGTGCGTAAATCGGTGGAATGGATGATGGGGAACCGGGACGGCGGAACAGGCGGCGCGGATCCGCTGCAACAAGGACGTGATGTCGTCGTGGACTGGGCCATCCGGCGCTCCTCCTCCTTCGGATGGCACGAACCCCAGAAGAGCAACGCCGAATACCGCAGCATACTATTTGGGAACGGCGTTCGCGGCGAATTGTACTACCCCGCCGGCTTGGCGCCGAACGCGAAACTTCCTACGGTCCTCTGGCTTCATGGATTCAGCTACCCCATGGGATATATGTGGGTCTATCGCCAGAAGCCGGATCTTCATCCGATCCTTGCGCTGGTGCAAGCCGGTTATGCGGTGCTTGGATTCGATCAGACGGGGCACGGCAGCCGGATGGACGAGTTCGCCGCATTTTTCGATCGTTTTCCGCATTGGTCACGACTGGGCCGGATGGTTGCAGATACGCGCGCGGGCATCGACGCGTTGCAGAAGGAAGGCGTGGTCGACCCAAATCGAATCTACCTCTTCGGCTATTCGATGGGAGGAATCGTCGCGCTGCACACGGCTGCCCTGGATTCGCGCGTGAAGGGCGTTGTTTCTATCTGTGGATTCACTCCGATGCGCACCGACACGATGGACAAGGGCGCAGGCGGACTGGCTCGCTACAGCATCGACCTTCCTTTGCTGCCGCGCTTGGGGTTCTTCATCGGCAACGAGTCGAGACTGCCGTACGATTACAACGAACTGATCGCCGCCATCGCGCCGCGGCCGGTGTATGTCTGTCAGCCACAGCTCGATCGTGACGCCAATCCCGGTGAAGTCCACACAGCTGTCAATCAGGCAAAGAAGGTCTTTTCACTCTATAACGCATCCGACAAACTCGTGCTCGATGAACCTTGGGATTACAACCGTCTGCCTGAGGCGACGCAGGACCGGATCATCAAGTGGATGAGCGAAAACATGCGATGAACGCCTAATTAAGCTTCCGGAAACTCGATCATTTTAATGGCGCCCGCAACGCACTTCGCAACCTTTTCCTCCGGGTCCTGCAGGCAGGCGCGCAGGGCTGCCAGAGCAGAACGGGCGCCGGCGCCATAATGCGCCAGCGCGACAGCCGCTGCATACCGAACTTCAACCGACGTATCGCTCAAGCGCTGCACAATTTCCGGCGCCGTCCGGGCATAGGGCGCTCGAATGCGGCCCAGCGCCAGAATCGCTGCGGCGCGGACGGATTCATCCGGATCGGCAACGCATCGAAGAAGATTTGGTATTGCGGAATGGCCGGCCGGGCCAAGTCCGGCCATTTTCTCCACCGCCGTTTTTCGAACCTGCGGATCGGGGTTTTCCAGGGCGTTTAACAGCATGGGGAGGCCGCGTTCGGGATCGCCGGCAAGGGAGACAAGGGCCGCAGCGCAAGCCAGCTGAAGCGGCAAAAGGGATCTGGCCGCCAGCGCTTCCAGATCCGGCACGGCGGCCTCTGCGGGACGGCCGATCATTGCAAGCGCCTCCACAGCCGCGGCTACAGCCGCGGCATCCGAGAGCGAAAGAATGAGCCGGAGAGACGGCGCTGCAGGCGCTCCGATTTTAGCCAGCGCCAGGGCAACAGCATTGCGCAGAGTTTCATCGGTTGAAGACAGACAACGACAGAGGTCGCCCACAGTGGCCGCCGCCGCAGGCCCCATGCCTGCTAATATCGCCGCGGCTGCAGCCCGGAAACTTTCAGACTGCTTCCGGCTGAGCGCCATGGAAAAATACTCCGCTGCCGGAGGACCGATTCGGGCCAGCAACAGCAGCGCAAGGGGACGAAGGGATTCCGAAGGATCGTTTATGCAGGAAGCCACTTCTTTGAGGTACGGCGAGGCGTCGGCTCCGGATTGGAGAAGTTCAGCCAAACCTGCGGCTCGTACGTCGCTTTTTTCATTAGAAAGCTGTTCGCTGATGTTTGCTTGTTGCATCAGAACATGTTTCCCGCGCCCGGCGTATATACCGGCGATACCACGCCCGCCGTAGCTATTAGATTGGTACATTGAACGACGCCGGTTACCTGAACCATCGCGGCATTAAGCACAATGGTTGGAGCAGTGATCGTCACCCCGGACGCGGTGATGGTTACGGATCCTCCCGCAGTCAGGGCGTCTGAAGCAGTAATAGTCGTTGTACGGCTTGAGCCGATTGTTCGAGATTCGGAGCTCATAATGGTTACAGTCGAAGATTTCGCAACCGTTTCGGAATCGCTGCCCATTATGGTTGCAGTGCGATTTGATTGGACCGTCAAACTCATATTTTTCCCGACCGTTGTCGTATCATCCTTTCCAATATTTGTCGAGCGATTGTTCGATACGGCGATGGTCTCATCATGCTTGACAGTGAGACTCTCATTGTTCTCTATCGTGGTGTTCATATCCTTTTGCGCATGAATGAGCACCTCTTCTTTGCCCTTTTTGTCTTCGAAGCGAATTTGATTGTAGCCGGCGCCCCCCTTCGAACTATTCGACTTAATTCCACTCTGGGTGCTGTTGGCCGGCAGAGCGTACGGAACCGGCTGCATGGCATTATATACACTGCCTACGATGATAGGCCGGTCCGGATCTCCTTCCAGAAAATCGACGATTACTTCCTGACCGATTCGAGGGAGGTGAATGGCCCCCCAATTCATGCCTGCCCAATGGGTCGCGACCCGTATCCAGCAGGAACTGGATTGGTCGCGCCGTCCATCACGATCCCAGTGGAATTGGACCTTCACACGCCCGTATTTATCCGTATATATTTCCTCTCCCGGGGATCCCACAACAACGGCGGTTTGACATCCCCATATATGCGGTTTGGTTGCTGTGCGCGAAGGACGATACGGCATATCAAACGGGATGGAGCGAAAGCTGTTGGCGTAATGGCGTCGACCCGTTTCCGCCGCCGAGTTAAAACCGCCCTCTGAGGCTGAGTGAGTTATGGAAGTCAAGGTATAAGAACCATCTGCATTCGGATGCCTGGCCAGAGAGAACCGATAGCCCGGCGTGAGATGGTAAATATTGCTCTCGCCCTGGATGATGAATTGAGACATCTCAATTTGTTCCATAGCAGATTTGGCGAGTTGATCTCCTTGGTTTTTACGCTCATAGCGTCCGGGATAATCGTAAATTTCAAACTCGTTATTGCCACCGACATTGAGTTTGTGACTGACCTTTCCGATCATTACAGGCGATTTAACATCCTGGCGGACCAACAGATCTGTCGATGGAGTCTCGAAAAAGTAATCCCGCAGGCTCAATTTGCCGGGACCCAGTTCCTGAGTCTTGATCCAGCCGGAAACGCGGGCTTCCTCGCGAACGCCTCCTGAGAGCTCATCATAAATCAGGGAGGACTGGCCCGGCATGCTGTGGTGCGAGGCATTGCCGTCGGAAATAACCAGTTTGTGCGTATCCTTGGTGAATCGGAAAAAATAAAAAATCCCCTCTTCTTCCATGAGCCGGGATGCGAAGTTGAAATCCGTTTCGCGGTACTGCACGCAATATTCGCATGGCTGGTAGGAGCTGCGCAGTTCCCATGCTACATCAATTCCAGCGAACACTTTTTTGAGGATATCCGGGACCGAAAGGTTTTGGAAAATCCGGCAGTTCTGCTTCTGTGTTAAAATCCAGAGCTTCGGCGACACAACAGCGCGGTATCTTGACAATCGGGCAGTATCCGGCAGTTGAGCGAACGCCGTTACGATTCCGTGAATGCATCGCGGCGGCTCGCCTTCCTCCGTTTCCGATACGCCAAAGGAAATTTCCTGGCCTAGGATGTCCTCGAACTTGATTCGTTTGTTTTGAGAAAGCAGTTCGAGCTGGAAAGAAAAGAGCTGTGAAATTCCCTCGGCGCCCGTGAAGGATTCCAACAGCAGTTCGTTGGGTCCCAGTTTGCTTTCGATATACAGAAAACGATTCTCTTCGAGATATCTCTCCGCCATATGCAACCTCCATGGTTTGTTCCTAAAAAGCAGGCCACGAATTCACGAATTCCCAAAGCATCTGTTTTTTTGCAATGCCTAAAATTCGTGGTCTAGGAATAGGTAAAGCTACCGTCCGGGCCGACATTTACCTGGATGGATTCGAGCTTCTGCCCTTCAGCAATACGGGTGAGCAACTGGCGCGAAATTTCCGGCAACAGGGTGTTGGTCAGGATGTTGTCCACATTGCGCGCGCCGCTTTCCACTTCCGTACAGCGCCGCCCGATTTCATCGATCAGCGCGTCGCTGCACAGCAGATCGATCCTATGGTTTTCACGAATGCGCTTCTGGATTTTACCGAGCTTGAGCATGATGATTCTCTTGAGCGCCTCATCGCGAATCGGATAATAGGGAATGATCACCAACCTCCCAAGAAACGCCGGCTTAAAAATTTTATTCAGTTCCGGTTTGATCGCTTTTACGATTCCTTCCGGACTCGGCATGGTTTCCGGGTCGGCGCAAAGCTTCATCATTGCTTCGGTAGCGGCGTTGGATGTCAGCAGGATGATGGTGTTCTTGAAATCGATTTCGCGGCCTTCCCCATCTTCCATCCTGCCTTTGTCGAAAACCTGAAAAAAAAGTTCGAGTACGTCCGGATGCGCTTTTTCGACTTCATCAAGCAACACCACCGAATACGGCTTGCGGCGAACCGCCTCCGTAAGAACTCCGCCCTCCCCATATCCTACATATCCGGGAGGGGAACCTTTCAGGGTGGAGACCGTGTGCGCTTCCTGGAACTCCGACATATTGATCGTAATCACATTGCGCTCGCCCCCGTAGAGCAGATCCGCAAGGGCAAGCGCCGTTTCTGTTTTCCCCACTCCGCTGGGACCGACCAGCAGGAAAACTCCAATGGGCTTCTGGGGGTCCTCCATGCCGGCGCGAGAGGTGCGGATGCGCTGGGCAAGCGCTTCCATTGCATGATTCTGTCCAATGACGCGCGCGCCCAAATGATTTTCGAGAGACAAAACGGTTTGGATTTCATCTTTCACCATCTTGCCTGTTGGAATGCCCGTCCACGCGGAGATCACTTCACTGACGATATGGCCGTCCACGCACACACGCATCAAGGGATTGTCGCCCTGCAGCGCGTCCAGTTCAACATTGAGCTTGTCTAATTCTGTGCGCATGGACGCCTGATCCCCCGTCCCTTCTTCCAATCCACAACGGAGTTCGCGAATTTTCCCGACCAGCGCAGATTCCATTGCGCAGCGCTTTTCAAGCTCTACGAGCCGGGTTGAGACCTCCACGCGGCTCGATTGGATCTGTTCCAATCGTTCGGCGTGATCGCCCCCTGCGGCAGCCTCGCGCGTGAGCACGCGTTCCTGCAGGTCGAGATCGTCGATCCGGCGCCGTGCATCTTCAATCGCAGGCGGAGTGGAGTTCTGGCCCAGCGCCAGGCGCGCGCATGCGGTATCGAGAACGCTGACCGCTTTGTCCGGCAGTTGGCGTCCGGCGAGAAAACGATGAGACAGTCGAGTCGCAGCGGCGACGCCCTCATCCAGGATTCGGACTTTATGATGATTCTCCAGTGAAGCAACAATACCTCGCAACATTACCATGCATGACTGCTCTGTAGGTTCTTCCACTTTCACAACCTGGAAACGACGCGCCAGAGCCGGATCTTTTTCGAAATATTTCTTGTATTCCGACCATGTGGTCGCGGCGATAGTGCGCAATTCACCACGAGCGAGAGCGGGTTTGAGCAGATTAGCCGCATCATTTTGCCCCGCCTGTCCACCCGCTCCAATCATGGTATGCGCTTCGTCGATGAACAGTATGATAGGGGTGGGAGAAGCCTTCACCTCTTCGATAAGCCCTTTCAACCTGTTCTCAAATTCACCCTTGATGCCGGCGCCGGCTTGCAGCAGCGCCAGATCCAGCGTTCGGACCATGACGTTCTTGAGCGCTGGAGGAACATCGCCCTGCGCGATACGCAAGGCTAGGCCTTCAACAACCGAGGTTTTCCCCACACCGGCCTCCCCGGTGAGGATGGGATTATTTTGACGGCGCCGCATCAAAATATCGATGATCTGCCTGATTTCGACGTCGCGTCCAAGCACCGGATCGAGTTTCCCATTTTTGGCTTTTTCCGATAAATTGACCGTGTATTGATCCAGGTTTGCGGTCTTGCCGCCGCCCATTGGACGGGAAACGCCCTCCGGGGCGGATTCCTCTGCGGATGCCGTAACGTCGTCTTCCATGGAACCGCGCACGATGGACAGGAAGTCCTTTTTGAGAGAATCGGCTTCAAGCTTCAGCAGCTCTTTGCTGCTATCGCGCAGTATCCGGACCAGATCCTCGTCGGTTAACAGGGCTAGAAGGGTGAAGCCGCTGCGCACCTGGCCTGAGCCGTAATCAATCGAGCCTAAAGTCCATGCCTCGGTCATCATCTTCAGCACGCTCGGGCTGATAGCCGGCGTACGCGCATTGCCGGATTTGAGTTTGTCCAGACTCCGGGTCAAATCCGCCGTCAGACGCGACTGATTAACGCCGAAGCGATAGAAGATGCGCGCGGCGTCGTTGTCGCTCGCTTCCATAAGCTTCAATAAATAATGCTCGATTTCAATGTTGTAGTGAGTGCGCGACAGACACAAGCCTGCGGCTGCTTCTAGAGCGCTGCGCGTCGGAGCGTTCAGTTTTCCAATCAGTGATTTCAGGTTCACGCTCATATAGGACTCCTTTGTATGTTTCGGTAACGATGACCCTAATGTCTTCATTAAAACATCGCTGCTGAATTGAGGCGCTTTCGAGCCCACCAGGGAATTTCAGTGATTGTCGCCGAAATTCATATTCGCAAAATGCTGTCGTCCGGATCGTGCTGCAGCGGCGCAGTCCGAGCCCATGTCAACCATCCCAGGCGAGGCGCAGTTGAGCTTTCCCCTCCCAACACACAAGGTGGAGCCTCCTCCTTTTTCAGTACGAGCTGCACTTCGAAGTCATATTCATTGCCCGCAAAAAAACGGATCAGGGCCCGAAGCGGCTGGTGAGCCGGGCCATCCGGCAGAAACTCCAGATACTGCTTCAGCGTCAACGGACCCAACCGTATTCGCACGCCGGATTGCTGATCCCAGATCTCATCTCCTACGACCGTGCCGAATCCCAGCCGCTCGGAATCTGAACCGGTATCACTGAAGCAACACTGGGTATCCTTATCGATGGGATGCCATCTTCCAATGAACTGCTCGATCTCGACAGGCACGTCAAAATAGTCGATCAGCAGAGCTCGCAGTCCCGAAGCGGAGCGGCAGTGACCTGAAACGAGCCCACAGCGGAAGAGCAGTGCTTCATCGGAGATCGCCTGGCTGTCAGCCAGGCCAGGCGTCCCCAGCCCAATCAGATCCATAAGATGCGGAGACAAAGGATCTTCATCGTTGCGCTCATATCCGACAGTGAAATGGTGCTTTTCCCATGCCCGATAAAAAAGCGAGATTGCGCGATGATTGAAAATATTGAGGAACGCACGCATGGAGCCGTCGCGTGCGCGCAGGCGCTCGCGAAGCAGAGCCGTATAATAAAGAGGAAGAACGCCCTGGGGACCGGTAAGCCCCATGAAATGGACATCCATCCGGGCCTGTTCGCCTTCGGGCCATTCCAGCGTGGCAACAGGACTGGGGGGAAACCCTAATTCCGGCGCTGCGCCGAAACGAAGGACTTCCGCTCCGGGATCGGAAAACCCGCCGACGGGCTTTAGGTCCTTTAGAAGCCTCGTGATGAGCCGAACAGCCTGAAAGAAATCAAAAGCAAACGGCTCTTCGCGCAGAGATTTTTCCATTTTTAAAGAATCCTGTTTTTCTAAAGCAGGATCTTCGTGCCGGCTCGTGGAAACCACAGGCGCAATACCTCTTTTCTCTGTTTCGTTGAGACGCTTAACTGGCTAAAACTGTTGAGTGTGACATAGAGCCCCAAAAAATGCTCCAACACACTGGCAAACAGGTACGCTCCGCCGCCGATGAAATTATCCTCATCCAGGAGCATCTCGACGCGTGTACCGCGGGCGAAAGTAATGCCGTTCTCAGAAATGATGCGCGCGAAATGAGGGCGGCTCTTGAGCTGTAGAATGCCTTCGATCTGCTTCAGTGAAGAAGAAGAATGGGTGAAGTCATAAAGCTTCAATATTTCCTGAAGCGCTTCCTTCCCTTCCGATACCAGCGAAAGATAGTTTAAGGAAAGATGCGAAATAAGCCTCCAAAGCGAGGATCTGCCGGTTGGCGGTCGAAGGGCCGGCGTAGGTTTCCTCAAGGCGACGATTGACTGGACCGGCACGGCGTTTTCCGTTTCGAAATCGCCGGACTCCATGCCGAACGGCAGACGCTCGGGAATGTCCCGGTTCGTACAGGTGAGACGGACGGTGAGGCTGTCCATATCCGGGGCGACAGGCCGCTGTTCGAGATCCACCAGCGATATATACATCTCGGTGCCTTCGTCATCGCGGCGTCCGGAGGCGCGGCGCGACGCCATCCAGAAAGTCTGGCCGCGCTTGGCAGCTGTCCCATGGCGGTAAGAATAAAAAGGCTCGAAATGAACGAGTTCCTGCGTATCCGGACGCACACTGATGACTTCATCTACGGAATATATCTCAGTGGCGTTGGGCCTGCGGACATCAGGAACGATAGGATATTCGAAACGGCGCTGGGTGAGGAGAATCGGCTCGGCAGTCTGTTCGAAGAGGTTCACCGCAGGCGCACATGTCAATTGAAATGTCTTGGCGGAGACGCCGACTTCCAGCGCCTGCCGGCGCTCGGTTAATTCAAAAGGCGCAATGAGAAATATCAACTCAGCCCTGTCTTTAAATCCATGCAACGCCGATTCCAGGCCTGTCATATCCAAAAAGAAAAACTTATCCGGGAAGGCGAAGAGCTCGTGCAGCAACCGGTACCCTTCGAAGGAACGGCGCGGATAGGGCAGCATGGATTCGTTTTCATCGAAGCCGATGGGATGCAAAGCATCGGGAGGAAGTGTTACCGGTGGTATGCGCGATCCCGGAGAGGGATCACGCACAAGAATTTGAGCGACACGGCTGCACAAAAGTTCATAGAGCGTGTGAATCAGGCCGCTTTCCCCGTTCAGAAAAATGCGCAAGGGATTCGGCGGCGCTTTTTCGAATGTGATGTCGCGCCAGCATCCCAATTCCACCCGCAGCGCGGCAACAGCCCCGGCGGACTTGATGGCAGGCTGCAGCCTATCGGGTGATTTCCATTCCGCCGCCACGACACTCACGGGCCAAAGGTACGCGTCATAGCATGTGCGGAATTTGCACGGCGCCCCGGCCACAGGCCGTGAGGAGAGAACCGCGCCCCGCTCTATCTTTAATCCCGCGCCGATCTGCGCTTGCTCGGCATTCATGCGAAAATCCACAATAGTCATGGAGGGCATGGGGCGGATGAAATGCGGGTATATGATGCTGAGAAGAGCTTCCGTAATTTCGGGAAATTCATCATCGATCTTGAGATGAACCCTCGCAGCCAAGAATGCAAAGGCCTCCAGAAGCCTCTCGACATGGGGATCTTCGCACTTGTCGGATTCGAGGTTCAGGCGCGAAGCGATTTTGGGATACTGTTCTGCAAACTGCGCTCCCATGCGCCGCAGAAAGCTGAGTTCGCGCTCATAGTAAAGCAGAAGATCGTCTCGCATGCTAATCGCCCTTTATCTGATATTCGCCGCTGTTGATTTGAAGCAGGGTGTCGAACAGGATCGGCTCCGGCGCAGGATCCATCTTAAGCAGCGCTTCGATTTGAAACCTCAGAATACGCGGTCCTGAGCCGGCGTTGTCCAAGGCGCGCACACGCGTGCCTATAAGGCGCGGCTCGAATATTTCTATGGTCTGCTCGACCAGGCGCAGCAACCGCTGGCGATCGCGGGGCGAGTTCAATCCTAGGGATGTCACATCGGGCAATCCATAATTGTATAGGGACCGGAAAAGTTCTTCATAGGTTTCAGGCGCTTCGTCCGGGTTCCTGCGGGAATTCAACAGCCATTCCAGATCGCGGCGCACCGCAGCCTTCAGCTGACGAACCGATTGTGAACGATTTGCCGGCGGATCCGCAGCCACATCGGGATTCAAATCGATCAGACGGTCCAATATCGAAGTAGTGACGGCAAGATCGGGATCCGGTCTCGGCATGGCCTATCTCCCACAGGCCAAAGCCTGTATAGGATCCAGCCGGCAAATGCGGTCATAGATCTTCTGTTTCACCTCAGGAGCTGCCTGGGATTTTGTGAGACATTGATATAAAAGACTGAAAGGCTGCGCTACCAGCGCTGCAGCCTCCCACCCTTCCAATCCGCGAGAGTCGATTTCTGCGGTAATCTGTTCGAGTATAGGGTGTGCAATATGTTCATATCCCATGGAGATGCAAAGCTGCGCCAGTTGAAGCCGGCGCTGGAAGCGTCCGCGGCCGCTTTTCTCTGCCGTCGCCTCGCGCATTAAAATTTCGATGGCTTCCTGCTGCCGGCCGGCGCGGGCGGCTTCCAGCGCAAGCTCGTTGGCGTCAGGCGCTTCCGGATCGCCCTCCTGTTTTCGAGAAAATACTTCCTCTGCAATGGGAAGAGGGGAGTAGACCGGCTCTGCCGCCGCAGGTGCGATCTCGTCCAGCCACGATTGGGTTTCGGGATTTGCAGCGGGCGTATCGTCGAGCAGAACAGCTTGACGAAGTCCGGGATAGTCCGCGAGCAGGGCGTTCACTTCGGCGCGAATAACGGCTTGGACCTGACTGTAGCCGAGCTCGTAAGCCGCCCGGTATACATAACGCTGCAAATCAAGCCAGCCTCGCCCGCACGGCATCCCCATCGCGCCTTCGGCGATTTCAATTACCTGCTGCCATTCGCCATCATTGGCCGCCTTTTTCAGCGACTGGCGGATTTCGCTTGGAGGAGCCTCAAGAAGGTTTGCAGCCAGATCGGATCCGGCGCTGCGCAATTCACCATAACGCAGTCCCCGCAGCAAAAGATACGGAGTTGTGCTGTAGGGATCCTCTCGCCTTAAAAAGCCCGCGATGCTGACTACGCGACTAAACGCGTCGTCCCTGTCCACGGGTTCGGGCGCAAGAGGACCGCCTGCCGGACGGGCTTTAACCCGGGGTGCAACCGCCGACTCCGTTGGAGAGGATTCATCTTCCTGCAAGACTTCTTCTATTGGAGCTTCCTCTCCTGCCGAACTCTCATCCGGTTCCGTTTCTCGCTTCTTCTGCAGCAGGCCGTGAACGGTGTGGCGAATTTCCTCAAGGGTTGTTCGCAGGGGACTGAACGAGGGCGCCTCATTTCCGAATTTATTCTCACACAATCCGGATAGGGCATCAACGACTTCAAGAATGCCGTCGAGCGCGGATTCCAGATGGACGTAAAAAGCTTTGGGTGTGGCGTTGAAAGCCTTATCCCAGTCTTCTCCCGTCATCTTCCCTTCAGCGATGGCCGCCGCGCGCGCTTCCTGTTTTGCGGAATCGTCCGCAGCGTCCGTCTCGTATCCCACCGAGCGCGCTTCCTTGAACTGATACCAATGGACGCCCGTTTTAGTTATCGGCCGGCTTCGCAAAAGAGCGTCCACGCGAGAGCCCAGCCAGTCCAGCGGAGCAGCACGAAGTTCAAGATCGCCATCCTCAATTTCCGGATAAAGGCTGTCCCAGAAAGTCCCGATCATTCCGCTGATCAAATCCATGCCCGCGCGCAGTCCGGCAAAAGATTCCTCTTTTATCAGCGCTTCGGTCATCCAAACGGCAATTTGAAGGTCCTTGCTCCTGGTTGCCAAAGCTTCACCGGCAAGCTTCAGGACTAAAGGATAATCGGCGGCTTTTCGTTCATGCTGCCAGTCTCCCTGGGGAGCGTCATCTTCCTCGCGCCGTGCTTCCTTAATTTTATCGTAAATCGCAGCATAACGCAGATTTTCGCCGCCAGGATTTTTGCCGGGAATAGGATTCAGCAGATCGTCTCGGAGGGGCATAAAATTTGAAAAGAGCTTTTATTCGGCCGCCGCATCTGAGGCGACGGGGAATTCCAGCGTTCTTACCTCCAGAATAGGAAATTCTTCACCATTGACCAGCAACAGTTTTTGACCCGCCGGCGCCGTTGTACCGTCCGTTTCCTCCCAAACAGTCTGCCTGCCCAACCGTACAGCATTGTCGACATGACGATACGCAAAGGGAGTAAGAGCGGGAATCATGACTTCACCCAAATTGAGACCGCCGCATTTAGGCCCTGTTTTCATTATAGCGGGAATCCATATCAGGTCGCGTACACGTTTGGGAGCTTCCATCCGGATGGAAGCGATATGGGCCAAAGGCAGCCAAAGATAGGAGCCCGCAGCATAAACCTCCAGACGCGGACCGATGCGCGGATCGGCGTCTTCGACGCTATCGACGGCGGCGCCATTGAGAATTGCCTTTGTGGTTGATTCCGCGGTTGTTTGCGGAAAAGTTTTTTTGTTGAACATTTCACGTCGCAAGCGTTCTGCTTGAAATGCCGAACGATAGATCAGAGTGCCCATTCCTGCTTCTTTACTGATGTCGGATAGGATATCCAGCTGCTTTTCAGCGCGATCCAGTTCACCCATAAAACAGAGCAGCTCAAAAAGGAAAGTGCGGTTCCGGACGTCCGTAGGATCATTCCGCAGTTCTGCCGCCAATACTTGAACTGCGTCTTCGATCTTCCCTGCTTGATAGAATTCTTTGGCATTCATAGCCAATCCTGCCTTTCGCTTTTCTGTGGGGCCTATGTATTTGTACGCCTGCGCCGCAGTTAAACCATTGTCGGAATAGAATGCACCCTACAGGAAAAACCACGCCCGGCGCCGTCTTTCCGCCGGCCGGGCGTGGATGAGTTCTATTTCCGAGCGGCAGCGGGCAATTCCGCCACCAGACGAAGCGATACGGTTAATTCATCGAGCTGGAAATGCGGCCGGAGGAATGCTACCGCGCGGTAAGCTCCGGCTTTGCCCGGAATTTCCATAACTTCAATTCTGGCTTCCCGCAGCGGGAACTTCGCTTTCGTCGCCGCCGATGCACTGTCGTCCAGAGTGACATAATTGGTAACCCACACGTTCAACCAGCGTTCGCATTCCGCGCGAGAGGTGAAACTGCCGATCTTGTCGCGCATCATGGCTTTGAGATAATGGGCAAATCGGGATACGGCCATGATATAGGGCAACTGCGATGCTAGACGCGCGTTGGCGTTGGCGGCGTCGCTATCGTACAACTTCGGCTTATTGCAGGATTGCACGCTGAAGAATGCCGCATAATCTGTCCCCTTGCAATGAACCAGAGGTACGAAGCCAAGGTCCGCAAGTTCTTTTTCACGCCGGTCGGTAATGGGGGATTCCGTGGGACATTTCATGGCAACGTCGCCCGAATCCGTGTAGAAATTGTGCACCGGCAGTCCTTCGACGAGACCGCCGCCTTCGACGCCGCGAATGGCAGCGCACCAGCCATAGAGTGCGAATGCACTGGTCATACGGGAAGCAAGCGCATAAGCCGCGTTGCCCCAAAGATACTTGGAATGATCCGTACCGCTCACATGTTCCTCGAAGCCAAAACCTTCGACCGGTTTTGTTTCCTTGCCATAGGGCAGGCGCATCAAAATTCTTGGGCAAGTGAGGGCCACATAGCGTGAGTCTTCGGACGCGCGGAAGGATTTCCATTTTGCATATTCGGTAGTATCAAATATTTTGCCCATGTCGCGCGGGGCATCCAATTGAGTGTAGCTGTCAAGATTAAACATTTCCGCCGAGGCGGCGGAAATGAATGGAGCATGAGCAGCGGCGGCAACATTAGAAATCTTCTCCAGCAGCTCGATATCTTCAGGGCTGCGACTGAATTCATAGTCTCCTACGATGCCTGCAAAAGGTGAGCCGCCAAATATTCCAAACTCCTCTTCGTAAATCTTCTTGAACAAGGCGCTTTGGTCAAACTCCGGCGCCCGCTGCAGGTCGCGCAGCAATTCCTTTTTGGAAACGTTCAGGATTTTAATCTTCAGATTTGAGCTGGTTTCGCTTTGATCCATCAGGTATTTCAATCCGCGCCAGGAGCCTTCCAATTTCTGAAACTGCTCGTGGTGAAGGATTTCATTGAGCTGGAGGGAAATAAGGTGATCGATCTGGGCGATGCGGGCGTTAATCATCGCTTCGGCGTCTTTTGAAACGGTCATTGCTCCGTCAAGAACCTGATTTACAAATTCAGCAACCAGATTTTTACCACGCTGGCGGCCGGGAGCGTCTTTGGCAAACCGACCTTCTTCGACGATCTGATCCAGAACGCTTTTCTCGATCACTTTTTCGACAGGAGCTGCTTTGGATTTCTGTTGCCCATCGCTCATTTTTCGCCTCCTTCATCTTCGCCTTTGCTCAGCTCGGATTTCAGCTTGCCCATCTTTTCGCTGTTGTTGACCGCTTCGATCAGGAGCTCCTCCAATTTATCGTTGCCCTGCAAAGAACCGCGAAGGTCGGAAAGCTTGGTGCGGAGATCGAGCATCTCCTTGAGCGGTTTGACCTGGCGAGCGACCTGTTCAGGCTCAAAATCTTCCATGTTTTTAAAGCGCAGATCGACTTTTAACTGGCCCTCTTCGGGGTTTTCGCTCAATTTGTTTTCGACCGAGAAAGCTAAATGAGGTTTCATTCCCTCCAGGACGCTGTCAAAATTGTCCGGAGTCACTTCTACGAACTTCCGCTCCTTGAGTTTCGGAAGCGGCGTATCCGGCTGGCCTGTGAAATCACCAAGCACGCCCATGACGAACGGGAGCTCTTTCACTTCGATTGCATCACCTGTTTCCACATCATAAGTGACATGGACGCGAGGCGGACGCACTCGATCAAGTTTATGCTGTGTACTTTTTGCCATTGCCATCCCCTTTCCCTTGTGGAACAAATTGGAACATGGCGACTCCGGCGCAAACGGCGCAAGAGCCCAAACGAGCCAATGAAAAATCGACACTGCAATATCTCTGTAAAGCAGATTTACTGTAAGCAACAGGGATTAATTATCGCGCGGGGAAACGGCCCTTCAGATAAACTTGGAGCCTTTGCCCATCGCATTCTTTTGGATATCCAGAGCCGGCGGCGCCCGGACTTCCAAATCTTTCAACGAAACGTAAACTAAAGAGAGAATTAAGATTTGAGTATAATTGCGAATCACAAAACCAGTCAAGACATATCCAGAACAGCTGCGTTGAATTGCGCATATTACGAAAAAATAATCCGCCGGCATTTGTGCAATGTGTGGCTGCTTGGGCGGTTGCCCAAGTTGTTCCGGGATTGCTGCGGTCTAAATCAACCCATTTTCTTAAAACCTTTGCCAAATTTCTCCAGTTCTGCTAGTTTGAATGCCGATGAGCCAACTCCAACCTGTGATATGGACAAAGGGGACATTCCTGGGCCCTCAGCATCTGCAGACTCAGGATCGCTTTATTGAAAGTTCGCTCCGATTTCGGATGCAATCCCTTATATCGCATCCTTGGGGATTCTTAAAGCTGCAGGTTAACCAGGAAGCTCTCGCTTCCGGCGAATTCGTCCTTTCGGAAGCGTCCGGAATTTTTCCCGACGGACTCCTGTTTGATTTCCCGGATTCAGAACCTACGCCGCCTTCGATCCCGCTGCATGATGCTTTCGGCCCCGATCAGAATTCTGTGGAAATTTTTCTGGCTATCCCCAATTACCGTCAGGCCGGATTGAATGTGTCCATTGCCGGGCAAAAAGCGGATACACGCTATCTGTCGGACGTGGTTTCGGTCCGGGATGAAAATTCCGGGCGGGCTGAAAAACCCGTTCAGGTGGCGCGCAATAACTACCGCTTGCTGACTGCAAGTGATTCGCGGCAGGAATGTTCGGCGATGTGTGTAGCCAGGGTATCCAAGAGTGACGCCGGGATGCTGCAACTAGATCCGCAATATGCGCCTCCGCTGCTGGATTTCGCGGCAAGCGATTATCTAGTCGCGATCGCCCGGCGGTTAGTGGAAATTCTTGCTGCTAAAAGCAGTATTCTCGCCGGCGTCCGGCGACAAAAAAATCTCAGCCTGGCGGATTTCGGAACTGCCGACATCGCGCAGTTTTGGCTGCTTTACACGGTCAACAGCCACTTCCCTGAATTAAATCACCTTTTCGAGACGCGCCATGGCCACCCGGAGCGTTTGTATGAAACCATGCTTTCATTGGCAGGTTGCCTGACGACGTTCTCTTCAAAATTCAATCCGCGAGATCTCCCCATTTACAAACACGACAATCTTTCCGAGTGTTTTGCCGCTCTGGATGAAATTGTGCGGACGCTGCTTGAAACGGTCGTTCCCAGCAACTTCGTCTCGCTGCCGCTCAAGCTGGTTCAACCCTCTATCTATGCAACCGCCCTGGCCGACGACAAATATCTTTCGGGAACCCGGTTATATTTGGCAGTATCTGCTGAAATAAATCAGGCGGATCTAATTTCCAAAGCGCCCTATCTTCTAAAAGTCTGTTCGGCAAACCACATCGAGCACCTTGTGCGGCAAGCCTTGCCCGGAGCCGCGCTGATACACGCAATAAAGCCTCCCGGCGCCATCCCGGTGAAGCTGAATTATCAATATTTTAGTATCGATCAGTCCGGAGTGGCATGGGAAGCGGTTATGCGCGCACGAAATCTGGCCGTCTATGTCCCCGGTGATTTCCCCTCTCCGCAACTGGAGCTTATCATCTTACTGCCTGAAGCGATCTGAAGCCCTCACACTCCATCAAAACTCTTAAAACCGTAGGACATGTTCTCTTCCAGCCGACGTTTGTCGTCCGGATGTTTACATTTTTCATAGCAGGTAACATGCAGGTGGCACTGATAAATTCTCTGCATCCCGAAAAAGCGGTCGAACCAATGTTTTTCTTTGGGCGGCGCCACTTCTCGCCACCTTGTATACCTCGGGGTGTTTGGGGAAACCCCGATAAAACGATCCCAAACTCTGACTCCCCTGCCCTTTTCTTTTTTTATGTCGACTCTCTTATCCGGACCGCCTATATAATTTATCGCCTTACCAACGAAACCACCCATTTGAGCTTCTTGCGCTTTTGTGTAATGGGTTGGTGAACAATAAATAACCTTGTGTGGACCTTTGATTTCTTCCCCGCATATAAAGCAATTCCAGCCGCCCATATCACTCCCCCTTTAATCATTGATAACATCTTTCACGCGCCAGGCAGGCGTGGCATCAGGACTCCCTGCTCTACCATTTTGCGCACCATAGTGCAGAGCGTGGATTCTATTTTTGGCTTTTCGACTCCCAGCGCAACAGCCATCTCCCCAATAAGACTCCCCAAAGTCCTGCCGCCATCACACCGGATCAGAAACTGCTCCATATAGGGATCAATTTCTCCTTTATGTGCAAGACCGCGAGCCATCTGGATTTGACTTGTCTCCTCGACCCATACTCCATTTTCGGGCTTCAATTGCTTGATCAGGCGGAGATCGTCACAAAGCAGGAACGGTATAGGGAGCAATGCGGAGTCTTCATGCGCTTCATCAAGAAAATCACGCATGTCGATCCCGTTCAGAACAGAGTCGCCGCTCGGACCATACATGATGTCCACCCCATCGTCCGCGTAAAACCAATTGTTCTTTCCAGTGCGACGGCGCATGGTGATCACCCCGCCGCCTACATGCTCGATGCCGCTCTTTTCATAGTAGGCAAGCCATTCGCCAAACCGCTCCGAGAGGTTCTCGGTTTCCAGTTTCTCGGTATGACGAAGCCAGGTAGCGGCATAGGTGGCAACGTCACGCGATTGGTTGCGCATAACCCAGACATCGCATTCCGAGTCCTGGAACCATTCCCTCAAGCGCTCCCGCCAGTCCCGACCGGCAAACTCGGCCCAGTTGCAGAGTATCTGACATATCCCATTTTCATTAAGGAACCGTGGAACATCCCGGACGATTCTCCGGCAAACCTCGTCTCCTGCCATACCGCTGTCCCGGTAGATGTAACGTGTTTCAGGCGAGATAACGAAAGGGGGGTTTGACACGATCAGGTCAAACGTAATTCCTTCGACAGGATCAAAGAGGTCCCCTTCGCGACACTCCACCGATGAAATACCGTTAAGCCTGGCATTGAAGGCGCTCAGTTCCACCGCACGCCGGTTGCAATCAACGGCGATCACACGGTCGCTATGCCGGGCTGCAAGAAACGCCTGGAACCCGCAACCTGTCCCGAGATCCAAGGTTGCACCTGAATGCTTCCTGACGGTCAGATTCGCCAGAGTCAGGGAACTGCCGCCGATTCCCATGACATAATCCTGCGAATCGGCTGCCAGGAGTCTGTCCGGAAGGTCATAGGCAATGATCATGTCTTGGTAAGGAACGAGTTTAAATCGCGCCGCGGCGACCCTTCCATCGGTTTCGATCAGTCCCATCCGCGCCCATTCCTCTAAAGTCATCGGCTTTATGGCATTTTGCAGAGCTGTTGCGTCCACAGCCATTTCGATGAGAAAAAGCCGGATGAGAGTCTCCAGCCGACTCCCGCCACCGGTCCGCTGCATAAGAAGCAAGGGGTCGCGTTCCTTGATGGATGCGGCCTCATAAACTCCGATCTTTGCGAGGATGTCCTCGGGTGTAAAACGGGCGGCAGTCAGCACGTCACGCAGCGTCTTGCTCAAACCTCCGGCGTCATTCAGTACAGGTGTAGCGCACATGAGCAGTTCCTTTCAAACGAGTATAACTTCGCTCCTTGAGTTTTCACATTAAAATAGTTAATGAACTGATCAGGTCTCTCATGCTATGTTATTTTTAACAAATGAAACTCTTGTCATGTAAAAGATTATTTAAAGGAGGGAGCGAATATGCCATTTGACGCATTTCTTAAGATTGATGGTATACCGGGAGAAAGCACAGACGATAAACACAAAGACTGGATTGAAATACTCTCCTTCAGTTCCGGCGTGACTCAAGCGCACGGAGGGTCGGCCAGCACGGCAGGCGGGGCGACTGCCCAAAGAGCCGACTTCGCAGACTTCAGCATCGTTAAAATGCTTGACAAGTCCACTCCCAAGATCTTCGAAGCATGCGCCACAGGCGCACATGTGAAGTCAATCACTATAGAACTCTGCCGGGCCGGCGGCGACAAGGTAAAGTACATGGAATGGAAACTCTCCAACTCCATCATCAGTTCATACCGCCCGGGAGGTTCGGCCCATAGCGGAGAAGCGCTTCCCACGGAAGAGGTGTCCTTTAACTACGGTAAGATCGAACTTACCTACACCCAGCAGAAACGCGCCAACGGCGCCGGCGGCGGAAATATTTCCGCGGGATGGGATCTGGAGCAGAACAAGAAGGTGTAAGCCGGTTTTTTGGAGTGGGAAATGTGGGATTCGCATGTATCCAGTCCTATTTCCTATCCGGGCTTATAGATTTGAACCGGACGTAATCCTTGAGTTTGCATACATTGAATAGTTCTCGCCGTCCTATCAAAGAATGATACGCTGCGGGGATATGTCCGTTGCATGCCTATGCCCACCCTAATCGGAAAGCCCGTCACTTCTTCATTGCAACCACAATAACAGCGATCGCAGCGAGCAGAAGCAGGATTACGCCAATCAGCGCCGGAACCAGTTTCGAGTTCTGTTTAGTCGGGACTGGGGTTTCAGGATTCCTGATCGGCGCCGGCGTCGGAGCGGCGGCCGGTTCCTTAGGAAGGGAGAGAGCGCTAAACATGCGCGTATATTCTCCCGGCCCGCCGACTGGCGGCGGTGAGACGCCCGGAGCAGGCGTCTGCACGACGGGATCGTATGCTGGGATTTTCATGGACGTATCGCCAAAAATCTTAGTAAATTCTCCAGCCGGAGGAGCATAGGCTTGAGGCGTTGTCGGAGCCGCAAGGCTTCCGGATAATTCCTGTTTCGGCGCTGCTGTATGAGACTGCTTAAATATTCCCGTAACCGTTGAGGTCGGAGTCGTAACCCTGTCGCCGCTTCCGAAAACTTTTGCAAATTCACCCTGAGCTTCGGGTTTATGAGGAATACACGGCGGCGCTGCCGGAGATAAGGGCGCTGCCTTAAAAAATCGTGTAAACTCTCCGGATTCTGGTTGCGCCGGAGCAGGCCTTACGAGCGGCGCCGGAATCCTGGGCGGCTCGGGTTTAAGCTCACCGATGGGAGCCGCCGGCGTTTGAAACATCTGCGTGAACGATCCGGACTCAGGTGGCGCCGGAGCAGGCCTTACGGGCGGAGCCGGAATCCTGGGCGTCTCGGGTTTAGGCTCACCGATGGGAGCCGCCGGCGTTTGAAACATCTGCGTGAACGATCCGGATTCAGGTTGCGCCGGAGCAGGCCTTACGGGCGGAGCCGGAATCCTGGGCGTCTCGGGTTTAGG
>CAYTYP010000025.1:47177-55710 GCA_964441405.1 uncultured Acidobacteriota bacterium
CTCACCGATTGAGGCCTCTCCCGCAATTTTCTCGGCCTGTATTGAAGTAGTTTGCAGCGCCGACGGAACATGCCAGATTCCTGCATTCGAAAACTCCCTGGGTTTTTGTTCCGGAGAGGCCGGCGGCGATATTTTGAGACGCAAGACTCGGTCTTTAAGCTCCGAAAATCCGTTGAGCGGTTGCGTCACCACATAAGGGGTGCCTTGATTATTGCCGACTTCTATCAGTTCCGGAAAGTGCAGATGATCGACAGTACTCAACTGCGCGAGAAGTTCTGCCTGTGCGTGAGCCTGCTCGCCCACAAACAGAAATACAGTAACATTCTTCTTCGTCGAAATCTCGCGGGCAAAAAAGACTTTAACCCCATGGTCCTCCGCGAGATCGAGAAGCTGATACCTCTCGTTAAAACTCATACATTGTCTCCGTTTTCCTCCATCATGTCACATTGCAGACAACCGTTCAATCAAGCAGCTACTAATTCCATGAATTTCAATGGGTGAAATCAGCGTAATTCGTTCTGCCGGATGCAGAATAGACTGGCGTCTTACCCGAACTATGGAGTAATCTCATAACTCCCAACGGAAAAAAATGATGAAGCATCTATCGAGAGTTGTCTGGTCCGAAGGCATGTACTTGGCTCCTCATCATTTCCAGGTACAAAGCCGATATTTTGAGGACTCTATCCAGTTTGCGACTTCAGCGCTTTGCTTTGAGCCGCATGGATTTGCAGGTTTTGGTTTGGACGCGGAAGCCTTGGGCAACGGCACGCTGTCGCTTTTGCACGCGCGCGGGATACTTCCGGACGGACTGCCATTTCAGATGCCGGATTGCGATCCGCTGCCGGTGGCGCGCAATATTGCGGACCTGTTCCCTCCCACTCGCGACAAAGTAACGGTGCTGCTGGCTATTCCTGAACGAAAACAAGGTGGTATGAATTGCGCCCAGTCTCCGGATGAAGGGGGTTGGGTGCGATACCTGGCGGAGTCCCAACCTGTCCCTGATGAAACTACCGGCCGTGATGAAAAACCGGTTCCGATAGGCCGTAAGAATTTTTCACTGCTGCTCGATACAGAAGTACAGGAAGGAGTCCTCGTACTTCCGGTTGCGGTCATCATGCGCAATGGCTCGGGTCATTTTATTTTCGATCCTGAATTCATACCTCCTTTGACGACGATCGCCGCAAGCGACCGGCTCATGAACATACTCAAGCGATTGATAGAAATACTCGATGACAAGAGCTCCAGTCTCTCAAAAGGCAGCGCTGCGACGGCGCGGACTTGGGCCGAATACTCGACGCGCGATGTCGCTCAGTTCTGGCTGCTGCACACTGTAAACTCCACGCTGGCGCCGTTGCGCGAAATGTATGCGGGTCGGCATGTGCATCCGGAAAGCCTGTTTGTTCAGATGTTGCGTTTGGCGGGCGCCTTGTGCACTTTTGCGATCGAATCGCATCCGCGCGATCTGCCGCTCTATAATCACAGCGACCTGGCCGGATGTTTCGGCGCTCTGGATCACCACATCCGCACAAACATCGAGACCGTTGTGCCCACCAACGTGATCTCGATACCGCTGCAAAAATCCACGAATTATTTTTATGACGGCGAGATAACGGATCAACGCTGCCTGGATCGCGCTCGATGGATATTTTCCATTCGCAGCGCCACAGGCGAGATCGAAATCATAACTAAAACGCCGCAATTGGTGAAAATTTGCTCCAAGCTTTTTGTCCCGAAACTGGTTGAAAGAGCCCTGCCCGGCATGGGACTGACACATTTATCCACCCCCCCGTCGGCGATTTCCGCTCAAGTGGACGCCCAGTATTTCAGTATCAGCCGTTCCGGTCCTTGCTGGGAACATATTGTGAAAACCCGACAGGTGGGAATCTATGTCCCGGGGGAACTGCCCGATCCCGAACTCCAGTTGCTGGTTGTCCTCGAATCCTGATAAGGAGGCTCTGTCATGGCATTGAATCCCGGTTCTCCTGCGCCGCTCCGGCGACACGAGAATCTTGCGCTGGCGTTTCAAGAGATCCTGGTGGGAAGCGAGCGCTTGCGCTCCGGCCGCCAAACCGTAGCCGATCCTGCAATCTTCAGACAGCAGGTCATTGATGCGCTCAAAATGGCGGATCAGCAGGCTCGAAGCCAAGGTTACAATGCCGAAGACATCAAACTCGCCATTTTTGCGGTGGTAGCATTCGTAGATGAGTCCGTGCTGAATCTGCGCCTTCCGGTTTTTGCAGACTGGCCGCGCAGGCCGCTGCAGGAAGAGCTTTTCGGGCACCACATCGCCGGTGAGATTTTTTTCAAAAACCTGCAGGAGTTGTTGGGCAAAAGTGATTCGCAAGATCTGGCAGACCTTTTAGAAGTCTACCTTATGTGCTTGCTGCTGGGATTTGCCGGACGTTACAGCATGGGAGACCGGGGCGAATTGCGGGCGATCACCAGCGCCACGAACGAGAAAATCCGGAGAATTCGAGGCGGCGCCAAGATGCTTTCTCCAACCTGGGAGCTTCCACCAGAAGCGCCTCCCAAGGCCGGCGCCGATCCATTGGTAAAGAAGATCGGGATTGTCGCCTCCGTCTGTCTGGCATTGGCGTTGATACTTTTCATTATCTATAAACTAGCCCTTGATTCAGGCTTGTCCAGCCTGCACGAACTCACAGGAAGGCTGTAATATTCCGACGCCAATATCATTGGGCTGCGGTTATGCCGCGCCATATCTGGAGATGCCGCTATGACAATCTACTGGGGAGCGGGCGCTGCCCTGATCGGGTATCTGGTAATAGCTTGGATTGTGGGAAGCATGCTGCGTCTCGACGCCTCACGATTCTATTTCCTTTTCGCAATTCTTGCCTTGCTCGGCATTGGGGCTACCGCTGTATTCCTTTGGTTTTGGAACAAAACCCATAAAGTCGCCGCCGATGGGAGCCAGTGCGCCGGACCCGTGGGAAAAGACGATGAAATCGACGCGCTCGTACGCGAAGCCGAGAATCGTTTAGCTTCATCCAACCTGGCCAAGGGTGCAAAACTGACGAATCTGCCGATGGTATTTGTAATCGGCGACGCAGGATCAACCAAGAGCAGCACCATCCTAAATTCCGGCCTCGACCCGGAGCTGCTTGCCGGGAGCGTATACCAGGATACGACGGTAATACCGACCCGCCTCGCAAATATCTGGCTCGCGCGCAACATGATTTTCGTGGAAGCCGGCGGCAAGCTCCTGGCGGAACCTCAACGCTGGATAAGACTGTTACAGCGGCTTCGGCCCAGCAGATTGCTTTCTGCTATGCGTGGCGAACAGGCCCCGCGCGCCGCACTGGTATGCCTCGATGCTGAAACCTTCGTGCGGGCAGGCGCTGCGGATGCTTTGGCGCTTGCCTCCAGGAATCTGCAGAAGCGTCTTTCCGAATTATCGCAGGAATTCGGCATCAGCTTCCCGGTGTATGTGCTGGTGGCCAAGATGAACCGCTTAGCTTTTTTTGAGGATTTTGTAAGGAATCTGACTGCCGAAGAAACCGGACAGGTGTTGGGCGCAACGTTGCCGCTGCGGCAGAATGCGAGCGGCATTTACGCGGAGGAAGAAAGCAAGCGGATTAGCGCTGCATTCGATGGAATTTTTTATTCGCTGGCGGATTGCCGGATTGCTTTCATGCCGCGCGAAAACGATCCGCAGAAAGTTCCGGGCGCCTATGAATTCCCGCGCGAGTTCCGCAAGCTGCGCAATAGCCTGGGACAATTCCTCGTCGATCTCTGCCGGCCAAGCCAGCTGCGGGTCAGCCCGTTCCTGAGAGGTTTTTATTTCTCGGGCGTACGCCCCGTCATCGTGCAGGACGCACCCGTGGCTTCTCCTCGCCCGTCTGCAGCCCAGCGATCTGCTGTCGAAGCGGCCGGCAGCGCAACAGGTTTCTTCCAGATAGGAGCCATCCCGGCGGCCCCGTCTCCCACAACGCCGGCAGCAGGGGGAGCGCGGAAAATTCCACAATGGCTTTTTTTGAACCGCCTTTTTGCCAACGTGATTCAGCTCGACAAAGCGGCGCTGGGCGCCAGCGGCAGCAGCATAAAGGCAAGTACGCTGCAACGGGTTCTGCTCGCAACGGCTGCAGCGCTGTTTCTGGTATTTGCTGTCGGCTTTACGGTTTCATTTTTAGGCAACCGCACGCTTGAAAACGAAGTGCTGGAAGCGGCGCGCGGAATTCCAACAAGCGAGGCCGGCGGCATGAATCTGCCCACGCAGGATGGTCTGCAAAAGCTGGAAACTCTCCGGCAATCGCTGGCCAAGCTGACGGACTACGAGGAACAGGGCGCTCCCTTGGGACTGCGCTGGTTTCTATACACTGGCAAGGATCTCTACCCCGCTGTGCGGCGTCTCTATTATGATCGCTTCAACCAGCTTTTATTCCTTCAAACGCAGGCAAAGATGCTCGCATCGTTGCGAATGCTTTCCGTGCCGCCGTCGCCTACGGATGATTATGCCGCTACCTATGACACCCTGAAGGCCTATCTCATCACAACCTCGGAATTCAAGCGCAGTTCCAAGTGGCTCACTCCTGTGCTGGTGAATCGATGGTCCGCAGAACGCCCGGTGAACAGCCTTTTGCCGCTGACGACCAAGCAATTTGACTTCTATTCGGAAGATCTGATGCGCTCCAATCCCTTCACGGAGGAAAACGATATCGCCGCCGTCGATCGCGCGCGGTTGCATTTATCGAAGTTTTCCGGGATTGAGCAAATTTATCAATTCATGCTCTCCGACGCATCGCATCGCGCCCAAAAGATCAATTTCAACGAACAATATCCAGGCTCAGCGGAGGTTGTGATCAACAACCTGGACGTCCCCGGCGCCTTTACTAAAGCAGGCTGGACTGCCATGCAGGAAAATCTGGCCAGAGCCGACAAATTCTTTAGCGGTGAACGCTGGGTCCTGGGCGATTATGCCGCCGCGAAGCCGGATGCGGCTAAAATGGAAGAAGAGCTGCGCAACCGCTACGTCGCGGACTACCTCACAAAATGGCGCGAATTCATGAACAACAGCAAGGTTGTCCGATTCGGCAGTCTGCCGGATGCTGCGAAAAAGCTGAATACGCTTTCGGGCGCCCAGACTCCGCTGATGGCTCTATTTTGGGTCGCGACGCAAAACACGGCGGTAGGTTCGGCGAAACTGACCGAAGCTTTCGACTCCGTGCAGAAAGTAGTGCCACCGGCCGCCACAGTGCAATACGTATGGCCGACGAATCAGGAATATATGGGATCGCTGGCGGCCCTTCAGACAGCCGTCAGTCAGGTTGCGGACGCCCCGCCTGCGGCAGCGCCCGATCCGAACCGCGCTTTACCGGTGCGGCAAAGCGCGGATAATGCCCGCAATATTGTCAAAAAAATGGGCTATACGTTTAAGATCGATCCGGAAACTCACCTTGAAACCGTAACGATAAAACTTTTAGAGGCTCCCATCGAGTATGCGGCGGCGCTCACCAAAGGAATGGGCTCCGGCGAGGTCAATGCCAAAGCCCGCCAATTCTGCGGCGCTTTTGCCGGAATCTCCAGTAAGTTTCCTTTCAATTCAACAGCTACAACTGAGGTCACGATTCAAGAATTAAACGCCATGTTCCGACCGCAAAGCGGTCGGCTCTGGGTTTTCTATGCGGAGACGCTTCAAAGCCTCCTGCCGAAACAGGGTTCGCAATATGTCGCGAATCCTGCAAGCGGCATCCAGTTGACTCCGGCTTTCGTCGCCTTCTTCAACAATGCCGCGCGTTTCTCCGAAGCGATGTATCCCGGCGGAGCCGGCGAACCCGTCTTGCGTTATTCACTGACTGCGCAGCGTTCGGATCAGATCAAAGAGATGAGAGTAACGATCGACGGGCAGAAGAGCAAAGGGAACGATTCCAAACCACACGTTTGGACAGGATCGGCCAGTCATAATGTGCAAATCGACGCGAAACTCTCCGGAGGCTCGGATTTCGAATTCCAAAACCGCGAAGGTCCCTGGGCACTGTTCCGTTTCTTCGCCGACGCCGATCGATGGAGCCGAAGCGGAGACGGATATTATCTGGAGTGGATCGTACGGCAAGGCAGAGAAGGCCGCCCCGTGATGGTAGGCGGCAAAGAGCTGACCTATCGGTTTTTGGTGGATACGGGAAACACAGCCCCCGTCTTTCAGAAAGATTTTCTTAATAGCCTGCGCTGCGTTTCCCAGGCTGCACGATAAGGATAGAGATACAACCGGGGGACCTCCCCGATAATATTTGCGCTATAATCATTAACAAAAGGAGACCTGCTATGCGCCGCTTCCTTTTAATAATTCTTTTTTTAGGCTTTTCCATCTCATGGGCCAGCGCTCAAACGAAACCCCGGGTTGCTGTCTTGAGTTTCGACTATGGAACAGTTCGGAGTGAAAGTTCGGCTATAT
This sequence comes from uncultured Acidobacteriota bacterium, assembly GCA_964441405.1. Lineage (GTDB taxonomy): Bacteria > Acidobacteriota > UBA6911 > UBA6911 > UBA6911 > UBA6911. The sequence goes on from CAYTYP010000025.1 coordinate 53,584, forward strand.
TCGGAACAGATTTTGATATCGGCAAAGGCATAACCGATTTGCTGGTTGAAAAGCTCGTCAATGGGGGCGTTTTTTCGGTGATCGAGCGGAAAGTTCTCGATACGATCGTTTCCGAACAGAATATTTCGAATAGCGATCGCTTCGACAGCAATTCCGCCGCCAAAATCGGGCGGCTTCTCGGCGTGGATGCGATCATTACCGGCAGCATCACTCAATTCGGTCGCGACGATAAAAGCACAAACATCGGCGGCGGCGCGGTCGGCGGCATAACCCGCCGCTTTGGCATTGGAGGAATCGGCAAGAAAGAATCCAAGGCAGTCGTCGGAATCACCGCGCGCATCATCAATACGGATACGGCAGAGATTCTGAGCGTTGCCACCGGCAAGGGAGAATCCAAGCGTTCCGGAACTGCGCTGCTTGGAGCGGGAGGAAGTTCCGACACATCGGCCGGCGGCGCCGTAGATATGAAGAGCAGCAACTTTGCCAACACCATTTTGGGAGAAGCTGTTGGCAAAGCCATAGGCTCCGTTGCGTCGCAGCTTCAGGAAAACTCAAACCGCATTTCCGCTCGAGCTGTGAAAATTGAAGGCCTGGTGGCGGATGCGAGCGGCGGCGAACTGATACTGAATGTCGGCAGCAAAGCGGGAGTCAAGGTGGGAGACCGACTGGCGGTTGCGCGCACTGGCCGCGAGATCCGCGATCCTTCCTCCGGCAAAGTGATTCGACGCATCGAGGAGTCGCTCGGTGAAGTCGTAATAACGGAAGTCGACGAGTTGTCCTCAGTCGGTAAATTCAAAGGAACCGCGCCGGCGAAAGTCGGAGACCGGGCCCACAACTAGATGGATTTCCTATGAGCTATGAAATTGGTTCTCGAGTCGGCGATTACGAAGTATTGCAGATTCTAGGCGCCGGAGGCATGGGGCGCGTCTATAAAGTTCGCAATGTTTTATCTGATCGGGTGGAAGCAATGAAGGTTTTACTTCCCGACCTGGAGGGCAATCCCGGACTGGCAGATCGATTCATGCGCGAAATCAAAGTTCAGGCGAGCCTGGACCATCCCAACATCGCTGCGCTGCACACGGCGCTTCGGATTGAAAACCAGCTGGTTATGCTTATGGAATACTTGGACGGATCCACCCTTGATAAACAGATGGAGGCCGGTCCCGTGCCGATTGATAGAGCGGTGGATTACATCACGCAAGTGCTCTCTGCACTCTCCTATGCGCATGCACGCGGAGTAATCCATCGAGACCTGAAACCGGCGAATATGATGGTTACGCCATCGGGCGTGGTGAAGCTGATGGACTTCGGCATTGCGAAAATGACCGCAGACCGGAAGCTCACGCAGACAGGCAGCACCGTGGGGTCGCTGTATTACATGTCTCCCGAACAGATCAAGGGATCGCTGGATCTGGATCCCCGCTCAGACCTGTACGCTCTTGGCGTTTCACTCTACGAGGTCGTTACCGGCGCGCGGCCTTTCCAGGGAGACAGCGAATATTCCATCATGGCGGCGCATCTCCAGCAAAATCCGCCTCCGCCGATTGAAATATCTCCGAACCTTCCCTCAGGGTTGAATGAATTAATTCTGCAGGCGCTCGAAAAAGATCCGGCAAAGCGGTTCCAAACGGCAGATGCCTTCCGGGCGGCGCTGCTTTATGTATGCAAGCCGGCGCAGAGCGTCGTTTCGGCCGCTCCTGCCGCCGAAGCAGCCAGACCCCGGCCGGCGATTCCGCCGCCGCCCCCTCCGGCGGTTCAATCTGCACAAGCTCACAGAGGTTTATGGATCGCCATCGGCGCACTCATAGTTCTGGCGGTGATCGTTATTGTGGCAATGCAGATTCCAAAATTCCGCAAAACTGCTGCGGAGACGTCGCCCGCCCAGGCTCCGGCCATTCCGGAAGCGCCGCTCGAAGCTATTCTGTCCGCTCCATCCCCGGAAGCGCAAACTCCGACTTCCCCGCTCCCCTCGCAGCAGGCGGCAGTCCCACCGGCGCCTGCTCGAACAGACCGGTTTGGAGGCCCGTCCCCGTTGTTGCAGCAGGCTGCTCGCCCTGCAACAGTCTCGCCCAATCCGGCGACAGCGATGCAATCTTCTATTGCGTCCCCATCCGTTTCAGATAGTCA
>CAYTYP010000025.1:55720-63317 GCA_964441405.1 uncultured Acidobacteriota bacterium
GCCGGCGGCGCACGCACCATCCACCGCAACTCCTGTCGCGCCTTCCGAGGCCCCCAAGATCGTCGGACAGTTAAAAGAAGCGCTGGAGCAGCTCAATCTCCTGAAAATGCGCATGGATACCGTAAAAAGCAGTCTGGACAATCTCCGTCGACGACAGGCTGCTTCCGGTCTCGGACTGCGGGCCGATATGGCAAGTTCAGCACAGAGAATGGAGTACTATTACAACCAAACCTCCACGGCGCTCGATCATCATGATGCAGATGCAGCCAAGAAAAATCTGGATCTTGCCGAGCGCGAAGTTTCGAAACTGGAGAATTTCCTGGGCAAGTAACCGATCAGAAATCAGGAATCAAATTGTAGAAAAACTCGTTTTGTGTTATGCCAATGTTTAGTTCCAACCCTATTCAACGATAAAACGGAGGAGTTATGGCAGCCTGCTCAAAATGCGGATCAGTTCTTTCAGAAGGTGCTGTTTTTTGTTCTGTCTGTGGATCTCCTGTTTCAGCCATCGGTAGTTCTACTGCACCCCCACCCCCGCCTCTGCCTCCCACTCCCGGCGTTGCCAACCCCGGAATGACTTCCAACGTTGCAGGCGCGTTGTGCTACCTTGCAGGATTTATAACAGGAATTATTTTCCTCGCGCTGGAGCCTTACAAGAGAGACGGCTTCGTTCGATTTCACGCCTTTCAATCGATTTTTTTTAGTGTAATCATGTTTGTGTTCAACATCGTCTGGAGCCGAATGTTTTTAGGAGCGCTGTCACTCGGCTTTTTCTGGACGATCTTTAGTCTAATCGGAACCCTTATATACCTGGGATTCTTTCTCCTATGGCTTTTCCTGATGTACAAGGCGTACAACAATGAAACCTACAAACTCCCGTTCATTGGAGAAATGGCATCCGCTCAGGCGGCAAAATAGGAATTGACGATTTAAATAAAATATTGGGCGATCACGATTTTCCCTTTTAGATATAATGAAACGTATTGTGGAAAAAATAGGCAGATATGAAGTATTGCGGGAACTTGGTCGCGGAGCGATGGGAATCGTTTATGAAGCCATCGATCCTCTTATCGGACGAAAAGTCGCCATTAAGACCATACGGCTGGACGCTGGGAGCGAAAAGGAGAATTACGAAGAACTCAGCCGCCGTCTTTATCGCGAAGCTCAAGCGGCAGGGGTTCTGTCCCATCCGGAAATCCTAACCATTCATGATTTGGGCAATCAGGGCGCTGAAGCGTATATCGTTATGGAGTATGTCGACGGCAGCAACGTCGAACAGATGCTCGATAGCGGCGCGCCGCAGCCATTCGCCGAATTGTTGTCGATCCTTAAAAAGACCGCCCATGCGCTCGATTACGCCCACAGCAAGGGAATCATTCACCGGGATGTCAAACCTTCCAATATTATGATATGCCGCAATGGCGCTGTTAAGGTCATGGATTTCGGAATCGCCAAGCACACGACTTCGGCGTCGTTAACGCACACCGGATTCGTCATTGGAACTCCCCATTACATGTCGCCGGAGCAGGCGCAAGGCCATCCGCTTGACGGACGCTCCGATCAGTTTTCTCTTGCGATCATCGCCTATCGAATGTTGACCGGAAAGCTTCCATTTGAAGCGCCTACTTTAACGGCCATTCTCGCCAAAATTTTATGGGAAGAGCCGGATTATGAAAGCGCCGGGATTCAAACGCCGGTTCTTTCTGTTCTAAAAAAAGCTTTGTCGAAAGATCCACAACAGCGTTATTCGACCTGCGCCGAGTTTGTTCGAGAGTTCGAAGAAGCGCATGCACAAAAAAACGCTTTGAAAAAAATTCCGGCTCCGACAACCTCGCCCGCAACAGTTGTGAATAAAACTGTCGTTGGAACGCCCAATCCGGATGGAGCGCCTTCTCCTTCGGAGAGTAAGCCGCTCTCGGAACCGGAGCCCATCGCTTCAGCATTGTCCGGCGGCCAGGAGAAAACCGAAACGCCGGTAATTGCAAAAGCCGATGAATCCGCAAGAGGAAAAGAATCCCAGCCCCCACCCCGCACTCGTAAGCAGATTGTTTATTATAGACCGAGAAGAAGGTTTAAATTTGTGGGTCGAATTCTCTTTCTCGGGATAGTGACATGGCTGGCTTTGGCCTATTTTAATCCCAGGGGCTTCAAGGATTTGACGCCTTCAAATAAAGGCCAGTTTGCGAAAATCGCAACAAGACTTAAAAGTGGATCCGTGGCTCTCGTTGCCTCCGCCAAACGCATGACCCAAATAGCAAAAAACAAATATGCAGCAGCGCTTTCAACTCGGACCGATGGATCGGGGAAAGAAACGAAATCGCACTCCGGTTCCGAGCAAGCCAATTTAAAAATTAAGGATTCTCAAAAAACTCTCTCCGCCAATTCGGATCAGAACGAAGCGGAGGATGCCGGATTCGCGACTGGATCCATCCATTGGTCGGGAGAACTTGAAAAAAACAGCATTCTGATGCTTGCGAAGGATGGAGCTTCCATCGGCCATATGACGGGACAACTGCCCGGCAGGCCGGTTCAGATTACAGTGACGCCCCAAGAACTTACGATTAAGCAGATGCCGGAAAAAGCTAATGACTGGTCCACCCTCATACTTTATAGCGGCATGCAGAAATACACTTCTATTCAAATCCACTGGCAAACAATCGAATAAGCAGCAGACTTCTTTGGAAAGTGGTGGCTCATTTTAACAACGCGCTCGCATGACCGCGCTCCCGGTCCACGGCAAATCAATCCAGAGATTTGAATCCCCCGCCCCGCCGGCCATCAGTCATGGCGGTCTTTCGGTTATGGCATTGTTTGCACAAATATTCGGCTTAAACGGTGTTTTTGGGGCTTAGTTAAACCTATGCTGCGCGGCATCAACAATTTATCGTCCGTCCCCTTTGACCTCTTCCGATCCATCAAGGGTGATGTGGAAGCGGTCCAGCATCCGCAGTGTGAAAGTATATTCAGGGGCATCGCGGTCTATCTGGGTCCTGATCTTCACCATGCCGTTGGAGAACTTCAGGCGCAGTTCGCGGTTGAACGCCCCCCGAATGAAGATGCCAACTACCTCGGTCCGCACCGCCTGGAAGCTTCGGCACTCGCTCCACAGATAGCGTCTGCCTGGGCGGAACGGTAAACTGCGCATCGACACGCCATCCGTATCCAAACGCCGCGGGAGCGCCCGGAATGCGAAGTAGGCGATCACGTTCATCATGAATGGCGGGAATGGGAGCCAACCCAGCAGGGCCACGGACCAGATCAAGCCCATGTTACCGAGGGCGCTGGCATCCACGCCTCTCGCTTCGAGAAGGTCCGGATCTTGATGCGGCCTGGCGCGCCGCATCAGCGTGTATAGCAGAAAAGGCATGATCGTGAGCGGTGTAAAGCCGAAAATCACCAGGTTCTCCGACAGTCCACGTCGAATCACTTCGCGATACAGCAGCCAATACAGCAGACCAACCGCACTGATGACAAGCATCGAAGTGAAAAAGAGCTTTGGCCTGAGTTCGATTCCTAACGGGATGAGACAGGCCGCCGCCAGCGCAGCAGCAAAAACGGTCAGGAACCTGGCTCGTTTCCGACCCGCCAAGGCCGCGGCTGGAGTGATCCGCAGGAACTCCAGGTCTGACCGCAAGAGCTGCCTGTCTGGTTCGGTCATGGGGATTCGAATACTCATTGTGCTACACCATACCTTTAGGAGTCCGGATATAAAGTCAACTCCAGTACAGGATTCACTCCTTGGCGATTAAGACATAAACCGGCGCCTTGCATCAAGCATAAATAGGGTCCAAGGCTAAAGTGCGCGAAACTCCGAAATATATTGTACTTCCATTCAACATCCATCTTAACAACTCAGGGAGATAAAGAATTGCTCAGAGTTTTCTTGAACGAATTGCATCCCCGGCAATTTTATGGAAGTTTGGTAGGATCCGATTGCACTGAATTCCCCGTGAGTCGGTCTTTTATTAAAATGTATACCTGTTTTGATCCGGACTTTTCTTCAGGCACGATTATCGTAATCTTTTGCAACTGGATGGCGTTGGCCATGCTGCAATTGGTGTGAAGTTTCTGCCCCTGGCTGTTCCATGCAGTGATTTCGAGTCGTGAAGAGTAGCCTGACAAAACGGTATTATCTTTACAAGATGCAAGATTACTGAAGGTCATAAAAAGCTCATCTGAATATGACGCCCAATTCCTGACTTCGAGAGTATACGCCTTAACTCCTTTAGGTCCGTTCCTAATTGGTACAGAGGTCGCTTTTAAATTTGGTTTTGGAATTCTAACAATATCCGCTTTGTTCCCTTCCGGCGCAGATTTTGGAATGGAAACGAGAGGCGCCTGTGGTGCATCTATTTTGATATAATACGCATCTCCGAGCGATGTTGGCGGAGGCAATGGATTCACACTAACATTTGCAGACTGATCCTGGGAATCTTTGCTTTCCAAGAGAGCTTTGTTCAGCATATTTTCGACTTCTTTTCCGAGCTTTGCCGTCGAGCCTGTTGCGCTATAACGAATAACTCCTTCGTGATCAATTAGAATGAAAGTTGAAAAATCGTAAGGGGAATAGTAGTCATTTTTTTCCAAAGAAAAAGCTGTCTTAAGCTTGTTGTTAAAATCCATCGACTGCTTCCAGTTCGGCCCCATGCACAGCTGCTGCGTGGAATCCAGAATAGAAGCGGAAGAGCCTATGTTGATCAGGATAAAATTTTGCCCTTCATGCTTAGCAGTCACTTTCTGCAGGAATTGAGACGAGCATGCGCGTGCAAGACTGTTTACGAAATTCAGCATGATTATCTTGCCTTTTAAACTGTCCAAAGTTGCGGTAGAGCGATCCATCATTAGGATCGTAAAATCCGGCGACAGTTTTTCGAATGCAAGTTGTGGATTTTTAATAATCCTGCGGGCTTTTGAGGCGGTAATTTCGTCATCGGCTTCATTGATGTAGGTCTGCAATTCAGCGATCCCTTCATTGGTTCGATGCATGCAGATCAAAGCCATTCCCAGGTTATAACGCGCTATTTTCGTTCCGGGACTGATTTTTAAAAGCCTGTGAAATACTTCTTCAGCCTGCAGGAATTTTTGGTTGTCGGGCTTATTGGGAACTTTTTTTGCAGCTGAGAATAAGGCCACTCCTTTTAGATTCAAAGCTTTGACTTCATATTTCCTGTCGCCATTGCTGATCGCCGCCAGCCGATCGCAAGCTGTTATAGTATCGTCCAGTTGACCGAGAAGATTGTATATCTGAGCGATATTCCAGATGCTTTCGAGATCTGAATTATTCTTCAAAAGATTGGCTTTTTGAAACAATTTCAACGCTTCTTTGTATTTGCCCTCCCGATATTTCAGACTGGCATTATTGAACAGGTCGTCGAAGTCTTTAGCCCCGGCCGGCATGGCGCACAAGAATACGGATATTATAATAACTGTTATGAAACTTATCCTCCCTAAAACAAGCCTCCATTCTATCAATTGATTAAGACAATAGTTTCCGTTCATTCCATATCTCCGAAACAATGTGAGAAAGACAGATCTCAGGATGCAATGCGTATAATGTTCTTGTCGTGAGAATCACAACAGCGCCGGTTTACTGCCATCTGTTATCCTCGTATTTGAATGGAATATCTATTATGAGCCGTGAATCAACCGGCCCGCCATTGCGAATCGCCGGCATAAACCGCCATAAATCCGCAATATAACCGACAGCAGATTCATCAAGGCCATAGCCCAGTCCGTTTATAACTTTAATATCGGCCGGCGTTCCGTCTTTTTGAACTGTCAATTGCATTCGCATGGTTCCTACGATTTTAGCGTCTAAAGCTTCTTTTGTGTAGGGCGGCATAGGCTTAAGAAAAGGCGCCGGAGGAAATTCCGTCTTGTTCGGCTGGGATCCATTTTTAAAACTCCAATATTTCTCCAGAGCATCTGTAGTGAAATTGATCGTAAATTCTATTTGAGGGCCGGTCCGATTGACGGTCAGTCCACTCGTCAGCAATTGAGAAACAACAATATAACCTTCCGGTCTTCTCCACGGCGCGGAGGCATCCCAGGTTTTCATAGCCTGTTTCGCCGCGTTTTCTTCTATGGTTATAACATCAACTTTTCCTGCAATAATATCTGTGATATTCAAAGTTCCGGCAATGCCTTTGATATTGGGATCGATTGAAGAAGGCAAAGGATAGGGAGCTGAGAATGCGTTAAGGACGCTGATACTTCTACTGGCGATCCGGAACACACCATCCGCGTTAGAGGCGCTGATCAACAAGGCCATCAGGGAATTGTGAAAAATATTTCGTTTCAATCCCGCCCGGGTGTCAATAATGGTTTTCAGCGGCGCAATATTGCCGACCGCAATCTCCTTTTGATTAAGGAATGCGATGCCCATCCCGCTTGCCGCCGGGAATTTCAGAATGGCGACGTTATTATAATTCTCTTCTTCCGGGTGCATCGAACATCGGAGGTATTTGTTAATTCTCGCGTATTCGAATCGGCCGGACGCAATCATAATAGGGCTTCGCTCGCTCGAAGACATAATCAGGTATGAAATGTCGTGAGCCGGATCGGCGCCGGTCGCCAAAGAAAAGCTTTTAAGATTATTCATTGCCGATATCGGGCTCTCTTCTCGCATAAGCCTTGCATATAAGGGGCTTTTTGAAAATCGCTGCATATTGAGTATCAAAACCTGACTGGCGTCCCAAGGGATGCCTTGGAGAGTTTCCAACGGAACTTGTGAAAATACGGCAGGGGAATTCAGTCCGATTAAGGCCCAAAATATGCCAATCATGGAAAGAACAGTTGTTGGAGCGATTCGTATTTTTTTCATATTCTTTCGCCTTAGGATCAAAGAAACGAAGCCACGACTTATCCTCATCGTTCTCTCTATCTTATGACTTTTTACAAGAAATTTTTCATATTTCTTTCATGTCCTTTCCTGAAAATATCATGAAAAGACGGAGATACGTTTTTATTGCTTTTAATCGCGTGTGATTTTTCGCAAAGGTGTGACGTGGGCCCTATTTTCCGATTGACACAATGTCTATAATACAAAAATGTGCGATCGAATCTACTGTATCCCGAAGCCAGTATTACTGGCACTTTTTTTCACGGCTATTTTCTTTCATCAGTATACCATTGCAGGTGACATCGGCCTTGCGTGGGATCCCAACACTGATCCCGTGATCGCAGGCTATTATGTTTTCCATGGCACGGCTCCCGGTCAGTATGACACCCAATTTGATGCTGGATATGTAAACACCTGTACTGTGTCCAACCTTGCCGCTGGAATCCATTATTTCACCGTTAAAGCCTATGGCTTCAGTGGGGAGCAGAGCGATTATTCAAATGAGGTTTCCGCGGAGATCACTGTTGTCGACACTACGCCGCCGGTGATCTCCGGCATCGCCAGTTCGAGTATTTCCTCCTCGGCTGCGACTGTCAGCTGGACCACTGACGAAGAATCCGATTCGCGGGTCGATTACGGAATGACTACGTCATATAGGAGCATGAGACTCAATACTTCGCGGACAACTTATCACTCGCAAGTCCTGACGGGGCTTGCAGCCGGAACCACCTATCATTACCGGGTAAAGTCCAAGGA
>CAYTYP010000026.1:0-62610 GCA_964441405.1 uncultured Acidobacteriota bacterium
GGTTCGCCTCCTTTAAAGATAACTAATGGCGAACTCATGGAATGAGCCAAGAAAAAGTGATTACAATGGATGTCCAGGTAAGTCCAGGTAAGTCCAGGTAAGTCCTCCAGGTAAGTCTTTAAAACAACTTCAGCGGTTGTTGCGGCTTGCTGAAGAGACGGGGCTTTATCTGGATCTGACGGGCCTTGGCTGCTACCGCCCGAAGGGCGTTCCTGCGTGGTATGACGCAATGGATGAGTCGCAGCGTTGGACGGCCCATGCGCGATTCTGGGGAATTGTAGCGGGTGTTTGCGCCGGCAGGACGGTTGTATTCTGCTACGATTTAATTAACGAACCGATCTCCCCTGTGGAGAAGCGGAAAGCGAACCAGTGGCGTTCGGGCAACCTCTTTGGCGGATTTAATTTCATTCAGTATATTGCTTTGGATCCGGCGGGTCGAAAACGTGAGGACATCCTGGTTCAATGGATCAGGATGATGACAGCCGCAATTCGCAAGCACGATCCGGTCGGATTGATCACCGTGGGCCAGTTGCCATGGTCCAGCCAGTGGAAGCATCTTTCGGGCTTCATTCCGCAGAAAGTCGCCCGCGAGCTTGATTTCCTCAGCGTACACATCTATCCCGACAGCAAAAACCCTGGCGAAGCGCTCGAATGCCTGCGTCAATTTACGGTAGGCAAGCCCGTGGTGATCGAGGAAACATTTGCCTTGTCCTGCAATACTAATGAATTGGAAAAATTTCTGCGCGCCTCACAAAAGGATGTCTGTGGTTGGCTTGGCCATTACGACGGCGCGCCACTGGATGAATTGGATTCACTGGAGCGCGCCGGCAACCTTACTCCAGCCCAGGCGGTATATAGGGATTGGCAACGATTGTTTATACGCCTGAAACCCGAACTGGTTCAAACGGGACAAAGATGACATAGATTCACCGTAATGCCAGCAATTCGATTAACATTTCACGTTCATCATCGATGAGAATGTTTCGATAGCTGGGATCATAATATAGCCGGAGCAGAAGAATTACGATAAACGCGGCAATCTGCGGCCACAATCGGCGTGCGTCCTTAAGAAAAATATGGAGGCATGGATTCATGGAGTTGTAAATCTCCTGTACATGAAATCTTTCAGGCGTATCTGTGGAATCTCCATCGTTGCTTCGAACCAGGACTCTTCATGGTATCGGCCAAGAACGTCATTGCTCGAGACTAAGGAGTAGCGCCAGATCGAGCCGGATGGGTCTATGTTTAAATTGGATAGGCCAAGAGTATGATAGTCCGGAATTCTATTGGGCGCCTTGCTGAAAAGGCATAGGACCTGTTTTGCGTTTTTTTCGGGTATAGTCCTGCAAATAATGATTTGATCGTCTACTTGAATTCGCATGTTTCCGGATATAGGGATTTGTATAAACCGGCCGAGACGAAAGGCAAAGGAAGCCTGCACCCGAACGTGTTCATTCTGAATCCGGTCGTAAATGCGCCCGTCCATGTCGGCGGCTATCAAGTAATCGCCGTCCGAAACTGGAAAGCGGGAAGATATATCGGCTCCATTTCTACAGATGCCTCCGAATCCCGTCCAGCCTGTCTCCCAGGTGTATCCATCCTGCGCCAATACCTTGAAATTCATGCGTTCATTAAGAAGTTTGCGCCCTTCGGGAATGCCCGTCACCCGAACAGGCAAAAGCAACGCAGCGACATTGCTCTTTCCCGGCTTCCAGCCTGAAACATAAGAGGGGGGTTGATCCTGGATGAACGCAAGAGTTATTGGAGACGAACTGCGCCAAACTCCTTCTGTTTTGGCGCGGAGGAGCGCAAGAGGATGCCATAACGACAGGCAATAAGAGAAAGCGTGAACGGAGAGTATGGCAATGAAAGCCAGCGTCAACGCCCGTTTCGGCATGCGCCGGGAATATTGAAGCCATAACAGGAGCAAAGCAATTGGAATCCATAGAGTGAAGAAGATCCAGAAACGAATGGTTTCTGCACTGCCCCAGTCCATATCAAGATGAGAGCCTGCAATCGTCAGTGCAACAAAAACCGCGTTGGCTGCTAACGCTCCCAGCGCAAAAATGATGTATTGCGCCAGGTTGCGGGTGGCTGAAGCTATTGCCATGAAAAGTAAAAGGATGGACGAGATGAAGAGCTGTGTTTGGCCTAAAACGGATATATGGCTAAGCACAGAAATATTATTCACAGCTAAAGCAATCAACTGCGTTATCAAGATAGGCAGCTGAATAGTGCAGATAAGGAATAAAAATTTTCCCGCTAAAACATCACGCCAGGTCATTGGCCGCGTAATCCAGAACATTCGATCATCCATCAATGGATCGGTATGGACCGCCAGAGCAGTCGTCAGGCCTGCCAGTATTGTTATTAGACCTCCCGATAATCTATGGACCGTCAGCCAATCGGGATGCAAGGGCAACAGGATGTCCAATACAGCTCGAATAACAATTACGGACTCGAGGGCAACGATGTATGGCCAGCGGCAGGTTATGTCCTTCAGGCATTGTCGTATGGCAATCTGCATATTATTCATGACAGTCATTTAGCTGGATGTTCCAAAAATCGAGCGTGGTCGTAAACCAGGCTGTTTCCGGTATCGCCAGGATAGCTGCGTTGGTATCTTTTCCTGTCGGGATAAGGACAACGCTGTCGTGAGTTGCGACAGCCCAAATGGAAGAGTTGAATCCGGATTTGATTTTTAGGCTTTGACCCTCCAAAAAAGCTTTTTGCAAGCCTGTTGCGATGCAGGCATGCGCCTCATATCCATGCCATGAGATAATTCCACAACGCATGTCTTGATCCAGCACCGGAGACATTTTGCCCGGCCGTATTGTGGTCCGAACTGCCGGGCCGAGAAGCCGGCAAGCCAAAATGGCGCGAATAGTAACATTGCTTTCTTGAGAAGGTCCAGAGAATTTCCGGTCGTAAGGCGTCGATAAGGAATAATCGCCATTTGTCAGCAGCCCATCACGGCTTTCTTTTATCCTTATCTTTGACCCGTCAAGCCACCCCGTTTCGTCCGCTACCCCGTCCCCTGACAAATAAATAAATTTTACTTTCTCGATTAGAATGTTATGTCCTTCGGGAACTCCTGAAATCCGCAGCGGCAAGCCTTGATGAACGCACCTGTCTTGATCACTAGGGATTGTGAGAGAAACCGGCGATTGGCGGAGAAGGATGCCGGCCGACCATGCGCGCCATTGGGCGATCGGGCGCCACAGCGCCATCGATTCCAGAGAGTAGCGAAGCAATATCAGCGAAAGGAGCAAACACAAAACCGTGGTTGATTTATTCAATATTCGCTTCGAATATTGAAGCCACAGCACAACTGAAGAAATCAGGAGAACCGGTGCATAGAGAATAAGCGGCTTAAAATATTCGGCGCTGCTCCAGAAGGCTTGAAATTGCGGCGCCGGATGGACCATTCTGAAGTAAGCCAGCAGAACCGCAATAAATAATGCAAAAAGCGATAATGCCGTCAGCAGGAATTCTGCCAGATTACGGGTGACGGATGCGATCGCCGCCACAAATAAAACGCTGATTCCAACTAGAAGCTGATTCTGGAACAAAAGGATGCCGTGGCGCCAAAGAGACAAATCATTCGCAGTCAAAGCCGCCGATTGAGCGACCAGCAAAGGTAAATTTACCAAGCAAAATAGGAATAGCAGCTTGCCCGCCAAAAGGGTTTTCCATGAAATCGGCCGCGTTACCCAGAATGGACGATCTCCTGTCAATGGATCCGCCTGGATCGTTAAAACGATGATCAAACAGAAAGAAATTCCTACCGCATACCAGGCAAAGCCATAGTCCAAGTCGATGCGGATCCATTCGGGATGCAAGGGCAACAGGATGTCCCATAAGGCTCGCAAGACAATGAAGGATTCCATAATGACGATTTGCGGCCGCCAATGTCTAAAATCTTTGAAACACAGCCTGAGCGCAGTTCGCATTCTCTACTCCTGCGAACGGTTTGATTTTGCCAGCGCCACGAAGATCGAACGGAGCGACAGCGGATTTACTGCAATGTCCTTGATATCGCAAATAAGTTGGCTTGCCTCGTTTTCGGTCTGTCCCTCTTGATACTGCGAAGCTACAAATCGAATAACGGCTCCGGAAGCTTCCGGCTGAAGCCATGTTGGAGGAATCGATTCAGGCAAGGCGGCGGGACTGTTCATCGTCACGGTGATTTCGCGAAAACGGGCGCGCAAAGAATCGATGTCTTCGGAGAATCGGAGTTTCCCTCGGTCCAGATATCCTACATGACTGGCGAAACTCTCAATCTCATCCAGGTCATGGGAAGAAATAAATATCGTCGAACCCTCGGCGCGTGAGAGCAATCCTTCAATCAATTCGTCGCGCACCATGGCGTCCAGGCCTGTGAACGGCTCGTCCAGAACGATCAGGCGCAGGCGATAGGCGAGCGAGGATATGAGCTGCGCCTTCATTTTCATGCCGCGCGATAAATGGCCGATTTTGCGGTCGGTCGGCAGCTGGTAGCGCTGAAGCATAGCGTCGGCGAATTTACTGTCCCATGTAGGATAGAACGGCTTCAGGTATTTCAGGAATTGTTGCACGGTCATCCAATCGAGGCAATCCTGGTTTTCCGAGACGTATCCGATGCGCTCGAAGGGCTTGCCGGAAAGTTTCCGGGAATCCACGCCCAGCACTTCGCTGCGCCCGGAGGTCGGGCGATGGATGTTCATAAGAGATTTGATCAGAGTCGTCTTGCCGGCGCCGTTGGGGCCCACCAGAGCGTAAAGGCTTCCTTCCGGCACATCAAGATCTATGCCGGCGAGAGCGACGGTGCGGCGGAATTCTTTGCGTAAACTACGAGCCACGATAGCGCTGTTCATTTTTTATCAGCTCCTTTGACGGCTGAGCCCTTTTCCAGCCTCTGCCAATGCGCGATCAACGAGGATATCAGTTCAGCCAATCCCATGCCCAGGCGCATGGCTTCCACGACCAGATGTTCCGTTTCCTATAATAAGTAGTACAGTAGTTTGTCAATACTAAAAGCTTGTCTCTATCGATCCTGCCGCAGGTACGATTTGTTAGAAAAAAGAAAAGTCTGCAAAATAGCGCATACATTTGTATCGATTTATTGTAGAATCGAGAAAAGGGCACTTGGAATTACATTCGAAGATCGGCGAACATTAGATTAAGGTTTTTTATTGAATCCGGACGGCTGTTGGACAGGAAAAGGCGTTAAAAAAGACGCTTGTTTTTCCTAGCCACTGAGGAATATAGAAAGAATAATCCTCATGAGGTTATCCGTAGAAAATAATGAAACTGTCTACGATGTTGCGGTCATAGGCGCTGGGCCTATGGGAAGCTTCGCTGCGGATTGCATGGCTTTAAAGGGATTATCCGTTGTCCTGTTGGAAAAGGATGGCAATCCCGGCGATTCCACGGTTTGCGCCGGAGGGATGCACCGGGATGTGGCGCAGTATATTTCGATTCCCGAAAACGCCGTAGAGAAAAAATTGAATGGATTTCGTTTGCGAAACGGTCTCCATGTCAAGGACTGGAAATTTACCAAAGAAATGTATTATATGATCAACCGCAGGAAATTGGATTTCTTGTTGGCTCAGCGCGCTCAGAAGAATGGCGTCAAAATTATCACAAACGCAAAAGTTATCGATGTTCTATACAGGCAAGGGGAACTTTTTTACCTGAGCGGCGCCTTGGGCGCAAGGGAACGAATTGCGGCCAAAGCGTTTGTTTTCGCCGACGGCCCGCATTCTTTATCGGAGAAGATATTGGGAACGCCTCAGGAAAGGTCTCGCACGCATGAATATTGGGGTTATGCCTATGATATCGAATCCCAAGGCAATTCGATGGATCATGCAGAGATCATTATTGATAAAGAAAAATTGCCTTTTGGCTATTTTTGGATTTTTCCTAAGAAAGATCATCTCAATGTTGGACTCGGACATCCTAAAAGTATTTTAGGGAAATCGTTGCCTGAATTATTAAATGGATTTATTGAGGGCCGCGAGGATCTAAAAGGAAAGAAGATCCTTGCCAAGAAGTGTGGAATCATCCCGATGGCTTTAAATCCGGTCATCCAGAAAGAAAACTGCATGGTTATCGGAGATGCCGCAGGAATGGTCAATCCGATAACCGGCGGGGGGTATATTTGCGGATTCTTAAGCGCTAAGATTTGCAGTGAGATTTGTATTCGGGCTTTTAATAACGGTTTATTCGATCCAAAATATTTTAGAAACTATAAGAGAAGAATATATCTGAGCAAGCACTATATCTCGCTTTATCTGGCGCATTGTCTGATTAAATTATTAATGACCACGTTTCGGCATGGGCGCAAATCTTTTTACCCGCAAGTGCTTCGGGCTTATCTATATTTCTCCCATTTTCTTATAAAATATGTGAAAGTTTTTTAAGGGATCCATGAGAAAATAAAAAAGGACGTCGGAAGGCTCCCTTGGCACTAATTTCATTTTGCGAAATCCACTGTACAAAAAAAGGGGACTGTTATGAAATTAAAACAGTTGCAAATAAGCTTTGCAGTAGCAATTTCTTTAGCCCTGCTGGGAACGATGAATCCCGCATTAGCCGCTCAGAAGTGTGACCGGCAATGCCTCGTCGATCTCATGCAAAAATATATTGGGGCTCTGGCAAAGAATGATCCTAAAAGTCTGCCCTTTGCTGAAAAAGTTAAGTTCACCGAGAACAACGATAAAACCATAGAAGTCCTGGCGATGGGAAAAGGATTGTGGGAAACAGCATCGGGAGGGCCGGCGGAGTTTCAGATCTATGCCGCCGATCCGGACTTGCAGACAGCCACATGCCTTGTGGTTATGAAGGAAAAGGATAAAAGCATTATGCTCGGAGCGCGCATCAAACTTGAGAAAGATAAAATCGCGGAAGCCGAGCATCTGATTGTTCGAGGAGGCGGCAGTTTCCCAATGAATTTCTCACAACCCACCCTGCAAAAGGCTCGCCCCGGTTTCTCCGAAGACGTGCCGAAGGCTGAACAGATGAAGAGGGAGGATTTGATTCAGATCGGTCTTTCCTACTACGATTCGCTTACCGGGGAAGACGGCAAGCTTGCTCCGTTCGCCAAAGAATGCGAACGCCACGAGAACGGCATGGTAACGGCAGGCGGTTCTTCGTCTGCTTCCGGTTCTGGCGGTCCCATGCCCGGAGGCGGTGGTTGCGAAGCGCAGATCAGCACCGGCGTTTTCTCGTATATCACTGAAATCAAACCGCGCATGGTAGTCGCCGATGTGCAGAAAGGCTTGTCAGTGGGTTTTTCAATGTTCCGTCATGACGGCACCAAACGGCTGCCCAAAAATGCGGCGCCGGGAACGAGCAATAAGACAACTTATGGACAATTCAACATGGCGGCTATGCACATATACAAAATAAGAAATGGCAAGATTTATGAAATAGAAGCCCCCGGCGCGGTCCTGTCCTACGGCGTTAAATCCGGCTGGGAAGCGGAAGAAAAGGTATATCCGAAACCAAAATAACAACCGATTTGCTTTCAACTGTCTTGCGCCTGCTGTAGGATCGGGAGGCTTTCTCCTTAAGGGAAGGGCTTTCATGTACGGAAAGTTCTATAATGGCGTTTGTGTGGATCTTTTGGCGGTCATTCCATTGCTCCCCGCCATTGTCTGCATCAGGAGAGAAGCCTGAACGCTGTGTCGTGCTGGGGTATGTCCTAAGATGGAGGCGTCATTTAAAAGTCTTGATTCCAGAAGGCCGATCCTGAGCGCACGGTCGCATGGTGCGGCCTTCTGGAGGAATCAGGCCCGTAGCGCTTCGGACTTTCTACGTTGGATCCGCGGTTTTTTTCCTCTGACGCTCACCGGATTTCTGCTGCTGGGACTCTCCGCTGCGACATTCTGGTTTATGGGCATCCGGCGACAGGATTTCGTACTCCTCGCGGTCGGATTCATCGGCGGCTTAGTGACGGTCCTGGCATGTTTGCTGGTCATTGCAGTCGCTCCTTTCATTCACAGGCGGTTGAAACGCGGATCGATGCGTTCCGGGCTTGCCGTCGAGTGTTGTGCCATTCAGGAAACCGGCTTCTTTCCTCCACTGCCGCGCCGGCTCCCTCTTCTGGAATATTCATGGAGTTGGGAGCAGCCGGCAAGCGTCGAAGTCCGGGAAGGAGCGCACCCGGACCGGCGTCGGGAATTCATCGTCGCACAGCGCCGCGGCGTTCATTCCGAGATCCGCCGCCGGATTCTGTTGCGTGACGTCCTTGGGCTGGCGGCTCTGGAGTGGGTGGCCGGGGAGTTCAGGGATATTCAATTCCTCCCGGCAAAAGGTTCTCTGGACCGGATGACCTTGCTCGATGGCCTCACTGGTGGAGATGATCTTTCCGATCCACGAGGAATGCCGGAGGGGGATCGAATCGATATGCGGCAATATACCCCTGGAGATTCGCCGCGCATGATCCTCTGGAAAGTGTACTCCCGCACGCGCAAGCTTCTGGTGCGCATCCCCGAACGCGCCCTGACCGCGCGGCCGAGGTTCTGCGCTTACTTCGTCGCGGGCCCGCAGGATGAGCCTGGCGCCGGATTTATGCGCGCGGTCCTGGACCGGGGATTCCTTGGAGAAAACTGGCGTTTTGGCGCCGACGGTTCATACGCAGCTACGGGGCGGCTTGACGAAGCCCTTGACATCCTGATTCGCTCCGCAGGCATTTCCCCAGAAGCCGCGACACAGCTCCCGACATTCCTGCAACAAGCCCAAAAAGATGGCTTCGCTGCATGCCTCGTGGTGATGCCTCCAGCCCGAGGTCCCTGGGTGAATTCTGCAGCCCCTGCGCTCGGCAATTCTGCACTGCGGATCCATGCTTTTACCGTGATGGATGGCCCGACGCAGGGGCGTCCCACCCGTGAGTCCTGGAAACAATTATTGTATAAGCGCGAGGCCGGCGCAGGCGGACAAATCGCGGATCTGGCCTGGATGGCTCATGATTTCGGGGCGGTTCCATTTCCCATATCCGCCATCGATCGCATTTCCGGCAGGGCTTTCGGTGACGCCCGGAGGCTGGGTGCGGACAAGCGGGCAGGGCGCCTATGATGCGCTTTTTATGGAACGCCGCGATTGCCGTCATCTGGGGAATCTCGGCCATGGCCCTGGCCGGCGAACTTTCGATCGCCGCCGGCGTCCTGGCTGCGCTCCTTGGATCGTTGGCCGCAGTGATCGGCGCTCGCAAGGTCGCCGATTCTACTTTGAGACTGCCGGTGATTTGGGCAGGCTGCCTGGCAGCTTTAATAATAGCATTCTTCGGAGCTCACTGGCTGACTTCAAGCAGTCTGGCCCCAGCGGTTTTGGGGCCAAGCGTTTCTTTCTCCTTGGGTGAAATCGCCCTCTGGTTCGCCGGGGCTTTTCTGGTTATCGTGGCGTTGCGCTCCTCCAGTACCCGTTACCGGGCATGGCTCGCCCTTGAGTTGGCGGCAATCACGGCCGTTCTTGCAGGAGTATTCGCTGCCCACCGGGGCGGCTTCATCAATCGGCCTTATTCACTCGTCGACAGCCTGTGGGCCGAGGGCTATGATCCGGTCCCGGTGTTTCTTGCTTTCGGCCTGTTAATAGCTGCGGCGTTGTTGTTGCTGGTATTCCACCGGGGATCCTCCCGACGTTCTCCTTGGAATCTTAGCCTGCTTTTGTTCCTGATCGCCCTGGTTTTTGTCGCCTTCCCGATCGGCAAGTTGAAAGAGATTGCGATCCAACAAAGCGCCGCTTCCGGTTCTTCTTCGGGAAAGGGGAAAGGTTCGGGCGGCGGAGCGAAATCGCAGGGGAATGAGGGGAAAAAAGGGCAAGGAAGATCTTCCGGAATCTCCGGTCCGGAGAAAAGCATGGAGTCTCTTGACAATATGTTGTCTCCGGACTCCAATCCGCCGGTTGCGGTCGTGATTTTCCGTCAGGATTACACATCCCCGCTTGGCAATTATTATTTCCGCCAGACGGCGTTCAGCCAGTTCAACGGCATCCGCTTCATACAGGACACTTCAGGAACTGCCGACAGGGACATCCTCGACTCATTTCCGGCTCAAAAAACCAACATTCTAGCGACGGCCCGCCTGCGTCCTGAGAATGCCGGCGGCGCATCCTATCTTGAGTTTTTGGATACCACGGTGGCGTTGCTCGCAAACCACAGCCGGCCTTTTTTCATGGTCAACGCCGTGTCGGCGGAGCCCAAGAACAACCCGGATCCCGACAGATTCGTGCGTGCTTATAATGCGCATTCCGCGGTTATTTCAAAAAAGCTCCCCGATTTGACGCAATGCCGGCTCGGCTCGGCGGCATGGGAACCGGCCCTCTGGACGCATTATACCGAAGCATCCTCCGATCCGCGCTATGCCGAGCTGGCCGGGCGCATTCTCCAGACCTTGAAGCCGGAGTTCCTGGACCTGCCGATCGCCAAAGCGCTGGCTGTGAAGATGTGGCTCGACAAAAACGGGATCTACAGCCTACAATCCACGCATGAAAAAAGTTCGGATCCGCTTGCCGATTTCCTGTTCGGCGACAAGACCGGACATTGCGTGTATTTTGCTCATTCCGCTTGCATGCTCCTCAGAACTCTACGAATCCCCGCCCGAGTCGGCGCCGGATATGCGGTCGACGGGCGTGATCGCGGCGAAGGTTCTACGCTGATGATCCGGGCCAAGAACGCCCATGCGTGGCCGGAAATCCACCTCGACGGCATCGGATGGATTCCATTCGATATCTCACCGGAAAAGTCGCTTGCACCGCAAGAGGCGGCCCCTGACCAAGGTTTGCAGCAAATGCTCGGCGAAATGGCTCGTGAGGGGGCCGGAAATCCAAGCGATGAGCACAAGGCCGCGGCTCACGGCAACCTGCAGGAGGCCGTGAGGCGATTTCTGAAAGGCCTCATCGCGATAGCGCCCTATCTTGTAGCGGCTCTTTTGGCGCTGCTCTACATGGTAAAGGTTTACCGCAGGCTGGCGCCCTTGTATTGCCAACCAGCGTCTCTGCCCCGGCTGGCCTATCGAGCGAGTTTAGATTGCCTGGCGGATGTCGGCCATTGGAGAAACTATGGGCAGACAAGGGAATCTTTCGCCGGGTCTCTGATGCCGCGCTGTCCTTCGTTTCTGCGATTGACCGAAATCCATCTGGACAGGGCTCTGGGACAGGGACACGCCGGCGTCCAGCAGCAGGAGGCACGGCAGCTTTACCGCAGCGCGGCCCAAGAAATAAAGAAGTTGATTCCATGGTGGCGTCGTTGGCTCGGCGCCCTACACCCATTCCTCTGGATGAAAGTGAAGTAGTTTGTTGAGAAAGGATAATCTCATGGCAACGATCGGACGACTACAGAACCTGGACAAACCCTACAGTGTGATCAAACGCCTCGAGAGCCGCATGAAGCGGGCTATGAAGGGAAGGAACGACGTGATCGACCTCCTTCTGGTCGCCTTGCTTTCAGACGGCCACGTTTTGCTTGAAGACTATCCCGGCTCAGGAAAAACTACGCTGGCCAAGGCCTTGGGAGAGGCGATCCTCGATGACATGGAGTCCGACGAGATCCCCGGATTCCGCCGCATTCAGTTCACTCCCGATCTGCTGCCGTCGGATATCACTGGAGTCAATGTGTTTGACGCTGAAACCAGCAAATTCCAATTTCGGCGCGGCCCGATCTTCGCCTACCTGGTGCTCGGGGATGAAATCAATCGAACGTCGCCTAAAGTACAAGCCGCCATGCTTGAGGCGATGGCCGAAAAACAGGTGACTGTTGATAACATATCCTACCCGCTGAATGAGTTCTTCTTTGTGGTGGCCACCCAAAATCCGCGGGATTCGGCCGGCACCTATCCTCTGCCGGTAGCGCAATTGGACCGCTTCCTGTTTAAAATTCGCATGGACTACATCGATCGCGACGCCGAAATCGACGTTCTGACCACGCGCCAGACACGCATGGAATCCCCACCCGAGTCGGAATTCCCCAAGGTGCGGCGGGGTGAAGTCATAGAGGCCCGAAAGATTATTGAAAAAGAAACCTATGTCAGCGCGACGATTCACTCCTGCCTTGTGGATGCTGCTCGCGCTCTCCGCGCGCATGCACGCGTCCTTCAGGGCATTTCCACTCGCAGCCTGGTGCTGATGCTGCCGGCCCTCAAAGCTGCGGCGGTAATGCGCGGACGGGATTATGTGTCCGGAGAGGACGTGCAGTGGCTGGCCCCCTATGTTTTCACCCACAGGCTCGGATCGGGCCCCGGGCTGGATGATGCGAGCGAGATTGTCGCCGAATGTCTGAAGCAACCGATCGAGAACCTGAGCCGAAGCACATTACGGCCGTAGCTCAACGGAAAAAGGAGGGGCGCGCAATCTAGGCATTTTTGCGGGCAGGCATTTCGCAAGAGATTCCAGAGCGCAAGGGTGAGTCATCAGCAGTACGAATAATATCGATGAGGTAGACGTTTCATGAGAGGCTCCACTATCACAAGGACGATCCTGTCAGGATTAGGCGTTTTGGCTTATGGCCTGTGGAGCTTAGGATTAGCCCAGGATAAATACCCGATTACTCCACAGGAGAAAACCGCGTTCGAGATCCTGCAGAAAGGGACGCATCCTGTAATGGCCCGCGAAGCCGCCGAAGCGCTGCTCCGGGCCAACCCGAATTCCTTCGTCGGCTATTACATCCTCGGCGCCGTCTACGCGCGGGTGGAAGGAAACCTGTCGAAGGCATACTACTACCTTAAAAAAGCGCAGCAGTTCATCGAATTCCGCTGGGGGCGTAATATCGGAGAAGGGGGACCATGGCTCTGGCATGCGCGCAGCCTGGAAGAACTGATCGAAGTCACCGGCCAAATGGACCGGTATCAGGAGCAATTGGACCTGCTTGGGGAGCGCGACCGCTACTACTCCCCCAAACTTACATGGAAATGGGGCTGGCCTTTAATGAAACTCGGGCGCATGTATGAGGCCCGGAAAAAAATGCAGGAGGCCATCGCTTCGAAGGATTCCTGGACTGTCTTCGCTGCCATGAACACGCTTGGAGCCGTCGAAGTCGAACTCGACCATCCTGAAGCAGCCTACCAGGCTTTTCAGAAACTCATCAATATTACGACCGCCAAGAAATGGCAGTCGCAGAATGCAACCGTCTTCCGCAACGCCGCCGCTACAGCTCTCTCGCTGATGAAGTTTGACGAGGCGGAAAAACTGCTGATCGCAGCCTCGAACCATTTTGAGTATGGCTCCTATTCCAATCCGTGGCATCTGCTGACCATGCTTTATGTGCGCGAAGGGAGACTGCCGGAAGCCGTCACTGCAGTGCGTGAGATGCAGCAGTGGGCCCGCGCCAACCGGCCGGCGCTGGAGCAACAATCGTGGTCGGAACGAAATTCCATGACCGCGGCCGTGCTTGTGGAATGCGGCTACACCGAAGAAGCGCTGGAGATTCTTCGGCTGGCTCGAAACCGACCCGACCGACGCGGCGGAACCAGCACCCACAAAGATCAATCCGAAGCGGGCTTTCTCCTCCTGTTCCGGCATGCGCTCAAAGTTCACCGTGAAACGCTCGCCGAGCAGGCCCTAAGTCGTCCTTTCTGGCAACGACCGGCGCTCTGGCTCCAGTCAATTTTCGAGGGACTCGAAATGTGGAGCGCAGGACGCCGCGCCGCGGCGCTGATCATCGAAAACCATCGGCTCCCATGGAGCCTTCGGTCGACAGCTCCCGACTATGTCGACATCCTCGAGTGGTGTCGCATCGATTGGAATGAAATCCTTGGGTCCGGGGTTGTTGATGGCGAAACGGAGCAGCTTCTGGAGAGAACCGATGCTATCGGCCGGCGCGAAAAACCGCATCTTCAGCTGTTGCGAGGTTGCGGCGCAATGCTCAGTGGAAACCTGAACGCCGCCCGTCAACGGCTCACAGAGGCGCTCGCCGGACTCCCGCAGGCGGAAGTCTACGCCCGGGCTCAGGCAGAGGCATTGCTCGGAAGCACGTTGGCGTCATCCAACCGTTTCCAGGAGGCGGCTATGCATTATCAGCGGGCGATTGAAAAAGCCCCGGGAGTTCTTCGCTCGATGGCGCTCGCCCTCCCCTGTCGTATTGCCTCTTCCGCGGATCCCGAAGCGACCAAGGCAGCGGAGTTGCTGGCAGCATCGCCTCGACTGGTAAAAGCCGGCCAGGGCTTCGTTCTGCGGATCCGGTCCTCCGGGTCCCAACTTAGCGCCGTGCTCCTCGGGCCGGATGGGACGGTTTTGAGCGAAGCCCGGGCGCCCCTAGGTAAAGATCCTGTCGAAGCCGCCCGCAAGCTGAGCAGCGAGTTCCACCGCAAGGCGTTTTCTCCAAAGGTCGATCTATCGCAATCCGACATAGCTTCGCTTGACGGATCAAACCTGACAGGAGATCAGGTGCGGGACGGCATTCGCAATGTCTTCTTCCCTGCAAAAAATGATCGTTCGGCCAAAGTTCCTAAACCAACCGGGCGTTGATAAATCGTCTGTTCCTCGTCATGGAACGAAAGACGAATCGGAGATGTTTCTGATTTTCTTTTTTTAACAAAAGTGTCCATCCGATATAGAAGGGTCGATTCAATGGTTGCGTTTTTTGTGCTCGGCGTGCTGCTGATTATCCTAGTCTCGTTCCTGTTGATGTACGGGTTCCTCTCCTGGCTGTTTGGATGGCTCAGCGGGTGGAACCGATTGGCTGCGCGGTATGGCTGCAGGGCGCCTGAAGGCGTCTGGACGTTTCTTCATGAGAGCGTGAGAGTTGGACCGGTGCGCTATCGCCGGATTGTAAAGGCAGGGCTCGGGCCGGAAGGATTGTTTCTTTCAATAAGCAGTATCGTGTGGCACAAAGCGATTTGCATACCATGGACTGAGATTGGAGACTTCCAACCGGAAACATTCTATCGGCGCGCCTGCATGCGAATGAGCGTGGGCAAGCCGCAGATCTCTACGCTTCTGCTCTCCCCCGATCTGTATCGCGCCATGCACCCCTACCTTGCTAAGGAAGATGCTTTTTGACAGGCGAGCGTTTCCAGTCGCTGCGGGTTGAGTTCGGGTCGTGATTCGGATTAAAGCTGTCGTCGTTTGCGTATGCTTCGTCGCCGGATGAAGTGACCCATCGGTACTTCCACTCATTCGATCCCTGTTCCACCTTGTTGGTGTAAGGATTCACATATTCTTCCAGCCCTGCAAGGGTTAGACCGGCATCTTTGTTGATTTCGGAGTTGGTGCGCCGGCGTCGCTCTGTGATCTCGTTGTCTATTTGCTGAAGGTAGCGCTGAGTATCGCCGGCGAGTCCTGAACGGATCATTTGTCCTTTCAGTTCGTTTGCCAGCCACTGCCGGTTGATCTCCACTGAATTCAGAATGATGAACAATAGCGGGGTGAGTTTGGCGGCTTCAGCAACCGGCGCGCGCGCCAGAAAGCTGCGTTGATTGCTCCACAATCCGGCGCCGGCAACGCTCATATTTTGGATTCCTCCCACCAGCGTCTCCTTATACTCAACGCCGTTTTCCGTATATTGAACGGTTGCCAGCGCCGCGTCATAGGATATCTGATTAGCTATAGGCAGCCAACTCGTTAAAAGGCGCATTTCCTCGATCATTCCGCGCAAAGGTTTGCGCTCGAGAATTCGAGGCGTTTGCGCTCGGGGGTGTGCGTAAGGAAAAGCTATCCGAGTCAGAAAGGAGACGGCGTCCATGACGGGATATACCGTCATCCCATTATAGTTGCTTCCATTCGGAAACAGCCCCATTTGCCCCGCAGTCGAGTAGCGCATGTCAATGAAGTTGTTGTCGGGCAGGAAGCGGACCAGGGCGGTGGCTGCGGCGTCGCGTTTTATGGAGAAGTCGCACTTCGCAACGATGGCATTGCCGGAGCCTCCGGATGCATTGGGGTCCACCCGAACAATGCCTCCTTCTGTCTGCCATCCCTGCGGGATCAGGACAGTGAAGGCATGTTCCTTGGGTTCGGCGACGCGGTGTAATCGGAGAACCTCCGGGATCGCCGGTTTGTTCGCTGACGGTCTTTGCGGATTGGAAGGATTTCCAGAAGGCGGTCTGATTTGAGGCTCGCAGCTTGCGACCAGACATCCCAAGGAAACCAAACACAGGAGGCGCGTCATTATTTTTCTTAGCATGGGAAGTCTATCTTACGACCAACCCGCCGTTGTCCCAAATATATTTCACAGGTTTCAGGCCGAAATGGATGCGCATCGATCCTAATTAGACTGTAGCTACTGTTAAAAGCTCTCCAACCTAGTTATAATGGGTCCAAATTCGTTTGTTGATCTTCTCACGTTTTTCTCGCGTTTTTGATTGATTGTGTTTGGGAGCGCTATGAAACCGTCGCTGATGATTCAATGTCCGAAATGCTCAACCCGGAATCCGCCGGAAAGTCGTTTCTGCAATTCCTGCGCACAGCCTCTCAACTCCGTTTCAATGACGCCTACGGCAGAGAGCCCTATCGCGGAAATGCTAAAAGCACCTGTAGCCGGCCCGCATGTTGGTCGTTTGATTTCCTCCGACTCAGTCCCGGTGGGAGGCTTCACCCCCGGAGCCATCCTGTCCGATCGCTACCGAATTATCGGCCTGCTCGGTCGAGGTGGGATGGGAGAAGTATATCGGGCGGACGATCTTAAACTGGGGCAATCCGTCGCCTTGAAATTCCTCCCGCCCAAGCTCGCGGATGATCCCGTGCGCCGCGAACGCTTCTTTGCTGAAGTACGAATCACTCGTCAACTGTCGCACCCGAACATTTGCCGAGTTTATGATATTGATGAGCTTGACGGGCGACACTTCCTCTCCATGGAGTACATAGACGGCGAGGATCTTGCTTCCTTGCTTAAACGCATAGGGCATCTTACAAACGAAAAAGCGCTGGACATCGCTCGCCAGCTCACAGCCGGACTTATGGCTGCACATGAGCGTGGAGTGCTTCACCGGGATCTGAAGCCGGCCAACATCATGCTCGACGGACATGGGCGAGTGCGCATCACGGATTTCGGGCTCGCCATAGCACAGGGAGACGAGACCCAAGCGGCCGAGATTGCCGGCACGCCGACCTACATGGCTCCGGAGCAACTGGCGGGCAAGGGCGCGACGGTCCGCAGCGACATATACTCCCTGGGACTTGTGCTGTACGAGATCTACACCGGCAAGAAAGCCTTCACAGCGACGACGCTTGCCGAACTGCGGGAACAGAAAGAGACCTATACGCCCAAAGCGCCGTCTGAAATCCGGCAAGGCGTCGATCCGGTCGTGGAGCGTCTGATCCATCGGTGCATGGAGCGCGATCCCAAAGCAAGACCTGCGTCGGCGGCGCAACTGGCGCTTGCGCTGCCTGGCGGCGATCCTTTAACTGCAGCGCTCGCCGCAGGTGAAACCCCCTCTCCGGAAATGGTGGCGGCATCCGGATCGAGTGAAGGACTCCGTCCACTGGCGGCATGGGGATTCCTTGCTATAATCGTTGTTGGATTAATCGCACTGATGATGATCAGCGCGCGCATTTCCTTTTATCGGGATATACCCTTTGAAAAGCCTCCGCAAGCTCTCGTCGTGCGTTCTCAAGAGTTCCTTGAAAAGATTGGATATACGGGGAAACCTGCCGACAGCGCCTATGGTTTTATGCAAAATTCCCAATTCCTGCGCTCCATCGCAGATTCCGATAAGACTGCGAACCGATGGAAGAATCTGGACCCCAAGGCATTCCTTTTCTGGTACCGGCAGAGTCAACGTCCTCTTCAGCCCGAGATCAGAAACTATGCTGGGCTAGTGACGAGCAAAATCGCGCCGGACAATCCGCCTTTGCAGTTTCCGGGCGATGTCTTGGTGCTATTGGATACAGAAGGGCGTCTGGTATCCTTTCAGGCGGCGCCGTCCAAAGCGCAGTCTCCTGCCGAAACCTGGCCGACTTTGGATTGGAAAATATTTTCAACCGAAGCAGGTATTGATATTTCTCATTGGCCGCCATCGAACGCCCGGCAAAACCCCTTTCCATCCCCTGACACAAGAATTACATGGCAAGGCCCTCCATCAAAAAAGCCGGGAGACCCCGTTCGTATCGAAGCGTCGGGATTTCAAGGCAAACCGGTAAGATTTGAGGTTGTATATCCGATGAATCCAGATTCAAAAAGAGACGATGATCGCATCGCTCTTATTAGCTGGTCTGTATTCTTCCTCCTCATTATTACTGGCGGATCTTTTTTTGCCCATAGGAATCTGCGGCTTGGCCGTGGGGATCGGCGCAGTGCAACCCGGATGGCGATCCTTATCATGAGTCTGGCAATGCTCTCGTGGATTTTCGATGGGCATCACAATATAAATAGCTGGGAAATGGACCTTTTCCGCATAGCTGCAGCCATAGCCCTTCTGAATGGCGTCCTGTTCTGGATTATGTATATCGCGTTTGAACCTTTTGTGCGCCGCCGTTGGCCTCAAGTCCTCATTTCCTGGACGCGTCTTCTGACGGGCAATTGGAGGGATCCTCTCGTGGGCAGGGATGCACTTGTTGGTTGCGCCTTCGGAGTAGTTTTACCATGCATTGTGCTGTTGGGAGGCGTCCTTATTCCATACTGGTTCGGCCATGCTGAAATCACTAGCCCTGAAGCGCGTTCATTCTCGATTGAGAATATGGCTGGAATCCGTTTTTTTCTCTCATCGGTCATTAGAATGGCCATCATAAGTTTTTGGTATAACGTTGGAATTCTTTTCCTTGTTTTCTTTCTTCGGAGTTTTCTAAGAAATCAAAAGGTCGCCGTATTCATCATGATAATTATCGCGCCTTTGCTTGTCGGGACTGCTAATCCTTGGTTTTTCGCCATTCTGATGGTTTGTATTGCTCTATGGCTCTTCATCATAATGCACTTTGGAATAACGGCCGGTGTGTTCGCGTTTTTCGCAGCTGTGCTTTTAATGGCAGTTCCAAGAGATGTCCATGCTTCCTCCACATGGCTTTCCGACTACGATTATGTAGCCCTCTCAATATTCGCAGGGATTGTTATCTATGCCTTCCTCACCTCGCTCAGCGGCCGCCCGATGCTTGGAGTTCGCCAATTTGAGGACTGATGAATTGCGCTGAACTGCACAGGAGCTTGGGCAATACTAAATGCGAGATTATTGATGCCTGCATTGTTGAAAATATCCTGCCTGCCTTTGCATATGAATCCTTTGAAAAGCGATTAATCGGATTCCTATCAAAGAGATATAATGAAAAAGTCATGTGTTTGATCTATGTGGCGGTGGATGCTCACCCAAACTACCGGATCGTGATTGCGGCGAACCGCGACGAATTTTACGATCGTCCGACTGCGCCCGCATCCTTCTGGCACGAAGCGCCGCGATTGCTCGCGGGAAGAGATATCCGCGCCGGAGGAACATGGCTCGGCGTCACCAGGACAGGGCGCATGGCCGCCTTGACCAACTACCGGGATCAGGAATCCAAAAGAGCGGAGGCTCCTTCGCGCGGCGCTATGGTCTCCGGTTTCCTGCTCGGCAAGGAAAAGCCCGGTCTTTATCTGGAGCAAATATCCGTCAATGCGCATCGGTATAACGGATTCAACCTTCTCGTTGGACAGGGCGCAAATTTTCATTATTACTCCAATCGCGCAAGAGGGATACGCATGCTTGAACCCGGGATCCACGGCCTGAGCAATCACTTGCTGGATACGCCATGGCCCAAGGTTGAAAAGGGGAAGCAGGCGCTGCGCGCCCTTTTAACCGAAGAGATCCTTCGCCCGGAAGACCTGTTCGATTTTCTCCTCGACCGTTCTGTGGCTCCGGATGAACTCTTGCCCGACACAGGAGTCGGCCTGGAATTGGAGCGCATCCTGTCTCCGGTTTTTGTCCGCAGTCCGGGATACGGTACACGGTCATCCACCGTCGTTCTGCTGGATCGAACCGGCAAGATTACGTTTATCGAAAAATCTTTCCAGGACGGTTCTGAAGATCCATCTGTCGTTCAATACTCGTTCATGCTGGAGCCCGATCCACTCTCAGAGTTCTGATTGAAATTCGGAATATCAAACCGCAGAAATATAGCGAGCGCCGCCGGCGCTTCGATATTCAGCGTCTGAATCGTCCCGCCAGTTCTTATTTCACGATCGAACGATTTCAGCGAACGGCAGCGGGATCCTCTAGGCAAAAACATGCCTGTCTCTGGTGAAAAGCGGGATACTGTCGCCATCACCTGCCGATACGGAAGCAAAAGCTGTTTATTTCATAAGAAGGAGATCAACAATGCGGTTTCAATTGGCAATTATCGCAGCAGGAGCGCTGATTCTCGGGTCGGGTATTGTAACTGCAAATGTTTCACCGGAACTTCCGTTGTTATGGGAAGAGCCTGTAAAGGTGGAAGGGATGTTTGCTTCAAGAATCTCCGCCGTCTGGTATCAAGATCGGATCCATATCGTCCATGGAGGAAAAAACGGAGATGCTATATGGCATGCTTCCTGGGACAATAAACAATGGATGATCAACCGCGTTTCCAATTTAACTGGGGAGGGAACTCCAACTCTGGCGGTTTTTCAGAACAAATTGCATATCGTTTATAAGGAAAAAAACAACACGCTGTGGCATGCGACAAGTGAAGGGCGGAACTGGACATCCAGAGGCCAGATCCCCGGGCAGAAGAGCCACTACAGTCCAGGCATAGTTCCATATCCTTATAACCGAGTTACAGGTCGGCCCGGAGAGTATTTGTGGCTGTGGCATAGCGGAGGTTCGCTTGAAACCAAAAGAGACCTGGGATTCTCACTGTTTGACGGTTCCGCCTGGAGCAACGATGAGAAGATGATGGGACCGAGCGAAGGGACGGTGAGCCTGTGTATGTACAAAGACCGGCTTTATAGAGTGATGGTTTACGCATCGGGAATCATCATGACGCACTACGTGAAAAATGTCGGCTGGGCGCCAGTGGCAACGGCGCCGAGAAACGTTCATACGACCACGCCGGTTTCACTGGTATCGGATGGGGAGAATCTCTATATGTTTTATCGCCAGGGGAAATCCGAACCGGGCAGTGAAGCGCCCATTTATGCCACCGTTACAGACGGCAATAAATGGATCGATCCTGTTCCGGTAAAGGATTTTACTTCGATTGACAGCCCTGCGCTTTTAGCTGTGCCGGGGCAAAAGGGGCGGTTTTATCTTCTTTTTACAAACCACAACAAGGAAATTTTTATCACTCGCACCATCGAATTGAAAAATCAACTCAAACCTTTAAAACAAATGGTGAAATAAAAAATGGGGCGCCAGGCGCGAAGGGCTCCTTTGCGCGATCTTTCAATCGCATGGCGGCCTTTCCTCAGAATTCGCTTTATTAGACGCTGAAACGGTTATAAGTTACTTCCGAATCGCTGCTTAGGGGATCCTGGCTAAACTGTATAGTATTCCAAAGGGAATGGAGGATAAAATGATGAAACGGCGTGCGTTTTGCGTTGCTCTAGCGGGGATAATTGCAATTCTTGCGACTTGCGTCCTGATAGGTCTTGCCCAGGATAAAAGCGCAAAGCCTAAGCGGAAAGATTTCATTCCTTCGCCCATATTTTCTCCGCCTTACCCGCCGCTGCCTCATCATTTCCGCGATGTTCACACCATTCAGATTTTATGCCGGGCGCCCAAGGGGGCGATCAAACGGGCGCTTGCCAAACCCCTGGAACCGAGCGGCGACGGCGATGTGTTCGTCCTGCTTCTGGGTTGGACTCCGGACGTGGAGAATCAGGGATTTAACGTTCATGAAATCGCGATCAATGCTCCTGTCCTCTACAACAAGAAGCCGGGCAACACCACTCTGATCGAATATATCGACAGCGATATGGGACTTATCGCCGGGCGGGAAATTTACGGATGGCCGAAGAAAATGGCGGACATAACCTGGACTAAGACCGCAACAGGCTGGACGATTACAGCCAAAAAGCTGAAAGATCAGAAAAGCCTTCCTCTGATGAAAATCGAATACAAGATATCCCAAACTACGCCTGCGGTGAAATGGCCGGACATGGGACCCATTTTCCTGGTTCGACGCATTCCCAACGCTTCTCCCACAACTCCGGCTATAGGCGAACTTGTATGCGTCGGTTGCAACATGCCTCAAGGCGGCGCACCCTTGGTCGCTCCTTCCGGCGCGAAGGACTCCAAGGGAACTGCCACAGTCCAGTTTTTTGACGGACCGCATGATCCGCTGACCTTCCTCGGCCCGATCAAAGCGCTCGATGCGAAAATGACCATTCTGGAGGGTGCGATGCCCTTCGGACTGGGTTTGGGCGAAGTGCTGGCTAAATGGGAGGAGTAGCCTTTCTGAACAGGAGATCGAACTTTTTAATTCCGGCGGAGGAACATGCAAATCGTCAATCCGGCCACAGAAGAGATATCTGAAATATCCGAAACGCCTCTGGCTGCCATACCGGAACAGCTGGCTCGTGCTGAAAAAGCCCAGCAGCTCTGGCGCGCTCTGAGTGCAGCGGAACGCGCTGCGGTGTTATTGCCGCTGGCGGATTCCCTGACTGCAAGCAAAGCCGAGTTGGCCCGGCTGATCGCCGAGGACATGGGCAAGCCGATTGTCTCCGGGCTGGGAGAAATTCGGCGGACTGCCGGCGGAGTCGAATATTTCTGTCAAAAAGCTCCGGAGTGGCTGGCTCCTGAAATCACAGACGCCGGAAGCGACGCCGGCTATATAGAATTCGCTCCGCTGGGCGTGGTTGGCGTTATTACACCGTGGAACGGCCCGGTATGGCTTTCCATGATCGGCCTGATCTCCTCGCTTCTTGCCGGCAACGCAGCGCTTTATAAGCCCTCGGAAAACAGCCTGCGCACAGGAATCGCTTTGGCCCGGCATTTTCAGAACCTGCGCGGCCTTCCGGAAGGATTGGTGCAGCTTGTTGTTGGCGGAAAGGCCCATGGGCGCGCCGTTGTGGAGTCCGGCGTAGCGATGATTGCCTTTGTCGGGTCAACGGCTGCAGGCAAGGACATCATGAAAACCTGCGCCGCCGAACTCAAGCGCATTTCGCTGGAGCTGGGAGGGCTGGATTCGGCGATTGTTTTGAAGGATGCGGATGTGTTGTTCGCCGCCAAACAAATTGTCCGCATTAACTGCATGAATAGCGGGCAGGTGTGCTGCTCAATAAAACGGGTTTATGTGGAACGTTCGGTTTACTCCCGGTTTTTGCAGGCGGCAGTCGCAGCATCGCAGCAGATTCGCGTCGGCAATCCGCTGGAGGACGTGGATATGGGGCCGTTGGCCGGGGCGTTTCAACTGCAGAAAGTGGAAGCTGCCGTAGCCGACGCCGTTCAGAAAGGCGCTCATGTGCGCACAGGCGGCAGGCGTCTGGATCGCAAGGGTTTTTTCTTTCCGCCGACAATCGTGACCGAGGTTGCCAACGATATGGCTCTGATGAACAGCGAGACGTTCGGGCCGGTGCTTCCCATTATGCCCGTTGATGATTGGGCTGAAGCCGTGCGGCGGACCAATTCCACGCGCTACGGATTGACGGGATCGATTTGGACAAAAGACGCCGGTCTGGCGCGCATGATCGCTTCCCAACTGGATGTCGGCGTTGTGGGCTTCAATGCTCACGGCGTCCCGCCGCTTGGCGCTCCCTGGGGCGGAGCCAAAGAAAGCGGCATCGGGCGCACCCGGTCCAAAGAAGGGCTGCGGGAGTTCTGCAATGAAAAGTATGTGAGAATTCCGGCAATCTGAAGAACAAGCGGGAGCCTTTGGAGACGCGACCCATTATGCTCTACACAGCTTTAATCTTAAACCTTAGGCTCGGCCTTCTCCGATGCTTCCTCCGGGCCCGGGCGCTCCATTATGGCCGCACCCCTACTCCAACAGATAGCATCCCGTATAGGCAATGGAGCCCTTGCCATAGTAATATTTCATGTTGTTTGCCCGACAGACATCACTGACCATCATTCCGTATGCCTCCATCGGCGAACTTGCTCCGAGTGGATCCCGGCATGGGGCGTCCGGGTAGGAACAGAGATCGCAGGCTGAACAGCTTTCGGTCCCGATGGAAAGCATGCCGGGAAAATCCCTTCGCAGTTCCTTGGAAAAGCGGCGGAAGCTTTGCGCATGCCGTTGCGCAGCGGCCATCATTCCTTCTCCGTCGAATTCATCCTCCAATTTCCCTATTGTCTGTACAAGAAGCCCCTTTCCATACCGACGAATGCGGGCGGCGCACTCGTCCAAAGACCCGCATCCGGGGGGGCAGGACCAGCTTTTGCCGTAACGCCCACACCTATTTTTTTCGCAGGCTTCACGCACCTCAGGCCGCAGGATAATGGTGGAACAATCCAGCGCGGCCGCCGCATCAAAACCGGCTTCAAGAGCCTTTGTTATCCATGGATCCATCATTTGCATAGCAGCGCCGACCGGTTTTAAGCAATGTATTTTCTTCGAATAGCAGCCATAGAAAAAGAAACCTACAAATATGCCGATTTTATGTCAAGCGCTTTTAAAACCGGGGCTTTGATTGCATTCGCATAACGTTAACGCCTGTTCGGCTGCACAGTGCGTTGGAGAACGGCGCCGGAAGATCCGGGCGCAATCGCAAAACCAGGCCGCGCAGGACTATTTCAGCAAATCCTGCTGTTTTCCGGCAGGCCCTATGTTATTCTGCTGCCCTCGAAAAAAAGCAAACAGCTGTCAGGATCGGCAATATTCATTTAATTTAAGGGAAATATCGGGATTGTTTTATTAATAAGTTTTTCGAAGGAAATGTAAAAATGGCAGCGCCTAAATTTGATCCCAAGGAAATGGCAGTTCTAAAAGAGCTTCCTGCGTCCCCTTTTATGCCTGCGGTAAAAATCTATAACCATCCTGTTTCCGACAAGGAAGCTGTTGCAGGTTTGTTAAGAAAAGAACCGGTCTGGCAGATTACGAGCATGTTGGAAAGCCGTTTGTTCAGCCCAAGGCTTATCCCCGATAATGTCGCGCGTTCCTTCGTTTTTGAAGCCAACCCTTTTGATCCGAACAAGGGCGGTGGACCGGATATGTTCGGCATGATATGGGAGTATGTTCCGGTAGCCGGCGGATCGATGATCCGGCCGGGAAAGCCTTTCATGGAGGACTTCAATGAATGGCCGGATAAAATTGTCTGGCCTGACATTGAAAACTGGGACTGGGAGGGCAGCGCTAAAGAAAATGCATCATTTCTCGATAATGAAAAATTCAATGTATGCTGGTTTCTGACGGGCTGGTTCGAAAGGCTGATCACTTTCATGGAATTTGAAAACGCGGTTGTGGCTATGATTGACGAAGATCAGCAGGATGCCATTAAAGCCTTCTTTGATAAAGCGACCGATTTATATATAAGAATATTTGATAAATTCTGCGCTTATTTTCCCGGAATCGACGGATTCTGCATCCATGATGACTGGGGCTCGCAGCAAGAGACCTTTTTTTCTCCGTCTGTAGCAAGGGGAATGATAGTTCCTTACATGAAGAGAGCAACGGATCATCTGCATTCAAAAGGCAAATACTGCGAGCTGCACAGCTGCGGCCAGCTGATGAAACAAATCCCGAACATCATTGCCGCAGGCTGGGATGTTTGGTGCGGGCAGGCTATGAATGATACGCATAAGATTTATGATTTGTATGGAGATCGACTGCTTGTCGGCGTAATGCCGGAGCCCTTCGATCCGGAAGCCTTGACAGAAGAACAGCAGCGGGAAGAAGCCAAGAAATATGCCGCTGCATTCTGCAATCCGGAAAAACCTTCCTTTTTCAGTTTTTATGCAATGAATTTGTTTACCCCTGCTTTCAGCGAGGAGCTCTATAGGCAGTCGAGGATTAATTACAGCAGGTAAAAAAGGAGAATAATGCTCACACCAAAACAAAACTTCCTGGAAACAGTCAAAAAAGACGGGAAACCCGACAGGCTGGTGAAACAGTTCGAGAAATGTGAATTCTTCCGCTCGGATCCCGTAGCTGTTTACGCAAGAGGCGTTCGTTATAAAGGGATGCCGCCGCTTAAAGATAAATGGGGAACGACAGTGCTCTGGCCGGAAGATCAGGTCGCCGCAATGCCTCATGTAACTTCGGAGAACAAGGTCATACCCGATATAACAACCTGGCGTAAAAAGGCGACGGTTCCGGATCTTACTGGCGCCTGTTCGGATCCGGCATTATGGGCGCCTGCCATCCAAGAGGTTTCCAAGATCGATCGCAAAGAGAATCTGCTGATGGCTTATATGCCGACAGGCGTGTTTGAGCAGCTTCACTTCCTTATGGGGTTTGAAGACACCTTAATGAATTTCCTGGAAGAGCCCGAAGCCATGCAGGATCTTTGCGCTGCTATAGGTGACTATCGATACCATTATATGAAGTTGATTGTGGATAATATTAAACCCGATATCATGCTGTCCCATGACGACTGGGGAAGTAAAAGAAGTTTGTTTGTAAGTCCCAACGTCTGGCGGGAGTTTATCAAACCACAGTATGTAAGAACCTATAATTACATGAAAGAAAAAAAAGTCCTCATCATGCATCATGCTGATTCCTATCTCGAGCCGATCGTGGAAGACATGCTGGAACTGGGGATCGATATATGGCAGGGAGTTCTTCCGCAAAACGACATCCCCAAGGTACAGAAACAGGTGGCCGGCCGCATGGTTCTAATGGGCGGAATTGATGCGTCCATTGTCGACAGAGTGGACGCAACCGAGGAGATCATTCGCGGCGAGATTCGGCGTGCGTGTGCGTCCTACGCGCCGGGCGGAAGTTTTATTCCGTGCATCACGTATGGAGGCCCTGGAACGATATATCCTCATGTGGATCCAATCATCAATGATGAAATAGATAAATACAACAAAGAGGTTTACGGCGTTTAATGCATGATGGGAACAGTGCAACAAACTCCAGGGCGCTAAATTGACAAACCCGCTTGCCGGGTCATGGAACTGGCGGCGGCGAATTTGTTGTTGAAGTCGGGGATGGTCGCCAGTTCGATATATCCGTCTTTCTCGGCGATCGCCAATGCGGCCCGGCGTCTGCCCTGCGAAATCAGCGCTATCCGCGCCCCTGTCCCCGCCGCATTGCCTACCTGCTGAAAACGTTCCAGGGGCAGCGGAGGAAACATGCCGATCGCAATGGCGCTCTTGACATCGATGAAGGAGCCGAAGGCTCCGGCAATAATCACACGGTCGATATCCGTTTCTACGATGCCCGCATCCTCGAGCAGAGCCTGAATCCCGAGGCGGATCGCGGCCTTCGCCGCCTGCAGTTCCC
Organism: uncultured Acidobacteriota bacterium; assembly: GCA_964441405.1. GTDB lineage: Bacteria > Acidobacteriota > UBA6911 > UBA6911 > UBA6911 > UBA6911. The sequence continues at coordinate 27,178 of CAYTYP010000026.1, forward strand.
GGACATCCTTCTGGGATATGGCAATGTCGTCTTCCCCCGGACGCTCCACCAGAACGAATTCTCTCCGGTCCTTGTGTTTGCGTACCAGCGGGTGGTCCTGCATCCTGCCGGAAGAGTCGATCACGCCGTTCTCGAGCATCTGGGCGATCCCGTCGAGGAGTCCCGAGCCGCAGACGCCGACCGGCGTCCCGCCCCCGATCGTCTGGATTTCCAGTCGCGTCCCCAAAAGACGCACATGCTCGATCGCGCCTTTTGCAGCCCGCATGCCGAACTGGATATGCGCGCCTTCGAATGCCGGTCCGGAGGCGCAGGACACGCTTTTCATCTTGCCGTGACTGTTCAGGCAGATTTCCGTATTGGTGCCGATATCGAGGGCCAGCGTAATCCCGTTTCTCTCGTGGATCTCGGTCGCAAGCAGCATCGCGACATGATCCGCGCCGACGTATCCGGCGATGTTCGGCAGCATATGCACATAGCCGCCCGGCGCCGTTTTCAGGCCGATGTCGCGGGCTTTAATGTCCACGGCGGAACGGATGGCCGGTACGTACGGGACCAGGCCCAGTTGCTGCACCGGAAGCCGCAGAAACAGGTGGTGAATGGCGGTATTGCCGACAATGACCGCATCCGCGATATGCGAGGGATCGGAGCCGATCTCCGCGCACAGGGCGGCGACGCTGCTGTTCAATGCGTCCACGAGGAGCGTCTGCATTTTCTCGGTATTTTCCGCAGATCCGCCGGCGAAATAGATGCGCGCAACGACATCCTCCCCATAGGAAATTTGAGGATTCATCAGGCCCGAGGATGCTGCGATCTCTCCGCTTTTCATATCCACCAGGTAGACCGCTATCTTGGTTGTACCGATATCTACAGCAAGGCCGATCCAACGGGTGGAGGGATCGTCCAGAGCTAAAACTTCCGATTCACGTAGGACGACGCTCGCCTTCCAGCCTAGGGCTCGAAGCCGGGAAGAAAGAACCTGCTGGACGCCGAGATCGATGGTTCCCGGTGCAATGCCGTGGCTACGATCCAGGGCGCCCCACAGGTTCCAATCGTCCGGTTTCGGATTTTCCAGCGAGGGAGGGGTCAATTGCACCTCGAAGCTGCGAGCCAAAGGATCCGGCTCGACTTGCAGATCGAGGCCTTCCACCTGCGTGCGCTGAGGCGAGGACAGAGACTCCGGCGGAGCCAACACCCGGATGTCGCTTTGTGGAAACGCCGTACAGGCGAGTCGGCAACCCTGCTGCAGCTCCGCCTCCGTAAAGGTGTCCCGGTCTTCGGCTGTCGGCGATGACACGGCTCCGGATACGATTTGGACCCTGCATCGCCGACATGCCCCCACACCGCCGCAGAGGCTGACAAGATCCACCTTCAGCAGGCGTGCGCATTCCAGGAGCGAGGTTCCTTCAGGGCAGCGACCGCGTCTTCCCACCGGCTCGAATTCAACGTTGTACAAAGAACTTCTTCCCTTCGAAAATGGAGCGCGGGCGTTTTGCCCGTATGCGGGCAAAACGCCCGCGCTCCGTTTTTACACTCTGGGTTCTCTACTAATGAAAGCATGAATAGATACAAAAGCCTCCCTCTTTCAACATCAGGGGAGGCTTTGCATATTAGAATTTATTGGTTGTTATTTCTTCTGCTTTTTCAACCATTCCGCCCCGTAGCGATTGCATTCATCAATGACGATCGGGGTAACGAACTCATTGATGCACTCCAAGCTTCCAATACATGGCAGAAATGCTCCACCGGGCGCGTAGGTATCAATCGCCCGGCGAACTTCACCGCGGATTTCATCCTCTGTCGCGTCTGCTCTGTCGATCACACCCTGATCAATGCCTCCTAAAAGAAGCATTTTGCCCTGAGTGTTTTTCTGGACCTGAACGAGATCATTGGAAGGAAGCGCTCCCTGCCACATGTCGATGCCCAGATCGACCATGTCATTTTCAATTCCCATGCAATAGCAGTCCGAATGATGCTGAATCAGCACTCCGCGTTTTTTAACATAGCCATAGAGACGCGCATAATGCGGCTTGAGCAATTCACGGAACTTGGCGGGAGAGAAGAAGAGAGCGGTTTTAGAGCCCCAGTCGTCGTGAGAGTGCAGGATATCCGGTTTCAGATTGTCTATGAGTTGCTCAAAGACCTTGAGTTTCCAGTCGGCATAGGCGTCGAAAAACTCATACATGGATTCCGGCTCTTCATAAAGACTCATCAGCACTTCTTCGAAAGGCATCAGACAATGCGCGCGTTCAAACAGACCGCGGAAACTGGGAACCATAACCAATGTTGTTTCCCTGTCGATTCCTTCAATAGTTTTTTTAGCGTCGCTCCAGTCAAGTTCCGGAATTTTCGGGAATTTGACATAGTCGCGCCATTTCGTAATATCCTTGATAACCCTATTTTGTTCATTGACGATCGGTATCCAGCCGGGATCGCCGGGCAGAAAGCGGATGGTCCCGCCCCAATTGTCTATTGCCGCTTCACCGGTGAACTGAAGAATATCCCAGATCGAAATGGGGTCCATAACACAATGGAATTTAATCTTCGGAAATGCCTCGAATCCATAACCCATCCATTTTATAGGCTTCTCATTCCGCAATGCAGACATGAACATTTCTTTTAAATTCATGAGTAGAAAACCTCCCAATTTATCCTTATCGATGAATTCTTTATTATAATAGGCTGGGGCTGTATTTTGAAAGGCAAACTTCGACAGGAAGCGTACGGCAGGAACGCGGGTTAGCGTTAAAAGCTATCTCTTCGCTCTCCCGGAGCCTCTCCGAGACATAATTGATCGCTCTTTGCCGGTTTTCAGGGCGGCAAAAGCCGGCTAACTTTTGCTTTCCCGCAATGGGATTTTTTTAACAACCAGATCCGGACGTCCCTTCAAGCTTGCGGATATTGTGCGTTTCAGAAAAATAGCTTCCCCGGTGGCGGCCAAAGGTTTGCTGTCTTTTGTTTTAAATGTTATGTTCCTGCAGCTTGTTCCGGCTTCCGTCGCCTTTTTATGGACTATTTCCGTCAGTTCTTCCCTGGCGAACCGGTCCGCATCATTTATATTTTTAAACTTACGAGCGCCTGAAATGCCTTCCACGATAAAATCGCCTTCTTCCCCGGGCGCTATCGAGAGCTGTTTCTGAATAAACACATGGCTGGTGATCGCGCCTATGGCATTGGCGACATCCGCATTTTCAGGAAGGATCGCCTTTGCATTAAAAGGAGCGACGGCCTGGGGCAGAAAAAATTTTATCGGAGCGCCTATGCCAATCACCGGGTGTTTAAAGTTGATCGCCACTTCATAGTCGGGATGCTGTTCATTTAAAAGATGGTGAACCAGTGTGGTGCAAACTGGACAATCCTCCATTTTATCCGGGTCCATCTCCTCATCCAGCCGCCGTTTAAGCAATTCCATGGATAGTCGCTTAACGCCTATTTCAAGGATGTGATCAATCATTTCAATCAGGGGCTTTTGGGTTAGAAATGAATAAAAACCGGCATATCTCCTGGCTGTTTCGGTATCCCATTCTACAAATCGGCCGTTGACATGAAGAAGGTCCGTAAGCGTCAGGCCGCATCTTTGAATGATAAAATTCTCCTCCAGGCGCTGCAAATGCAAACTGCCTTCGGTAATGGCGTCGGTAACATGGAGGAGTTCATCCAGGGAATAGGGCCTTTGTTCAAGCAGGCGGATGATCTCTTCTTCCCTGGGGGAGAGTTGCATTAATTTAACAGCGCTTATTTTTACCAAAATCTGCATCTTCAGGGTGGAGACGCTATAATGGTTGCAATGAAGACCGATATAATCTAAGGCGGTTTCCGTGCCGGACCAGTTCCGGCCAAGCCAGGCAATGGGAGCAACCCGCTTAGGGCCTATGAAAAATTGCGCCTTCTCATACCGGATTAAGCTGTCGCCTCCCAGGCCGGTTGTCCGGATATCAAGCGCTTTGACATGAGTCCTGTGCCCGCCTACGTTGGACCCCTCTTCGTTAAGCCTGACCAGGCCGGACGCCAGAGTGGCAGTATCTGTTGTTGTCCCGCCCATATCCACCACGAGCGCATCCTTGACGCCCGTCAGATATCTGGCGCCTGCTACACTGGCCGCAGGTCCCGAAAGGATGGTTTCAACAGGCCGCATTTTCGCCATTCCCGAGCTCATCAGAGTGCCGTCGCCTTTGACCACAACCACAGGTGAATCGATGCCATGCCCTTCCATTACTTTTTCAAGATCCAGCAACAGGTTGGCAAGCCTGGGGATTATTCTCGCGTTCAGCATGGCGGTGACGGCCCGGGTCTGAAAATTAAGGGTATCCGAAAGTTCATGACCGCAGGACACAAAAAACCCTGTTTCCTCCTGAATAATTTTTTTCACCTGCAGTTCATGTTCCGGGTTAATGGAACCGGCAAACCCTGACACGGCAAATGCGGTCACATTATGTTTGTCTATCATCTGATGGACAACGGATTTGATTTCGTCCGGGTTTACCGGCAAGATCTCCCCGCCCGTAATATCCAATTGTCCCTGGATGATGGATTTCGGCTGATAAGGTATGTCTTGAACGATATCCAACCCAAAGGGCGGCATAATAATCAGCCCGACCTTTTGGCCTTCATTTTCCACGATGGCATTGGTTGCAAGAGTTGTGGACAATGAAACGAGTTCTATTTTCCGCAGGAAGCCCTGATCCAACTGCTCCAATGCTTTGCTGATGCCTACGGTAAAATCCCATCGGGTGGTCAGGGATTTCGCTTTGCAAATGGCGATATTCTTTTCAAGATCAAAGATCACAGCATCGGTATAGGTTCCGCCGGCATCAACGCCCAAACCGGTTTTTACAAAACCTTTGGAATCGTCATCGGAGGAATCAACAGTAATCGGATATTTTTCCAAAGGGTTTTCATCCATGCAAAGATTTTCTAGCATCTTTTTACAACTACTTCAACCGTTCCTATGACTTGATTTGGAAAATGCTGTAGGAAAGTACACGCCTCCGGAAAGGTGGAAACACAGGCCATGGCGAGCGGTCGGAAATATCGGGACAGCAGTGACGCCTGATATAAATATTGACTTATTCAGTATATTCCAGATAGATTAATTTTTTATTTTGGGGTTTTTGTCTGGATATGGCGGTGGATTTCAAAATCATAACATATTCAGATTGTTAAAATAAATTTTGAAGGATTTACTTCTATTCGATGCAATCAATATTTTACTCGAATTAAGTTTTTAGCAATGCCAATTCAATAATTTAGTAATGGAGTGAAGGTACAATGATAATAATTGCTGAAAAAATTAATGGGTCTATTCCATCGGTAGGCAAGGCAATTGCAGCAAAAGACGCCGACTTTATCAGAAATCTCGCGAAAGTGCAGTCTGAATCGGGAGCTGATTTCATTGATGTTTGCGCTTCAGTCGAAGTTTCCAAGGAAGTGGAAACCTTAAAATGGCTGATAGACCTTGCTCAGGAAGTTACCGAAACGCCTCTGGCGGTTGATAGCCCGAGCGCTGAAGTTTGCGCGAAAGCAATAGATTTCTGCAAAAAACCCGGACTTGTCAATTCAGTGTCCATGGAGGGGAACAAAGTTGAAGTTGTTTTCCCCAAAATCGCAGCCACAAAATGGGAATGCGTCGCGCTTCTTTGCGATGACACGGGAATTCCGAGATCAGCGGAAAAGCGTCTTGAGGTGCTCGAAGCATTAATGAAGAAGGCTAAAGAATACAACATCGACCCTTCCAGGCTGCATATAGATCCTCTCGTGGAAATGCTGGCTACTTCGGATGACGGCATCAATATGATCGTTGAAGTCATGAAGGAAATAAGAAAACAGTATCCAACGATTCATATAACCGGCGCCGCCAGCAATATTTCATTTAACCTGCCGGCGAGAAAAATAGTAAACCAGGCATTTGTCGTTCTTGCTATGAACGCGGGGCTGGACAGCGTAATTCTTGACCCTTTGAACAGGGATTTGAGGGGATTAATATACGCGACCGATGCGTTGCTCGCCAGGGACGAGATGTGTATTGAGTATATCCATGCTTTTAGAAAAGGCATTTTCGGCGTACAAAAATAAAAAGTGCAATTAAAAAGATCCATGCGATCTGTTCTATTGGAAAAGAAAACGGAAGAGTAAAGGGTAGTTTTACAGGAATTAACCTCTCCGGCCCAAGGCCGGGGCATTATGGCAATCAGGTGAAAAAATATGGCTAAAATCGACGAAGTAAAAGAACAAGTTATTATCGGCAAAACCAAAATCGTTCCCGGCCTTGTTCAGGGAGCTTTGGACGAGGGAAGCGCCGCGAAGGATATCCTTCAGGCAATGATTGACGGAATGAAGATCGTGGGAGATAGATTTTCTTCTGGAGAAATCTATGTGCCTGAAATGCTTATTGCGGCAAAAGCGATGGCGAAAGGGGTGGAAGTATTGAAGCCTCTTCTAAGCGCGGAAGCTTCAACATCTCTGGGCACGTGCATTATAGGAACGGTGGAAGGCGACCTTCATGATATCGGCAAAAACCTTGTCAACATGATGATTGGCAGCGCCGGTTTTGATATGGTTGATATTGGCGTCGATCAGGCGCCGAATAAATTTATTGAAGCTATTAAAAATAATAAAAATGTCAAACTGGTTGCGTGTTCAGCGCTTCTGACCACAACTCTGCCTGCCTTAAAGAAAACGGTAGATGCCATTAGAGAAAGCGGATTGTCGGGCTTTAAAATTATTGTCGGCGGAGCGCCGGTAACCCAGAAATTCGCGGATGAAATCGGATCGGACGCCTACGCGCCGGACGCTGGAGCTGCCGCGGAAAAAGCAAAGGCAATCATAGCCGCATAACGTTTACAGTTCTTTTTGGAGGCCTTTTATTACATGTTGACAAAAAGACAGAATCTGCTGGAGACAATCCGTGGCGGGAAGCCGGACAGGTTTGTAAATCAGTATGAAGCGTTTGATTGTTCTCCGGATTCAATGTTCGGCATGATTTTTGCTGATCCGGTTGCATCCTCTTCGGCAATGCCGTCTCCCGGAGGGGCACCCGTTAAAAATGCATGGGGTGTTACCATAGCCTGGCCTCCGAATGTGCCGGGACCGTTTCCTGTACATGATGAAGAGCATAAGGTGCTCAAGGATGTCACGAAATGGGAAAAAATAGTCAAAGCGCCCACGCTTCAATACCCCCAGTCCGAATGGGATAAATACAAAACCCAATTGGATAATATTAACAGGAATGAAGTATTTGTTACTTTGTTCGGAGCTCCCGGGATTTTCGAGCAGCTTCATTATCTGATGAGCATGGATGGCTGCCTGATTGCCTTTTATGAAGAGCCTGAAGCCATGAAGGAGCTCATTAACTATATTACGGAATGGAAGCTCGGTTACGCCAAGCTGTTGTGCGACAACTTTGCTCCTGAAGTAATCTTCCAGCATGATGACTGGGGCAGCCATCGGTCGTCCTTCATATCTCCGGATATGTTTGAGGAGTTTTTTTTGGAGCCGTACAAAAAATGGTACGGTTACTATAAAAAAAGAGGCGTTCAGCTCATCGTTCATCATAATGACGCCTACAGCGCAAATCTCGTTCCTTTCATGATCGAAATGAAAATGGACATCTGGCAGGGATGCGTCTCTACGAATAATGTGCCTGAACTTGTTAAAAAGTACGGCGGCAAGATTTCGTTTATGGGCGATATAGACAACGGACTCGTCGACCGCGGAGATTGGAACCAGGAACTGGTTGCAAAACATGTACGAAGGGCTTGTGAAGCCAACGGCAAGCATTACTTCATTCCATGTATTACTCAGGGAGGGAAGGGAGCCGTATTTGACGGTGTTTATGACGCCATTACCGTTGAAATTGATAAAATGAGCAAGGAAATGTTTTAAATAAAACCTGTTTTACTGGAAATTAATAGTTGCCTGCCATTGGTCGGGAGCCGCGCCGGAAGCGGGGCTCCCGACTCAGCTTCAAGCCTCCATAAAATAAATACCCGGCCGGCCGTAAGTCGGACTTCAAAGAAAAAGGCATAAACAACAGGAATATCCACACTTTCGCTTAAATCCCAAAACCGCTAGTCGGGAGGGAGGTGGTTTCTGTGCATTGTGTGCCTTTCCACACCCTTTACAAGAACCTGCATGTGATTGCCGTCGGGGTCCAACTGTCCTCGCCCCCAACCATTCCCGAAGTTGCTGTAGTAGTTGTATTCGAATATGTTTCCGTTCACGGTTCCCGACATAGTGCCCCACTGAACCCCATTTGCGTCCAGAATAGGTCCCGAAATCGAGTTGCCGTTCTGCTGAATAACAACGTGAAGCAGCGCGATTCCTGAGCCTGTCAATTCGTCGTACCATGTGCCCTGTAAATTTACATAGGATGGGATGACCGGCGGCGGGACCAACGGCGAGACCAACGGCTGGACCGGAGCCTGCTGCTTAGGGTTGTCCAGGAAGGCGCCGATGAGCCCGAGACCCAAAAACACAGCGAATCCAATTACGATCCATCGTTTTTTTATCCTGGCGCGCGGCGTCACCGGCGGAATCGGCTTCGGCTCAGGGTTCGGAATCGGCTTCGGCTCAGGTGAAGGCGCGGGCGCATGCCGAATATCATGGAGAGCTTTCAGATACTCCTGTGCGTTCTGGTACCGGCTGCGTGGGCGGCTGCTTAGACCTTTGTTGATAAGTTCGTCAATGCCGGCGGGCAGATCTTCGCGTTCTTTGGACAGCGGCGCCCAACGCCCGCCGGGCGCTACGCCCAACAGAAGTTCGTATAATATGGCAGTGACCGCATAAAGATCCGCGGGCGGACCGACAGTGTCCGCAGCTGTTTTCTGTTCCGGCGCCATGTAAAGAGCGGTGCCGGTAGATGTCGTCGTTGTTACGACTGCGGAACTGCCCACAATCGGGCGTGCGATTCCGAAGTCGAGAATCTTCAGACTGTAGTCCCCGGATTCCGGGGCGCCCGTCAACATAATGTTTTCAGGCTTCACATCGCGATGAACCACACCCGCTGTGTGAGCCGCATCGAGACCCTCCAGAATGTTCCGGATGATCTTTTCCGCCGTAGGAAATTGTAAGTCGTCGCCGGATTGAATGATCCGGTGAAGCCAGTGGCGCAGAGTTTCACCGGAGAGGTACTCCATCACCAGATAAAACTGTCCCTCCGTTTCACCGACGTCATACACGGCAACGACGTTCTTATGGCGGATATCGCGGGCAATCAAACCTTCGCGAAGAAAACGTTCCCGGGCCGAGACGCTGTTGATCAACGCCGGATTGATCAATTTCAGGGCGACACGGCGTGCTGTAAGCTTGTCGTTGACGAGGTAAACGACACCCATGGCGCCCTGTCCGAGTTTCCGTTCGATCGTGTAGCGTGCGTGAATTTCCTTGCCCGGTTCAAGATCGGTGGATAAATCGGTTGGTTCCTGCACGACTATCGTGGCGGAACCGCTGATTGTGCCGGTAAACGCTCCGGGCGCCGCCGGCTGCGGCGGGGTGTCCACTTTTGTCGCACAGTTCGGGCAAAACCGAACGTCCGTTTCCAATTCCAACCCACATTGCTTGCATTTGGACATAAAAGGTCTCGTTAGGATTGAAGATTCACTTTTTCGAGGCTTCCTTAAATTTTTCCGGATGAGCTTTTTTATATGCTTCAAGGTCTTTTTTGTAGAGTATTGCTTCCACCGGACATTCGGAGATGCATCCATCGCATTGAATGCAGTCCTCATTATTAATAAACGCAATTTTCTTTTTTATCGTGATAGCGTCGACAGGACAGGTTTCGATGCAATCCCCGCATCCGGTACAGAGAGTTCCTAATACTATAAGGTCATTGTTTTCCTTGTTCTCTGTCGCCGTCAAAAGCGTGCTGTTGCAAGAAAACAAACAGGGGCAGAAAAGGACTGCCGATTTAAGAAATGTTCGCCGTTTTATTGTTTTCATAGCCGATTCCTCTTTGAAAAGCGATGCTTCGATAACGCAACTATAAACCAACCCAAGCTACGGCTGCAACTAATGTGAAATTTAATGCTTCGCCTGGCTAATCAGCTCATCTGGATGTGCATGCGCATAAAGAGGAGCCCGGTGAGGAGTTTGGGATAGAAATCGGTGGATTTTTGCGGCATGCGCTCTCCAGCCGTGGCGATGCGCACCATTTGCTCCGAGGTCGTTGGATTTAGAAAAAAAGCCGCCTGATATTTTCCCTCATCCACCATGGAAATGCAGGATTCGCGTTCGCGAGCGTAATCCACATGCGCTTCGGCTGCCAGTTTGCTCTCGTCAATTCCCAGATGCCGCTCAAGAATCAGTGCATGGAGAATGCTGGCGTCCAGCTTCCGGTAATCTTCAGAAAATCCGGCCAGCCGGGGATCCCGTTGAGCATGCTCCTTAAGGCGAAGGAGATAATATTTTTTTGAGGCCGCCGGATAGAATCCGAACACATTTGCATTCCGCCCTTCTTTTAATTTTTTCCAAAGCTCTTCGGCTGTATCTATAGCTTCCACACGGAAACAATCTTCAACCGCGCCCAGGAACGCCTGAACGTCGAATTCGGGAAGATTGCGGATCAGCCGATGAGTGGGGAGGATCGTAACTCCATCGGCGCTGTTGAAGCAAGTCACCATGCGTTTATCAAAGGATTCAATCCCGGCAGGCTTCCAGTTCCGCTTCTCGCATTCATGCATGAAATTCACGGATGTTTCAAATCGATGATGCCCATCGGCAATAAAAAGTTTTTGGGATTCCATGGCTTTCTGGATCCGGCCTTGAACCGCTGGATCCTCGATAGCCCAAACGCGGTGCAGGGCCCCATATTCGTCCGTCACTTCAATCACAGGCTGCCGGCCCGAAATCGCCTGATCCATGAGGTTATTGACTGTATTCCGGTCGTCCGAATAAAGCATGTAAATGAAATCTTCATTTCCTTCGAGGCTGCGTATCAGCCGGAGTCGATCCTGTTTTGGAGCCGCCAGGGTATGTTCGTGAGGCACGACGGCTGCGCCGGAATGTTTCAAATCGAGAAGAGCGATGAATCCTTTCTGCAGCCTGGATTGACCTTCCGCGATATATTCCTGGTAATAAGGGTAAATGGCGGGGTTGGAATCCTGGATCAACACCTGCTCTTCGATCCATCGTTTGAAAGTCGAACCTGCATCTTCATAATCGGTTTCGGAATCCTGCCATTTCTCCATATTCAGGGTTATCCGAACTGCATTGTAAGGGGATGCCAGATAATAATTCTCCTGCATGGAGCGAGTGGTCTTATCGTAAGGTTGGGTGATGGCTTTATTGAGATCCTTTACGGATTCTCTATTATAACGAAAGCCTCGAAAAGGATATAAAAAAGCCAATGCATCCTCCACATGAATTCGGCGCCTGGGATTCGGCGCCGTTTTGAATAAAAAGCGGTGAATCCGCTTCTCTAACTTTTGGGCCCTTTCTCTCCGGGCGTCAAGCCGAGGCCGGCCAAAACAGATGCAACTTTATTGCGCGCCGCATCGGAAATTCCGACCAGGGGAAGTCTGGATGCTTCCTGCATTTTGCCCATCATGGCGAGGGCTGCTTTAACTGGAATGGGGCTGGATTCAATAAAATTGATTTTCATGAGGGGATAGAGTTTGCGATTCCATGTGCGGGCTTCTTCCTGGCGTCCTTGGAGACAAGCGGCGACAAATTTCGACATCATACCCGGAGCTTCATTGGAAGCGACTGAAATAACTCCGTGCCCTCCGAGTGCAATGACCGGAAGCGTCAATGAATCGTCTCCGGAGAATATGCGGAATCGGGCCGGCGCCCGGGTGCAGATTTCACCTATTTGAGAGATGTCTCCACTGGCTTCTTTCACTCCGGCAATGTTGGGAATCTCAGCCAGGCGCAGGAGCGTGTCCGGAAGAATATTCGAGCCGGTCCTTCCCGGAACGTTGTAGACGATAATCGGCAAATCTGTGGACTCTGCAATCGCGCGAAAATGCTGATAAATGCCTTCCTGGGTCGGCTTATTGTAATAAGGGGAAACCGAGAGTATGCCGTCTACTCCGATGGTTTTCAATTCGGCGATAAGGCCGATGACCTTGTTCGTGTCGTTCCCGCCGGCGCCGGCTATTACAGGCGCGCGTCCCGCTGTAGTCTGCACCGTAATCTTGACTATCTCGAGATGCTCCTCATGTTTCAGGGTGGGGCTTTCACCTGTTGTGCCGCAAGGCACAAGGAAATCGATGCCTTCCTGGATTTGCCAGTTTACGAACGATTTCAGTGTTTTTTCATCCAAGCTGCCGTTCGACTGGAATGGAGTCGCCAATGCAGTGCCGCAACCTTGAAGCCCATCGAGATAGTCCATACACACCTCGCTAGTTCAAATCGAATTGAGAAATTATAATCCAACGATTTCTCGAAAAACCTGCCGAAAATCGTAAAATCCTTTTTTACCTGCAATCCATCTTGCGGCCAAAACCGCTCCTTCCGCCAAACCCTGTCGGTTCCGGGCACGATGTTCGAGGACTAGGGTATCCGCCTCGCTGTCGAAGCCAATGGTATGGGTTCCGGGAATCCAGCCTGCGCGTACGCTGGCAATGCTGAGATTCGAGTTGCTGAGATGCGGCCGCATTATATCAAGGAGATTCAGAGCCGTTCCCGAAGGCGCATCTTTTTTAGCCCGGTGATGCTCTTCCGATATATAGGCGTCATATTGTGGAACCATTCCTACGAGCTTGGCTGCATGGGCCACAATTTCGAAAAAAAGATTCATTCCGAGAGAAAAGTTCGCGCCATGGATCAAGCCAATGCCCGAATCCCGGACGATTTGTTCGATTTTGCTTTTTTGATTCGCCCATCCTGTCGTGCCGATCACCATGTTGATTCCGAGACGGGCCGCCGCTTCAACATTCGCTAATACCGCTTCGGGTTGGCTGAACTCAATAGCTACATCGACGCCGGCCATGGAATCAGGTGTAATTCCGCTTCCTCCGGCATTATCGGCGATGTCGAGTTTGGGATAGACCTCCCAGCCCTCGCGCAAGGCAATGGTTTCGACCATCTTGCCCATTTTCCCGTATCCCAACAATGCTAATTTCATAGTTTTTTCAGGTCCGGCGCTCACGCCAAAGTGCAACCGTTATTTATGGACAGGCCCTTACTCGAAAATGCGCGGATCCGCCTTTCTAAAAAGGACATCATGCAAACTGCGAACAGCCTCAGGCAGCCGGTCCTGATCAATAACGAAAGTAATATTGATCGCCGAAGCTCCCTGGGAAATCATATGAATATTTATATCCTGGAGAGCGTTGAACACGATTTGCGGAACTCCAGGGATGTTCCTGAGATTGTCCCCGACGCAACAAACGATGGCTTTCGATCCTTCAACATTGACTTCCCCGATTTTCTTCAATTCGGTCACGATGTCCCATAATTCCGAGGTTTCATCCACCGTCAGGGAAACGGACACTTCCGAAGTCGAGACCACATCCACCGGGACTTGATAATGATCGAATATCTCGAAAATCTTCCTGAGAAAACCGTAGGCCATCAACATGCGGGTTGAGGCGATGTTGACTACCGTTATCCCTCGTTTGTAGGCAATCGCTTTTATAGGATTGTCGCAGGGCGGCGCTTCGTCGGTAATGATGGTGCCATCCTGATCAGGCTTATAACTATTAAGAACCCGCACGGGAATCTTCTTCCGGACCGCCGGCAAAATAGTGGCCGGGTGCAAGACTTTTGCGCCGAAGTAAGCCAGTTCCGCCGCTTCGTCGAATGAAATTGTTTTGATTCGACGGGCTTCCCGGACTTCTCGCGGGTCGGTGGTCATAATCCCATCTACATCGGTCCAAATTTGAATGTCGTCGACATCCAGTGCGGCGCCTACGATGGCTGCGCTGTAATCCGATCCGCCTCGACCAATGGTCGTCGTAATTCCGTTTTTCGTACGGCCGATGAAGCCTTGAAAAACAGGGACTTTCCCTGCCTTAATTACGGGAAGCAATCGTTCGACAATGGCAGCATTCGTCAAATCGAATAAGGGAGCAGCCTTGGTGAAATTGTCATCGGTGACAATACATTGCCGTGCGTCCATGAGTTGGGCGGGGACCCCATTGTTTTCAAGAACCTGAGTCAGGATGGGCGTTGAGAGTCTTTCACCGTAGCTGGCGATCGCATCGCTTACTCTCGGGGTAAGCTCTCCCAACGCCGCCAATCCTTTGACAATATCTCTCAGTTCTTTGAAATAGGCGTTAAGGGTTTCAGAAACCCAATCCTCCGAAGTCGCAACGCCTGATTTCTGCGCTTCTTTAAAATGCTTGTCTTTTATTTTTGTGAGCAAATCCAAGGCTTCCTGTCGCTTGCCTTTGGAAGCCGTCTGGGCGACTTCGAGCAACTGATTGGTTGTTTTTCCCATTGCCGAAGCCACAACCACAGGCTGAGATTGGATTCTTTGTTTGATGATCTGCGCCAAGCGCGTCATTGCTTCAGCGTCCTGAACGGACGTGCCGCCGAATTTGCAAACTATCATATTTTTCCCTGGGCTTATGCCCTGCGATTGTCAAATCGAAAGATTCGCATTTTCGCATAACCCAGTCAATGCGACAATGAGGAAAAGCAAAAACGCTACGGATTCCTCAGATCCCACAGATTTTAAGAAATTCATGGAATCCGATGCGTTTTTGCTTTTATTAACGCTGCTGGATGAATCGACCCAGGCACATGATAGGGAAGTACAGGCGGTACAGGTGGTACCGGAGATAGAACACTCGAGGAAAACCAGTGCCGGTGAACAACGTCTCGTCCCAGGTTCCTGACGGCAGCTGAGTGTCCAGTAAATAGCGTATCCCTTTTTGCACTCCTGGATCTTGGGGCCCATAAAGGGCCATTAACGCCATTGTCCCCCATGCGGTCTGAGACGCTGTGGAAGGACCTTTCCCTTTGAGGGAAGGATCCTCGTAGCTATCCGCGGATTCGCCAAAAGAGCCGTCCTCCTGCTGGATGTTCAGCAGCCAGGCGCCGCTTTGCTGGACCCAAGGGAGATTCATATCCAGGCCGACTGTTTTGAGACCACAAACAACCTGCCAGGTTCCATAGATATAGTTCACTCCCCAGCGGCCAAACCAGCAGCCTTCAGGTTCCTGCTCGAATTCAAGGAAGCGCAAAGCCTTCTCAACCGCCGGATGATCCGGCCGTAGGCCAAAATGCCCAAGGCACTCGAGCGTTCTTCCGGTAATATCGGGGCAGGAAGGATCTTGGATCGCATTGTGATCGGCGAATGGAATGTGTTCCAGGATCGGCCGGCGGATGGTTCTATCGAACGCCGCCCAACCCCCGTCGTCATTCTGCATCGCCAGGATCCATTGGATGCCTCGTGCGATGGAAGGCTTGACTTCCGAGCAACCGGATCGAAGCAGCGCCATTGCTACCATGGCTGTGTCGTCGACATCCGGATAATAGGAATTATTAAATTCAAAATACCAGCCCGACGGTTCGACGGATTTGCTGACGTTGGCTTTCCAGTCGCCGAAATCACGACATTCTTTCCCGATCAGCCACTCGACAGCCTGGCGCATCGGTGCATTCTCCTGATTAAAGCCCGCCTCGCAAAGCGCATAGGTGGCGATTCCCGTGTCCCAGATAGGCGAGAAACAAGGCTGAATGCGAATGTAGTCCTTTTCTTCAATCATGAGCCGGTCCAACTGACGCTCTGCTTCTTTAATACTGGGGTCCTCCATCGAATAACCCAGGCATCGAAGAGCGATGATTATATAAACCATAGGAGGGAAGATCGCGCCCAATCCATCGGAATATTGGCCATCGGCGCGCTTAAGGATCCATTCCTCGATGCGTTGCAGCGCAGCGCGGCGCAGCGGTCTCACATTCGTCTTTTCCAAGAGTTTCAATCCTTTATCGATAGCGAGGAAAAGATTTTTCCAGCTTAAAAGCTGCTTGTCGAATTCGGTAAAAGGGCGATGCAGATAATCGTGATTGGCATAAAGCTCCATGATTCCTTTGGGCGCAGGGAGCTGGCGCACAGGGCGATAGCTCGAGATTACCGCCAGAGGCATGATCATGGTGCGCGACCATGCGGACACCTTGTCCAGGTGAAAATAAAACCATTTTGGAAGCAGGACCATTTCCGCAGGAATAACCGGAATCGAGTCGTAATGCATCTGGCCTAATGCCGCCAGATAGAATTTGGAGTAGGTATTGCAGCGCTCGGCTCCGCCCAGACTCAGGATCAATTCCCGGGCTTTCTTCATGTGTGGAGCGTCCACAGGATCGCCCATCAGCTTTAGTGCGAAATAAGCCTTCACCGTAGCGCTCAGATCCGGCTTGCCTCCCGGGTATTGAATCCAGGCTCCATCGGACTCTCGCTGTTGAAGTCTCAGGTAGTTTGCGATTTTTGGCAGTCGAGGATCCTTTTCCTGTTCGACAATGAATTTCAGAAGTATGTATTCGCTTTGCAGAATGGAATCGCCTTCCAGTTCTCCACACCAAAATCCGGAAGGTTCTTGCATGGACACGAGGGCATGGGTTGCACGGGCAAGAGAGGATGTTGCGCGCGTACTGAGGTCCGGATCCATCACATCGCCCATAGAGGGTTCGGCATTGAGAACCGGGGCGTTTTTTGGCAGGCTCCTGTCTTTTCTCATGGATTCGAACCGTTAGGCATTCACCCTGCCTGTCTATCCAACGCCGCAAGTGATGCGCATCGTGAGAGCTTTCAGCACAATAGAAAGTTTTTCGAATTTGGGCAAATGAATGGAGCTGTGGAACACATCGAAGCGCCGCTTTATTATTTTGTTCAAGATTCGTTCATAGATTTCGATCATGGCCCAAAGCGCCGGTCTGCTTGAATCCTCCACGAGCGGGAGGAGTTTTCGTGCGCGTGCATAATAGTCGCGCGCGCGCTCCGCTTCATAACTCATCAGATTTCTAAAGCGTTCGTCCATAACTCCGGATCGCAGTTCTTCCGGAGTGTACCCAAACATCCTCATGTCTTCCGCCGGCAGGTAGATGCGTGTCATCTCTGCGTCTTCCTTTACGTCTCTCAGAATATTGGTAAGCTGGAAAGCGATTCCGCACTGCTCGGCGTATTCTTTTGCGCGAGGATCGCCGAAACCAAAAATCTGGAGACAGACCAGCCCGACAGCGGACGCGACATTGAAGCAGTATCGATAGAGATCGTCGAAGGTCTCATATTGGAATAAATCCAAATCCATTTCGGCGCCGTCGATGATCCAGTGGAAATATTCCGCCGGTATCGAAAAAGCGTTCACGGCGTCTTGGAAAGCGGGCAGAATGGGATCCCCCTGGATGTCACCCGAGTAGACGGCATTGAGCTTTTGTCGCCATTGGCTGAGCCTTTCGCGTTTGGACCCGATGGAGGCGTCGCCATCCGATATGTCATCGCAATAGCGCATGAATGCATAGACGACGCAAAAGGCGAGTCTTTTGCGCTGAGGCATGACCATAAAAGAATAATAGAAATTGCGCGCGCGAGTGCGAGCCACAGCTTCAGCGGATTTATATGACGCCAGCAGTTCCGGTTGCATTGCCTCTCCGAAATTCAGGAATCCGCCCGCAGCCGGCGTTAAGGAATGATGGCTATCTTGAGATCCCCGTTTCGATTCAGCAGCCTTTCCAGGACGCTGCCCAGGGCTGCAAGGTGTTCTTCACCCGTGATAAGACTTTTGGCTTTAAATTTACCCCGATGAATTGCGTCCAGGGCTTCCCGAATATGGCGTGGCGTATGGTGGAAATTAGCCTTGATCGTGATTTCGGAATAATGAATTAGGGTGCTGTCCAGGGGAATGTGGGTGCCGGAAGGGCAGCCGCCGAAAAGATTGATAGTGCCGCCCCGGCGTACCATGCCCATGGCCTGCTGCCAGGTTTCCTTCGATCCCACCGCTTCAATAACTACATCCGCGCCGCGCATGCCGGCGGTTATTCTTCGAACCTGTTCCACAACATTGGCTTTAGTGGAGTCGATCACATAATCGGCCCCCATGGAATTTGCCATTGCCAGTTGATTGCTTCGGTTGCCGAGAGCGATGACTTTTGCTCCCAGGCCTTTGAGCACCTGGACAAACATCAAGCCTATTGGGCCCATACCGATTACGACGACGGTATTTCCTTCTTCAATAGCGGTTTTTTCTGCGCCCCGCAGGACGCAGGCAAGAGGTTCGACCAGAGCCGCTTCATGGAAACTGACATTTTCCGGGAGAATAAGGAGGTTCTGGCGCACAATTCTTTCCGGGATCTTGATGAATTCCGCATAAGCGCCATTGTTGAACTGCAGGTTCTCGCACAAGTTCTCGAGGTGCTGCTCACAGAAGAAGCATTCACTGCAGGGGGCGGAATTGGCGGAAACGACTCGCATGCCGGGAGTGAAGCTGTCCACTCCCTCTCCGACTTCTTCTACCACTCCTGCAAGTTCATGTCCGAACACCGAGGGAGGCACAATCATGCGCGCATGAAATCCCTGTCGATAGACCTTCAGGTCTGTTCCACAGGTCAGAGCAGCCTTTATTCGAACCAAAACCTCTCCGGGTCCGACACGTGGAATCGGGATTTGTTCAATGCGAACATCCCGTTTCCCGTATAAAACGGCTGCCGTCATTTTCTCTCTGGTGCCTTTCATCAAATCTCTCATGGCTGTATCACGACCTTTAGGGAATGCTCAGAGGGATGTGACGCCAGGTCAATGCCCATCGGCAATTGTTCCAATGCCAGCCGATGGCTTACAAGCCTGGCTACATTTATTTTTCTCGTGAAGATCAGATGCGCCGCTTCTTCCTGAAGTTCCACGGAAGCGCTATAGCTGCCGATGAGCTTCTTTTCTTCCACGCAGATACGGGATGCGTCTACCTGGATCATCTCTCCAGGCATGGTTTGCGCAAACAGCAGAACGCGGCCACCCCTTCGAACGATGATTTGCGCATCCTCAATAGCGCGCGGATTTGCCGCCGCAACAATCGCCAAGTCCGCTCCTCTTCCATGCGTCAATCCGGCGATAGTCGCGTGGACATCTTCCCTCTGGGGATTGAGAGCTGCCGCGGCGCCCAACTCCCGAGCGATCGCCAACCGGCTTTCCAGAAAATCCAGCCCGATTACATGGGCGTCATGGCAAAGAGCCGACTGCATCATAAGCAGTCCTACGGGACCCTGCCCGTAAACAACTACCACTTCTCCCGGTTTTAATTCCGCAGTTTCCAGCGCTTTTAGGCAGGTATTTAGAGGCTCAAGGAAACTTGCCTCTTCAAAACTAACGTTGTCCGGAATGGCAATCGTTCCTTCAGCCACGATCCAGTCCATGACCCGGACATATTCGGCGAAACCTCCGCCTGCCGGTTCGAATCCGGCGGTAGTGCCGGTGCGCCGGTAAAATTCACATTGAGAAAACAGTTTTCTTTCGCAGTAGAAACAGTTTCTGCAAGGTATGTGGTGGTGTGTCGTAACCCGGTCGCCGACCTGGAACCGGGTCGCATTTTTTCCGGTTTTTACAACGGTTCCAGCGATCTCATGCCCGAATATTCTAGGAGGAGGAACAAGACCGTGTTCAATTTTCTTCAGATCCGTGCCGCATATTCCGCAGGTGTGCACCCGTAACAGAATTTCTCCTTCCGAGATCTGCGGGACGGGCACCTTCTCCAGAGAGATTTTCGCGGGTCCGCGATAGACGGCGGCGCGCATGACAGCGCCCTCGCCGGGCGCTTGCACTTCATGGTTCAGAATTGCGGTCCGTTCTTTATTCATTTTCAAATCATATCCGCATGCATGTTCGAAATTCGATCCTGCGATGAATCCGGGCGCCACACGTGACGAAAATAATCCACAGCATCGCGCAAGGCTTTTTCCGCCGGCCCGGGATTGTACCCCAAATCCTTCCGAGCCTTTTCGCTGCTGATGTACATTTTATGTCGGGCCATCCGTACGCCTTCTAGCGGTATCATGGGCTCTCGGCGCAGAATCGATCCCATTACAAAATTTTCCATGCAACCGGCTACGAGCGCCAGGAGCCAGGGGATCCGGAAACGAGGAGTCCGGCGATTACAGATCTGCGCCAATCCTTCCAGTATTTCTTCAAGCGTCCAGTTTTCTCCGCCAAGTATATAGCGTTCACCCACTCGCCCTTTGGTCTCGGCCAAAAGATGGCCGAGAGCTACGTCCTCCACCCCTACAATGTTCAATCCCGTGTCCACATACGCCGGCATTCGTCCTTTAATAAACTCCAGGATGATTCTTCCCGTCGGGGTCGGTTTGATATCGCCTGCGCCAACGGGAGTCGTTGGATTGACAATAATAACCGGGAGCCCTTCTGCGGCAAATTCCAGGGCGACCTGCTCGGCCATGAATTTGGAGCGCTTATAATGGCCAATCATGTCATCCAGTTTGACCGGAGTGTCTTCGTCGGCCGGCAGCCCGTCTTTTCTCATCCCAATAGCGCCGACCGTGCTCGTATAGACCACCTTGTCGACTCCCGCTTCACAACAAGCGGATAGAAGATTGCGTGTGCCCCCGACATTGTTGTCGTAAATTTCTTGAGGATTCTTCGCCCAAAGCCGATAGTCGGCCGCTACGTGATAAACCCGTTTGCATCCCTGAACGCATCGCAATAGCGACGTTAAATCTTTCAGGTCCCCAATGGCTATCTCGCAGCCAAACGACTCGATATTCGATTTGCGGCTGGAATTGCGCGCCAGCAAACGGACGCGATCCCCTCTTAAAAGAAGCTGTCGCACAACATGGCTTCCTACGAACCCGGTTGCTCCTGTCACGAATGTGAGATCTTCATCCATGGGCTATTATTTCCATCCTGTCCCTATCATAAGATAAACGAACATAAAACTATATCTTAACTGGGCAGTCAATTCCAACAATGACGAAATTATATTTATGTTCCTTAAAAGATATTTTTCCGTAAAGCTCTCTGGCTGAAGAACATTGGATGGATCAAAGAGCCGTTTTATCCGGTATTCCGGATGCAACAGGACAGTTCAGGGGGAAGAGAAAATTCTACATGTTCGATGGCTCCGGCGGTCATTTCCACATCTGGATACCCCAATACATTCAGGTAATGAACGACTCTTTCTACCAAACCTTCAGGCGCGGACGCTCCCGCTGTCAGGCCGATGATGTTTACGCCTGACAGCCAGGGTGTTTGTATGTCTTCGATATTGTCGATCAAATGCGCCGGGGTTCCTGCGCTTTGGGCTACCTCAACCAGGCGGCAAGAATTGGAGCTGTTGGCGGAACCGACCACTAAAATCAATTCGGTTTTTTGGGACAGTTCCAGAACGGCGCTTTGGCGATTCTGGGTTGCATAACAAATATCCTCGGACGCAGGGGCGATTATGGAGGGGAATTTATAACGCAACTTGTCGACAATATGCCTTGTATCATTCAGGCTCAAGGTAGTTTGGGTTAAATATACAACTCGAGATGGGTCGGGAACGGACAACCGGTCAATATCTTTTTCATCATCCAGCACGGTGATCGCTTCCGGCGCTTCTCCCAAGGTTCCTATGACTTCGTCGTGATCGGAATGGCCGATCAAAACAATGGAATACCCCAGGCGCGCATACTTGATTGCTTCGCGGTGGACTTTGGTCACCAGGGGGCAGGTAGCGTCAATGACTTTAAGGCGGCGCTTCTTGGCTGCTGCCCGAATTTCCGGGGCTACTCCGTGCGCGCTGAATATTACCCGGCTGTCGAAAGGCGCTTCGTCCAGTTCGTTGACAAAGATAATCCCTTTTTGGCAAAGCTCGTTGACGACATATTTATTATGGACAATTTCGCGCCGGACATAAATCGGTTGTCCGTAGACTTCGAGAGCGAGATTTACAATGTCAATTGCACGAACTACGCCGGCGCAAAAACCGCGCGGAGAAGCAAGCACTACCTTTCGTTGTTCCAACAATTTTCCCCTTGTAAAACCATCCTAACTATAGCACTCCGTTCGGATAAACCCTAGTCTGTTTGGCGGCTATCCCAGCATAATATAAAGCCTCCCGAATCAATAAATAACAAATAACCATTCACAAATAACCAAAAAACTCAGTGTCTCGAATACTTGTTTGGAGACCAAAATTCGAAAAATTAGAAAAAAATTTACCGCGGATACAGCTCTGTTGACGAGAGGGATGGCGTTTGGTAGTATCCATAAACTGTGGCGCTATCGTCTAGGGGCTAGGACGGGTGATTCTCAGTCATCAAACCAGGGTTCGATTCCCTGTAGCGCTACCACTAATCAAACCTTTTCATTCGCATCCTTTTCGGCATTAACAAGCTGATGGCAATTTCCATTCCTTTTTTTATACAGGAAAAGTTAAGCTGTTGTTATCAGTGGTCCTGTGAACTAAAATATTAGGTTGGCCTGGAATTCCCTACAATGCCAGGCAGATCCCGCCCATCTACAACAGATCCTGGGAAATCCGTAGGGGGACTTCCGGGAACGAGGGCCTATCTTGAAAATACACGAGTATCAAGCAAAACAAGTCCTTTCCCAGTTTGGCGTTCCCATTCCTCGTGGGGAATCGGCCTTTAGCCCTTATGAAGTTTACGATATTGCTTCGCGCCTGGGTGGGTCTGTGGTTGTGAAAGCTCAGATTCACGCCGGGGGGCGCGGCAAAGGGGGAGGAGTGAAAGTTGCATCCACTCCCGCGGAAGCCGAAGAAATTGCAGGCAAAATGATCGGAATGACTTTAGTTACGCACCAGACCGGGCCCGAAGGCCGCAAGGTAAGGCGCGTTCTGATTGAAGAAGCCCTGCAGATCAAAAAAGAATTTTACCTGGGGATCGTAATAGATCGATCGAGCCGGCGTCCCGTTATCATGGCTTCCCTTTCCGGTGGAATGGATATAGAAAAAGTTGCGGCTGAAACTCCGCACCTGATTTATAAAGAGTTTATCGATCCCCTGATTGGCCTGCAACCCTTTGTATTACGTAAACTTGCTTTCAGATTAGGCTTGACCGGCGAATTGCTGGCGCCGGCTACGAAGATCATTGCGGCGCTCTACCGGGCTTTTGAAGCTATGGATGCCTCCCTTGTCGAGATCAATCCCTTTCTTCTTACCGAAACTGGAAACCTTTATGCCTTGGACGCCAAGGTGAATTTCGATGACAACGCGCTGTACCGCCATAAAGAACTGCTGCTTCTGCGGGATTTCTACGAAGAAGACCCTCTCGAAATCGAGGCGTCTCGCTTTAATATCAATTATATCCGGCTGGACGGAAATATCGGCTGCATGGTGAATGGCGCCGGACTGGCCATGGCTACCATGGATATAATTAAACTCGCCGGCGGCAATCCCGCCAATTTCCTCGATGTCGGCGGAGGCGCAACCGTCGATCAGGTTCGAAATGCATTCAAGATTCTGCTGGGCGATTGCAAGGTTAAAGCCGTTCTCATAAATATCTTTGGCGGTATCATGCGTTGTGATGTCGTTGCAAACGGCGTAGTGGAAGCCGCTAAGTCCATTGGAGTCAACATACCAGTTGTTGTTCGGCTGGAAGGAACCAACGTCGAGCAAGGGCAGGACATTCTCCGAAATTCGGGATTGAAATTTACAGTTGCAGAGGGAATGAAAGATGCCGCCGAGAAGGTTGTCGCACAAGCAAAGTAAGGAGGATTCCGTTGGCTATACTGGCAGATAGAAACACGCGTCTGATCGTCCAAGGCATTACAGGCAAAGAGGGTTCTTTCCACACGCAACAGTGCAAAGAATATGGTACGAAGGTGGTCGCCGGCGTCACTCCGGGAAAAGGCGGAACGTTTCACGAGGGCGTTCCAGTCTTCAATACCGTCGAAGAAGCAGTGGAAAAAGAAGGCGCCAATGCAACGGTGATTTTCGTTCCGCCGCCTTTCGCCGCCGATGCAATCATTGAAGCGACAGCGGCCGATATCCCACTGATCCTATGTATAACGGAAGGAATACCAACGCTGGACATGGTTCGAGTCATGTCTCTTATTTCACACTCCAAGAGTCGATTGATCGGACCTAATTGCCCTGGAATCATCTCGCCTGGAAAATGCAAGATCGGCATCATGCCGGGCAGAGTATTTCTGGAGGGAGGGGTCGGGTTGATTTCCCGCAGCGGAACCTTGACCTATGAGGCGGTTTACCAGCTTTCGCAACGAAAGATCGGGCAATCCACCTGTATCGGAATCGGAGGCGATCCGATCATTGGGACCAGCTTTATTGACGCCTTGGCTTTGTTTAATAAGGATCCCGAGACCAACGCAGTCGTCATGGTGGGCGAGATCGGTGGAACCGCAGAAGAAGAGGCTGCGAAATATGTTCGAGAAAATATGAAAAAACCCGTTGTCGGCTTCATCGCGGGCAGCACAGCGCCTCCCGGGAGACGTATGGGCCATGCCGGCGCCATCATATCGGGCGGCAAAGGAACAGCGGCCGAAAAAATCGAAGCGATGAAGGCTTGCGGAATTCATGTGGCCCTCAGCCCTGCCGATATCGGTTCCACTGTGGCCAAAGTCTTGTAAAATGAGGGATTACGAATGACGAATGACGAATTAAAAAATCGATCCATCCGTCATTCGTAATTCGTCATTCGTAATTCAGCCCGGATCGATTACAATCAATCGGTATGAATCCGCTAAGTCGATTCCTGATTATTGCCGGTTCTGCTTGTGTCGGGTTTCTTATTGTACTACTCGCATCTTTCGGAAATAGGATATGACTGAAAATAACGCCAAGAAGTATGCACCTATAGAACAGGCTGTTCTCGACGCTCTCCGGACCGTAAAGGACCCGGATCTGAACAAAGACATTGTCTCGTTGAATTTTATAAAAGACCTGAAAGTGGAAAAGGAAACAGCTTCTTTCACCATTGAACTCACTACTCCTGCTTGCCCTGTGAAAAAAGAAATGGAGCAATGGGCGCGTGACGCTGTGTTGAAAGTGAAAGGCATTCGTGAAGCCAATATTCGGATGAGTGCATCTGTCCCGGCAAGTGCAACCAGCGCCGGAAAGCAAGCCATCGAAGGAGTCAAGAACGTCATCGCGGTGGGCAGCGGCAAAGGCGGGGTGGGCAAATCAACCGTCACGGTCAACCTGGCTGTCGCACTTGCCCAAACCGGCGCCAGCGTCGGTTTGATGGATGCGGATATCTATGGGCCGAATATTCCATTGATGATGGGCATTGCAGGTCAGCCGCACGCCATCGACAATCGCATTCAAACCCTATCCAATTATGGCGTTCGCGTCATGTCGATGGGCTTTCTGACGGCGGACGACACTCCCCTTATCTGGCGCGGCCCCATGCTTCACAATGTTATTCAGCAATTTATTCGTCAGGTCGACTGGGGAGAACTGGATTATCTTTTGATTGACCTTCCGCCGGGAACCGGAGATGTGCAACTCAGCCTTACCCAGACCGTCCCGCTAATGGGAGCGATCATAGTCAGCACTCCCCAGGATGTCGCCTTGCAGGATGCGCGGAAAGCGATCCTTATGTTTCACCAGGTTCGGGTGAACGTTTTGGGAATTGTCGAAAACATGTCCTACTTCCAATGCCCGAAATGCAATGAGCGAACCCATATTTTCAGCCACGGCGGCGCCGCGGACACGGCTGCCAAATTCGGAGTTCCATTTTTAGGAGAAGTGCCGTTGGCTTCCGCCCTGCGTGAAGGTGGAGACACAGGGAAGCCTATTGTTGTTTCAGCTCCCGACTCGCCGGGCGCCCAGGCGTTTGTTCAGATTGCGCAGAAAGTCGCTGTTCAGGTCAGCATGGCAAATTTAGACAATGAGCCTTCGATAATTATCGAATAGTGGGAACAAATATATGCGGCCCTATTTTCGATTGTTTAGAGGATGGTCGGCTGTATTGTTGTTTTTTCTCTGTCATTCGGGAATAAGTATTGCTTCCGATGTGTCGCTGGCGTGGGATCCCAGTCCATCCACGAACGTATCCGGATACAAAGTCTATATCGGGAAGTCTACGAGGTCTTACGGCGTTCCAATTAAAATTGGGAATCAAACCACTTACACGGTTACGGGGTTGCCTGCCGGCTCCTACTGCTTTACCGTAACAGCTTATGATATCAGCGGCAATGAAAGCGACTATTCCAATGAAATCTCGACGACAATCTCGCATCCTGCAGATGCAATCTCCCCGATAATCGCCATCCATGAGCCGACTGCCGAACCAAGCTACACTGCTTCAGCCAATACTATCCGGTTGAGCGGTACGGCGTCGGACAATGCAGGTGTGACACAGGTGACATGGCGAAACAGCCTTGGAGGAAGCGGCGCCGCGAGCGGCGCAACAAGCTGGATCATTCCTGACATTGAGCTGCACGACGGATCAAATGTGATCACCGTCATGACTCAAGATGCTGCGGGCAACACGGGGACGGACGATCTGACCGTAACGTACACGCCTTCTGCGGATATAATTTTGCCTTCAATTGCGATCACTTCTCCGACAACAGTCACGAACTACACCGCTGAAGCCAATACTATCCGGCTGGGAGGAACGGCTTCGGATAATGGCGGAATGACGCAGGTGACCTGGACGAACAGTCTCGGAGGGAGTGGAACGGCAAGCGGCGCATCGGACTGGACTATTTCCGACATAGCGCTGCAAAGCGGATTGAATGTGATCACCGTCAAGATTCGAGACGCTATGGGCAACACAGGGACGGTCGCTCTGAATGTAACCTACACGCCCCCGGATACGACCGCGCCGATGATTGCAATCACTTCGCCGACAACGAGCGCGAGTTACCCGGCTTCCGCCCCCAGCATCAGCCTCGGGGGAGTGGTTGCGGACAATGTCGGAGTGACACAGGTGACCTGGACGAACGGCCTCGGGGAAAGCGGTATCGCGAGCGGCGCAACGATCTGGACTATTCACGGCATCACGCTGCAAAGCGGATTGAACGTCATCACAGTCACGGCTCGAGACGCTGCGGGCAATACGGGGACGGACGATCTGACCGTACTCTATACGCCGCCGGATAGGACAGCGCCGACGATGGCAGATTTTAATGGAGATATGAAATCGGATCTGCTCTGGAGAAATTCCAGGACAGGTGAAGTGCAGTTATGGCTTATGGATGGGCTTAACCCAATAAACAATATTTCGTTGGGAACCGTTCCCGATCTTGGCTGGCAAATAGCTGGAGTGGGAGACTTCAATGGCGATGGCAGTCCGGATATCCTTTGGCGCCATTATGAACAGGGCGAGAATTATGTCTGGTTTATGAATGGAACGGTTCATGTGGATGGGTGCTATCTGGAAGCGCAGCGGGATCTCAACTGGAAGATGGTCGGGATCGGAGACTTCAACAACGACGGCAATCCGGATATTCTGTGGCGACATCAGACGAAGGAAAGCTATACCGTCTGGTTCATGAATGGGATCGCCCATGTGGGTGAATCCGACCTGAATTCTCCTAAAAGCCTTTATTGGCATGTTGCAGGGATCGCCGACTTCAACAGTGATGGGAACTCCGACATCCTCTGGCGCAATACTTCAACAAGCGTCAATCGCCTTGCGCTTATGAGCGGAACAAATCTGATCAGCGATATAAGCTTGAGTCCGGTCCTGAATCGCAAAGATAAGATCATTGGCATTGGAGCCTACGATGGTGATGGACAGATAGAAATTTTATGGAGCGATGCAAGGACTGGAACTATTCATCTCTGGGAGATGAGCGGTTCAGCCCAATTCTCCGCCCGGACTCTGGATAGTTTGAATGCAAAATATCTGGTTACGGAAACAGGACAAGCCGCCGCCGGATTGGACTTTGACAATGACGGCAATACCGACCTGCTATGGCGCGATCAGGCCACCGGAGCGAATTATGTCTGGTTTTTGAATGGCGCCAATTACAATGGCGGAGCTTTTCTTGAGTCCGGCGGCCGGCTTAGTTGGAAAATAGCAGCCGCTGCTGATTTCAATGATGACGGGACTACCGATCTCGTTTGGCGCAATTCCGCAACAGGAGAGAACTCCCTCTGGTTTATGGATGGAGTTAAACGCATGGCCAGCGTTGCACTCGAAAGCGTACCGGATGCCAACTTTAAAATTGCGGCCGCCGCCGATTTTAATAATGACGGGATGCCCGAACTGCTCTGGCGTAATTCTGCAACCGGAGATCTTATGCTCTGGTACATGAATGGAGCCAATTTTATGGAATCGGCTGTTCTTGAGACCAATCCTGATCTCAATCAACATATTGTTTCTGCAGGAGATTTTAATCAGGATGGTGTGATTGATTTGCTGTGGAGTCATGATTTAACCGGTGAGATTTCAGTCTGGTACATGAACGGAGCCTCCCATGTTGGAACCGCCCGGCTGAATGGCATGTCGGATCTCAATTGGAAAATCGCCGGAGCGGGCGATTACAATAGAGATGGCTGCATGGATATCCTTTGGCGCAATCTCTCCACGGGTGAAAACTCTATTGGATACATGGATGGAGTGAATCTCATTGGCATGGATTCTTTGCCGACTGTCGCAGGAACGCGTTGGCAGATTATGGGTCAAGACAAGTAATTCCATCATTCCAATAGCCTTACAACACGAATCCTTTAAGGAGCGCTCATTCAGGCCGGCGATGAATAGGATGTCGTTGTGGTTGGAGGAGGGAATCCAGGCGTCGCCGATTGTATAAAGGAGCAATAATGGAACGTATTATCGACCCAAGGGGAAAGCAGGAACGGCCGTTCATCAAACTGGCTCCGAGGGTGAGCGTAAAGGATCTCAAGAAGGGTCGCATCCTGTTTTATAATAATACCAAGCTTCGTTTCTGCGAGTATGGAGAAGTCTTCGTCGTCTTCAAACAACGCCTGAGAGATCGAGGCATAACAAATTTCATCGATTTTGAAGAAACGGTGCGCGGCAAATCGACCAAGGATCTTCAGGAATACGCCAAAAAACTTGCGGCGACAAATCCGACCGCTGCAATTGTCGCATTAGGAGACATGGGGACTTCCGCCGCGACGACGGTAGTAACGATTGCCCTGGAACAGCTGGGCATTCCAGCCGTTTATATCATCGCGCCCCCGGGAGCGGGCATCGCCAAAGGCGTCGCCTTCTATCGCGCCGGGCATCTATGCATGTGTGAAATCGATATCTATCAGGGAAGCAGCCGGGCGGAAGTCGCCTCCGAAATGGATAAGCATTTTGACATCGCACTCGAATCCCTGACCTTGAAGGGAGAGGCGCTGGAGAAACGCGCCAAAATCGATTTCCGTCTCGATCCTGAAAAACCCCGAGAGGACGGATTCCTTGAGATTCCCAAGACCTTTGCCGGCGATCCGGAAGAGTTCATGGATATCGCCGACCACTACCATATCGGCGATGGACTGCCGCTTATTCCGCCCACTGTCGGCAGGGTCGAGAGAATGTATCAGTACTGCCCCTATGACCGGGATATGCCGCTTGCCTCTGAGATCGGGCCAACCGGCAAAGATATCTGCGTGAAAGATCTGGCCGCAGCTGCGGTGATGGCCGGCTGTAAGCCTACGTGCATGCCCATACTCGTCGCAGCCTTCAAGGCGATGGGCAATTCCAAATACAATTTCCTTCAATCTGTTACTACCTCACATCCGGGCGGAACCCTCCTGCTCGTCAGCGGTCCGCTGGCGAAGGAGTTGAACATTTCCGGAGGACAGGGATGCCTCGGGCCTTGTTATACAGCCAACGCGACTATCGGCAGAGCCGTTAATCTCGTAATCCTCAACGTTACTCGCGCGGTGCCCGGTTTTTGCGATCTTGATTGTCTTGCGTCTCAAGCCGAGTTTACCTATTGCTTCGCGGAAGATCCCGAACTCACGAAATGGACGACGATTAATGTTGAGCATTTTGACGCCAAGACTACGACGGTCTATGTCCTGAAAGCGGAACCCCCTCACGATATCATCGATTTTCTCAGTGAGAACGGGGGAGATCTTCTCGATACTCTAACCGACTGCGCGACTACTCTGGGCAGCAACAACGCGTACATTCCCGGTCCCATGGTTTATGTGATCACGCCCGATCATGCCTGGATGCTCGAGCGCGATGGATACACCAAGGATTACATCCGTGAGCACATTTTTCAGTGGGCCAGGAATCCCGCGCCCATGGTGCGCAAGCGAGGATTGGTTCCGGTACGGCCCAAAGGCTTTGACGCTATGCATCCGATTCCGGTAGCGCGTTCTTCTAAAGATATTGAGATAGTCATAGCCGGCGGGAGAGGCGGGCATTCCGCCGTCATTCTTCCTTGGGCGCTCCATAGCGAGGCAATTATCGAGCCCGTCCTTTTGCCGAACGGGAAGAAACCTAAAAGCATCCAAGATTTTAAAAGAAAATGACAAATTACGAATGATAAATTACGAATGAAAGAGCCTTTCGTTTTAATTCGTAATTAGCAATTCATAATTCGTCATTTAAACTGGAGGTTTGCATGCATTCATCCGAGATCCATGTCGCTCCAATCGATGTCGGGAAGATCATTGACGAATCCAAACTGAACAAAGTTTCGGTCCTCACGATTATCCTGTGCGGCTTGATCATGGTTATGGATGGCTTCGACTTTCAGCTCATGGCGCAAGCTGCCCCGACAATTATGAGGGATTGGAATATTAAAACCGACAGGTTCGGAATGGTGTTTTCCGCAGTTGCATTCGGATATTTATTTGGAGCGATAATCTGCGGCGCTCTCTCGGACATGATTGGGAGAAAAAAAACGCTCATTCTCGGCGCCAGTATTTTTTCTATTGGAACCCTCCTCATCTACTTTTCCAATTCCGTTGGGGATTTGATTCTGATGCGCATATTCTCCGGCATGGGAATTGGCGGCGCTGTTCCTTGCGCCCTTACCTTGACCAGCGAATATTCTCCTGCGAAAGGAAGAGGGAAGTATGTGTCGATCATGTATTCGGGATTCCTCCTCGGGATCGTTCTTGCCGGATATGTCTCAGGATTTTTGTTGAAGTCCAAGGGCTGGCGCCCGCTCTTCTTAATAGGTTTTTTTGCCCCGCTGGCAATTATCATCCTGTTGGCATTTCTGCTGCCCGAATCCGCTCGATGGCTTGCAATCAAACATAAAACCGAAAAACAGAGACAAACTCTTCTCCGGACAATCAAAAAAATACAACCGGACCTTCAGCTGGATGCACAAACCCAGTTTATATCTGCGGTGTTGAATAAGAAAAAACATTCCATTGGGGATTTATTCGAAGGCCGTTGGGCCAAGGTCACACCGCTTATCTGGGCTTTTTACTTAATCAGCTCCATCCCGTTGTTTTTTATCAGTTCCTGGGCGCCCAAGCTGCTCGTTGAAAAAGGCTTCACGGACGCCACGGCAGCGTTTATTACCGGAAACATCGGGATCCTGGTGGCGGTGGGATGCCTGTTGAGCGGCTTCTATTACGATAAACTTGGATTTCGACGCGGATGGATCTTGTACGCCATCGCCGGCATATGTCTGATTTTCTTAGGCGGCAGGGCGCCGATCGCCTTTGTCGTGGTGCTTGCCGCAGGAGCATTTTTTATTAACGCCGCCCACATGGCCATTACCATTCTTGCTCCTATTGTCTATCCGCCGAAATGCAGAAATCAGGGGGCGGGAACGGCTATAGCGGTTGCAAGAATCGGAGCCATATTAGGGCCTTCGATCGGCGGAATTCTTCTTGCGACGGATATGTCCAGGGAAAGGGTAATGGCTTGGGTCGCCATTCCTCTACTGATCGCGGCAATCCTCTGCTATTTCGCCGGTCGTCAATATGATTCCTATGCGAATAGCTGAGCGAAGGCTGGTGGAGGTGGCGGGAATCGAACCCGCGTCCGAAGGACTTCAGCTGATAGAGCCTACATGCTTATCCGATCCGTTCAGGTTTCGCAAACGCAACGTACGAACCGGCAGGGGCGCTACGTCTGCTAGCCCCTTTAGTTTCGGTCGGAATCCCAGGGCTCGAATCCCAGCCTATCCTGCAGTGTGACGCCTCGGCCCGCTCCCGCAGGCAAGAGCGGCGAAACGTGACCGTCTTAAGCGGCCAGTGCTAATTCGTTGTTAGCAATTATGTTAGTTCCACGATTTTTACGAGTCGCGGGCAACTCGGCATGCCTCTATAACCTCTTGACCCCCGTCGAATCCAGTTCACCCCCTTGTAAATTCATTTACTATTATACCGCATTTAAATAAAAACGGGTGTAAGATTCGGATGATTTTAAGAATAAGAAAAGGATAGGTTCAATGGATCAAAATAAACTGGAACAGACTCTTGTACTCATCAAGCCGGATGCACTTAAGAATTCTTTGACCGGCTATCTTCTTTCTCAGTTGTCGGAATTTCATACGGGATTGCATTTTTCTGGAACAAAGGTGGTCCAGGTCAGCAAAATGCTGGCTGAGGAGCATTATGCGGAACATCAAGGCAAAGTGTTTTTCCCCTCTCTTTTGGAGTACATCATGGGAGCGCTCCATTATCCGGACGAACTATGGAAACGTCGTGTAGTCGCCATCATTTACCAGGGGCCCAACGCAATCCAGAAGATAAGGGACATCGCGGGCCCAACCAATCCTCATAACGCCAGAGAAACCAAACCTGGGTGTCTCCGGGCTCTTGGGACCATCGTTCCTCTTACGGACGCCGCCGGCAAGGTTGTAGGCGAGCGCATGGACAACCTTATCCATGCTTCAGCAAACCAAGATGATGCAGAAAAAGAAATAAAGCTGTGGTTCCGGCCCAACGATATCCCGACATTGATGCGCACTTATGCAACAGAAGCGAGCGACAATTTTTATTACTACAAAAAGGGAAAGCTTCTGAAAACTCACGAACCGGATTCAATTTGTCTGCTTGCGCCCGGCGATGTCGCATGGAAGTCCGATCTGGCCATTCTACGCCAACAAGGTCCGGGTACATTGGAATCCGTCGCTGCAAAATACCTCATTAACGAATAAAGTTCAGAGTTCCCAGTTCAGAGCGGCTTTTTCACTGAGAACTCTGAATTGGGAACTGGGAACGCACATGAAAAAACTTTCGCGATCCAAGGTGCTTGTGACGGGCGCCGGTGGTTTCATAGGCAGCCATTTATGCGAACTATGCCTCGCTGAAGGAGCGGAAGTGCGGGCGTTCGTCCATTATAATTCCAGAAGCGATTGGGGCATGCTGGAAATGGTCGAAAAAAGGCGGTTGAAAGATATTGAAGTAATAGCCGGAGATTTGCGCGATTCCCAGACGGTTCGCAAAGCGGTTCAAGGCTGCCATCGTGTTTTCCATCTTGGCGCTCTGATCGGGATCCCTTATTCCTATACAAATCCTGCCGATGTCATCCAGACGAATGTTCTGGGGACGCTCCATGTTTTACAGGCGAGTCTCGATTATGGGATCGACAGGCTGGTTCAGACGTCTACGAGCGAGGTGTACGGAACTGCACTATATGCGCCAATGGATGAGAATCATCCGCTAAATCCGCAATCCCCTTATGCCGCATCGAAAGTGGCGAGCGATAAATTAGCGGAAAGCTTCTATCGCACCTATGGGCTCCCGGCAGTCATTTTACGCCCCTTCAATACCTATGGACCGAGGCAATCTCCACGAGCCGTAATCCCTGCCATTATTATTCAAGCGCTGCATTCCCGACAGATTCGTTTGGGCGGTGTTACGCCCAAAAGGGATTTGACTTTTGTGCAGGATACCGCTCGAGGCTTTATTGCCGCTTCGTCCGCTTCGAAAAAAATAGAAGGGAAGACTATCCAGCTGGGCTCGCAATTGGAGGTTTCGATTCAGGAATTAGTGGGCTATATCGGCAAAATTATAAAGAAAAAACTGGATATAATTTCCGATGAGGCAAGGCGTCGCCCGAAGACCAGTGAGGTGAACAGGTTGTTGGCCTCCAATCAAAAAGCCAAGGAACTGCTTGACTGGCGGCCGGAAATATCATTAATTGCTGGATTGGAAAAAACTGTTGAATGGTTTCGAGGACGTACGGACCTTTATAAGCCCGGCGTTTATCATGTATGATGGTTAACAAGGACGCTCGAATAGTCGTTGTTTTGCCGGCTTATAACGCCGCTAAAACCTTGGAGAAGACTTATTCCGATCTTCCCAAGGAGAGAGTGTCCAAGATAATTCTGGTTGACGATGTCAGCCAGGATCAGACTGTTGAAATAGCGCATGCGTTGGGCTTATCGGTTATTATTCATATTCAAAACCGAGGGTACGGAGGCAATCAGAAGACCTGTTATATTGAAGCCCTTAAAGAAAACGCGGATGTAGTTGTTATGCTTCATCCCGACCATCAGTATGATTCGAAACTTGTTCCGGAGCTTGTGGCCCCCATTATCGCCGGACAGGCCGACATGGTTATGGGATCGCGCATCCTGAATGGGAAGGCGCTTGAAGGAGGCATGCCTGTTTGGAAATATCTGGCTAATCGTGCGCTCACCATTATTGAAAATATGATTTTTAAAACGAATCTAACCGACGGCCATAGTGGTTTTCGAGCTTACAGCCATAAATTTCTGACAACAGTGCCATTTCTGCTGAATTCAGATGATTTCGTTTTTGATACCCAGATGATCGCCCAAGCGGCGCATTTTAAATTTAAAATTGGTGAAATACCGGTGCCGGCGCGGTATTTTCCGGAAGCATCCAGTGTAAATTTCAGGGTGAGCACGATTTACGGCTTAAAAACGGTTGGCGTCATGCTCCGTTTTATGTTGCATCGGCTTGGTTGGACTCATGCCGGCTATCTGGACAGTAAACTGACGGATGTTGTAAGCAAGTACTACCATGGTTCGATTTTCCGGCAGTAGTAATTATTTATCACTTGCGAACATAAATGCGTATTTTTAGTTGCACATAGGGTAGGTGCATGCTAGACTAAAAACTTTGCCAATGCTGGCGTAGCTCAGCTGGTAGAGCAGCTGATTTGTAATCAGCGGGTCGGGGGTTCAAATCCTCTCGCCAGCTCCAGTATCGAGGGCATGTAAGTTGTTTTAGAATTTGGGATTGGCGTTATTTGAGTCGGCCCGACTCACCTGAGAGCAGTTGTTAAACAGTTCCCATTGCCTTGTAGGATTTTTGGAGAGGTGGTCGAGCGGTTAATGGCACTGGGCTGTAAACCCAGCGTCCTTCGGGACTACGGAGGTTCGAATCCTCCCCTCTCCACCAAGATTTCAGAGAGCGGGAGTAACTCAGTTGGCAGAGTCATAGCCTTCCAAGCTATTGGTCGCGGGTTCGAGTCCCGTCTCCCGCTCCAGTACCCAGCCCACGTAGCTCAGTCGGCAGAGCGCGTCCTTGGTAAGGACGAGGTCACCAGTTCGACCCTGGTCGTGGGCTCTTCGGAGTATGAAGTATTGAATGGATTTATCGGACGCTGGAAAGAAATAATTTTTTATTATTGGATCGAGGGATAATACCCGGCATCTAAGCCAGGAGAGCGAGTATGGCAAAAGAGAAATTTGATCGCAGCAAGCCGCATGTGAACATAGGAACGATC
>CAYTYP010000027.1:0-45421 GCA_964441405.1 uncultured Acidobacteriota bacterium
ATGCTACACAGTTCAGGAGGGTCCGATATTTCGCACCATTCCCCCAACCATGCTTTATACAGCGAAAAACCTGACGAATATAGCAAACAGCTCCAACCCTGTCAAGCATATAGCAGTAAATAGTCGTCAGTTGTCAGTCATCAGTCGTCAATAAATCATGAATCCAGCTTTTAGCCGGGAGTTCCCGGCAGTTGGTAAGATCCATTAAGACTATACAATGGAGTCAATAAGGCCTTACGGACGACACGCCACCGCTTTCTCCATCCTCTCGAGGGCTTCAATCAGTCGACTGCGCGGGCAGGCGAAATTCAGTCTAACGAAATTCTCCCCGCCTTTTCCAAACTCAGCGCCGTCGTTAAGCGCCACCCGGGCTTTTTTCAGAAAAAACTCCGATGGATTTCCTATTTCCGCCTCTCTGCAGTCAATCCAGGCCAGATAAGTGGCTTCCACACGGCGCATTCGAAGATCGGGAATCCGCTTGCGTAGAAAATCCCAAAGAAAATCACGATTTTTCTGCAAATAGATCAGAACCTGTTTCAGCCAGTCATTCCCTTGGGTTAGAGCCGCTAAAGCCGCTGTGTGCCCCATAATGTTTACTGCCGGAACAATGCCAAAACTGACATCCCTCCATTTTTTTCGCATCTGAGGATTTTTAATAATGCCATAGCCGCAATCTAATCCGGCGATATTGTAGGTTTTGCTTGGAGACATTAATGTGATCGTTCTGGCTTCCACTTCCGGACTCAGGGTCGCAATTGGGATGTGACGATAGGGCGGGAAAACAAGATCGCAATGAATCTCGTCCGAACAAATGATCAATTGATGTCTCAAACAAATTTCGGCGATCCTTTCCAACTCGGAGCGGGTATAAACCCTGCCGACGGGATTGTGAGGATTACAGAGCGCAAAAATACGAGTATGGACAGTGATCGAACGCTCCAACTGATCGAAATCGATTTCGTAACTATCCCCTTTCGAAACCAATGGAATGTCCTGAAGGACTCGCCCGTGTTGCACCGGATCGCGAAGGAAATGAAAATAAACCGGCGGCTGAGCGATAATCCCCTGCCCTGGAGCGGCAAAAGCCTGGAATGCTATGTTGAGACCCGTCACTATTCCCGGAATAAAAACAAAATCCGGCTCCGTCAGCGCCCAGCCATAGGATTGCATCATAATTTCCCGCAGCTTTTGCACCAGCAGTTTTGAAGGCTGGCTGTAGCCGAACACTGCGTGATCGACTCTCCGGAGCAGCGCCTGTACAATGGGCTCTGCGGATTTGAAGTCCATATCCGCCACCCACATAGAAATTACATCCTCCGGGTAGAGGCCCCATTTAATGCTGTCCGTATCTCTGCGATTGACAACCCTGTCGAAATCATACTCCATCGTCTCATCTCCAGTTGCTCAGTTCCACGGCCTTAGATCCAAGGTTATCAAAATCCTAACGCCGGTTTCGTATTAAGTAAATTTTTTCGCTCATTTAATCATTGGGACATTAGTTAAAGAGGCCCCACGTTCGGCAGCGAATCAGAGAGGAGAATGGATATGGGAACCATCAATAAAGTTATACTCATTGGAAGATTAGGGAAAGATCCCGAAGAAAGAACGACGGCGGGAGGCATGCGCGTTTCCAATTTTAGTTTGGCCACCGATTTTTTCCGCAGCAACGGTGGAGAAAAAACAACAGAATGGCACCGCGTAGTCGTATTTGGCAAAGTCGCAGAACAATGCAACCAATATTTAAAAAAAGGCCGGCTGATCTGCGTGGAGGGATCGTTGCAGACAAGGACTTATGAAAAACCTCCCGGAGATAAGCGATACATTACCGACGTCGTGGCTGCGCGTGTAACATTTCTGGATTCCCAAGGAGGAGACCGGCCGAATCATCCGGCAGAGGCTGTGGAGGAAGACATTCCATTTTAGATTGACGATTGACGATTGACAATTAAAAAACGTTCCTATTTACGGCTTGGATAGCGACATATGTTTTTAATCGTCAATCGTCAATCGTTAATCGTCAATGTGTTATAATCCAACCCTTAATTATGACCGCGCGAAAACTTCCTCTTTGGTTTTGGATATTTTTCGGTTTTTTAATACTGGTCTTCATAGCCGTAGGCG
This sequence comes from uncultured Acidobacteriota bacterium, assembly GCA_964441405.1. GTDB lineage: Bacteria > Acidobacteriota > UBA6911 > UBA6911 > UBA6911 > UBA6911. The sequence goes on from CAYTYP010000027.1 coordinate 2,122, forward strand.
CTGTTTTTGGAACGCTGCTTGGTTATGAATACAATCTCCCTAAAATCCAAAAGCTGGAAGATTACAGGCCGGATGTCATCACAGACGTTTATTCCGATGATAATAAGGTTATCGGCCAGTTCGCCATTGAAAAGCGGATTGTGGTTTCTTACGACGAAATCCCTCCGTTTCTGCAACTGGCGATTTTGGCTGCAGAAGACGACCAATTTTACAGCCACTCCGGAATAAATTACTTTTCCAATATTCGAGCCATTTACAAAGACATCTTAAGGATGCGGAAGTCCGAAGGGGCGAGCACCATTACCCAACAATTGGCTCGTATGCTCCTGAACAGCTATGAAAAAACATTTGACCGCAAAATAAAGGAATTGCTGATAGCCTGGAAAATCGAAAACCAGTATTCCAAGCAGCAGATACTCACGCTCTACTGCAATCAGCACAATATGGGTCGTGGCATTTATGGAGTAGCCGCAGCAGCAGAAGATTATTTCGGGAAACAGCTGAAGGATTTGACGCTCGGAGAATGCGCCATGATCGGGGGACTGCCGCGGAATCCAACCAAATATTCTCCACGGCTAAATCCTGAGACGGCGCTCAAGCGAAGGAATTTTATCCTGCACAGGATGGTCGCCGAGCATATGATTCCGCGAAATCTTGCCGACGAAGCCAAAAAAAAGCCTTTAGTTCTCAAAGCCACTACGCATGAGGATACGGAAATCGCTCCTTATTTTATCGAGTGGGTTCGGGGGTCCCTTGCCGCCCGATATTCCAGTGACGAAATCTGGAGGAAGGGATTGCAGGTCTACACAACATTGAATATCACGATGCAGAATGCCGCGCGCAAGGCCTTGCGTGAAGGACTGCAAAACCAGGACAAGCAACGCGGCTGGCGCGGCCCAATAGGCAATGTTTTGAAGTCCGACACCCATGATATCGAAACCTATTCCCATCCTCGCTGGCGCAGTCCATTGCGCCCGGAAGATATAATCGTCGGCCTGGTCGAAGGAGTGGGCAACGCGGATGTGATGGTGAAGATTGGCAGGTATCAGGCCAGGCTGAGCGCACGCGACATAGCCTGGACCAAAGCAAAAAGGCCCGGAGAAATTTTAAAAACCGGGGATCTTGCCTACTTCAAAATAATTTCACTCGACGACACGACCGGCGCGGCTTACGTTTCGCTCGAACAACGCCCGGAAATTGAAGGCGCCATCATCATTCTTCAAAACAGCACGGGTGAAATTAAAGCTATGGTCGGCGGGTATGATTTCGAGTCCAGTGAATTCAATCGCGCCACTCAAGCGATGCGGCAAGTGGGTTCGACGTTCAAACCGATCGTTTACTCCACCGCCATCGAAAATGGAATGACGCCGGACAGCAGCGTTTCGGACACTCCGATCAGTTTCACAGACAACCTGGGACGAACATGGCGACCAGGCAATTACGACGGAAAATATAAGGGATCGATTTCAATCCGTCAAGCGCTGACAGAGTCGCGCAACATACCTACTATCCGGGTAGCCAACCTCCTTGGCATAAAGAATGTCCTGGTTATGGCGCGGCGCTTCGGATTGGGAGGCCCTCTGGAACCTTATTTGCCGCTGGCGCTTGGCGCATGTGAGTCTACGCCTTTGGAAATGGCCTCCGCCTTTACGGTTTTTCCCAATCTTGGATTTCAGGCCAAACCATATTTCATCCGGAGAGTCGAAGATTACGATCGCGTAAAGAAAGAGGAAAGCGCTCCGCAAGTTCACCAGGTAATAAAGCCGGAAACCGCAGAACAAATACTCGGCATGCTCCAGAATGTAGTGCAGCACGGCACCGCGACAGCCGCAAAAACTCTTGGACGGCCATTGGGAGGCAAAACCGGAACAACGGATAATTTTACCGACGCCTGGTTTATAGGCTTTACGCCATCCATTACCGCTGCAGTCTGGGTTGGATATGACGCGAAAAAGACTCTCGGAGACAAGCAGTCCGGCTCCGTCGTCGCTTTACCCATCTGGATCGAATGTATGAAGGAGATTCTGAAAGACAAGTCGATGGAACAATTCCCATCCACGGATCTGAATCATCAGTTCCCGAGCTCCGACTCCACCCCCTTTGAGAAAAAGAGTCTGACGGTCGAAGACCTTCCTAATTGACGATGGACGAATAAACCGTTGGCTCAATCGTCAACATTCAAGCATTTAATCCTCAGTTTATTTGTGCTAGTATTTTCTAGATATTGCTAGCAGGAGATAGATATGGCGCAATCGCAGATTGCAACAAGAATCGATAGCCGCGTGAAGGAGGCAATCGAAAAGACATGTGAAGAGCGTGGGCTGAAAATCGGTCGTTTTGTCGAAGACGCCTTGATCGACAAGCTCGAGGAGCTTGTCGACATTGAAGATATTAAAAAAATACGACGCGAACCGACAAAAGCTCTCGCAGATGTCATTCAGGATCTGGGATTAGATGGCGCAATATAAGATTGCGATCTCCGCCACTGCAGAACGGCAACTGAGAAAGATATCGCGCGAGGACGCAATTCGAATTCTGCGATCCATCTCGCTTCTTGCCGTCGATCCACGGCCTGCCGGCTGTAGAAAGATGAGCGGCTACGAGGACATCTATCGCATCCGAATCGGAAATTATCGCGTGATATACGAAATCGACGGGAAACGAATCGTTATAGTAATTCTCAAAATTGGTCATCGAAAAGACATATACCGTCGCTAATCCAAGAGTGTAGTTCCTTTTTCACTCAACAAACTTTGATCGAGGCGATTGTTACCAATCGTCAATCGTCAATCATAAATCGTCAATTGAGTTACCGGTCCCGCTGAACGATGTAGTTTGGAATGGAAGTCAGGGCGTCGTGGGCAGCGCAGTCGCGAAAACCTTGCAAACACTCGATCGCTTGCTGCGCATATTCCCGCGCCTTCTCTAAAACGCGAGCGCCCGTTTGATATTTCTGCACCAACTGGAGTATTTCATCCCTGAGGGAGTCATCCAGAGTGGTTTTACGGAACGCGTTTCGGACCAGCTCACGATGCTTGGGCTCTCCATCGCGCATCAAATATATGAGAGGCAAAGTCAGCTTTCCTTCTTTCAGATCGTTTCCGACAGGCTTGCCAAGGGTGGTTTCATTAGAAGTGAGATCCAAAACATCATCGACCAACTGAAATGCAAGCCCTACATTCAAACCATAAAGGCGCAAGCGTTCAACCTGTTCCGGCCCGGAGGATCCCAGGATTCCTCCCAGCTGAGCGCAGGCGGAAAACAAGAATGCAGTTTTGCGAGTCGAGATGTCCAGATGCTGCTCTTCGGTAATATCCATGCTCCCGTTGAAGGAGAGTTGAATCAGTTCTCCTTCAACCATCTTGCGAGTGGCTTCGATGAGGATATCCAGAATTTGTAAATGCCTTTCGCCTAAAGCCAGTTTAAAAGACGTCATGTAGAGCCAATCGCCGATCAAGACGGTGATCTCATTCCCCCATTGAGCATTAACGGAAGCGCGACCACGACGTATATTGGCGTTGTCGATAATATCGTCATGAACCAGCGTTGCAGAATGGATGAGCTCAATCACGGCGCCCAGCCTCGGCCCCATTGGCCCATCATAACCGCACATTTGCGAACTGAGCAGTAAGATCGCAGGCCGGATCCGTTTCCCGCCGCTGTTGCAGATATAACGGCCGATATCGTCAATAAGCTGGATGCCGGAATTAGACTGGCGCGCTAATTCCTTTTCCACCTGTTGCATGCCGTCTTCAACCAATCTGTAAACATCATGCGGATTCAATGGGCACTCTCAAAAAAAGGAGCCAGGAGCCGGAATGGTTTTTTGCTCAAATTAATATAAAAAAGGATCTTATCACAGAACTTGCGCTCATATTTACTTGAGTAAAGCGCCGTTGGGCACATCTTCATTGAAAGTTGCCAGAACAGGCTTCCCGTCGACCGATGCGGCGACAACCATGCCATTGGACTCAACTCCCATAAGCTTCGCTGGTTTCAGGTTTACCACTACTACAACTTTTCGATTTACCAAGCTTGCAGGTTCATAAGCCTCAGCTATTCCCGCCACAACCTGCCGCACCTCGGAGCCAATATCAACCCGGAGTTTCACAAGCTTGCGAGAGCCCTCTATTTTTTCAGCTTCCAAAATTTGACCTGCCCTCATCTGAATCCTGGCAAACTCTTCAATGCTTATCTGAGAACTTGTTTGAGAAGGCGTTTCTTGAGAGGGCGTTGTTTGAGAAGGCGTTTCTTCGGACATTTCTTATCCTCAATATCAATAAATAATTTTTATTTTTTATTTTGGAGATAGGCATGAACGGCGGCAGCCTGTATCTCCTTGAGAGCCACATTTTTTTCTGCTGCAAGACGGCGGCAGTCTTCAAATTCAGGAACAAAATTGACCGGCGCTCCATTCATCAAGGAAATCTTCATCGTAACGGATCCATACCCGGTCTCTACCGTTTCAAATTCCCGTTTCAGGGTTTTTCGATGAGCGAATGTATAGCGTATCCCGATCGTTGTCGTTTCCCTGAAAATTAATTCGGCGATCCGATCAACATCTGCAACCGCACACACACATGTCATTTTCAGCGCCGGGCGGTTTTTCTTCATCTGAACAGGAGTCGAAAAAACATCCAGCGCGCCGGTCGAAAGAGCTTTTTCCTGAAAATATCCATAAATCTGTGGACTCATATCATCAATGGTTGCATCAATGACCGCCACCTTTTCTTCCGGAGAAACCGCATCGATTAATTCATTTTCGCAAATTTCTCCGAGGCTGATCCTAAGCACATTCGCATTGCCCGGAGTCTGCCGAGTTCCGGCTCCATACCCTGCGCCGGATATTTTCATTGCGGGCCGCGGTCCAAAGCTGTCAACCAGTGTCGCCAGCAAGGCGGCTCCTGTTGGAGTCGTCAACTCTCCCGTGACTTCGTTGGAAAAAACGGGAATATCACGGAGCAGTTCCTGCGCAGCGGGTCCGGGGACAGGGTATATTCCATGCTGGCATTGAAGCGTCCCCTGTCCGACATTAACTGGAGATGAAAGAACCCGCGCAGGCATGAACGATTCCAAAGCAATCATTGCGCCCACTATATCTATTATGGAATCGACTGCGCCGACTTCATGGAAGTGAACCTTTTCAAGAGGAAGCCCGTGAATCTTTCCTTCCGCTTCGGCCAACTTGTGAAAAGCCTCAATCGATTTTTCTTTTACCCAGGGTGAGAGCGGACTGGACTCAATCATCTGGCGAATATCCGTAAATCCGCGATGATGATGGGAGCTCCCTGGCTCGACATCAAACTTTGTTGCGGTAATGCCTGAACGCAGGCGCTTCTGGCTGGACAGGCTATATCCTTCCAATGGAAGCAGCTTCAACTTGTCTTTCAATGTATCGAAACTGAATCCGAGGTCGAGCAGCGCTCCAATCATCATATCGCCGCTAATGCCTGAAAACGGCTCTATCACAAGAACTTTCGAATTAATCATCTGCAATTTATTCCGCACCTTTCTTCTGCGTTTTCATGTTGAGTCTATGGACCGGGTGAAGGTAAGTCAATACCGTTTCCTGCTACGTCATTTAGGATATTGTCTTCTATATAGCATAACCGCACCATCGGAGTTGGGCCATCGATAAAAAGTCCCCAAGCCGTTAACGTCCACCACTACCGGCTCGTCACCGATCGAGCGGCATGTCGATCCCAGGTTAAAATGTTTTACCGACCGCTGACTGCCGACGACTGCTTGATTGCACCGAAGCAATAGAGTATGGTTTCCCCGGATAATTTAGAAAGCACTGAACTTATGCTACTTACAATTACAAAAAAACTTGAAAAGACTCTCATCCAACAAATAGAAGAACGATATGGCGTTCATTATGATGCATTGAATTTCGCCATTCCTCCCAAAATTGAGCTGGGAGAATTGGCGCTTCCAATCGCATTCGATCTCGCCCGAAAGGTCCGGAGACCGCCGATTGAAATCGCTCGAGAGCTTGCATCAGAAGCCGGCGCCCTACCGGGAATCGGGAAGGTGGACGTCGCGGGAGGCTATCTAAATTTCCACTTGGATCGAGGCTCATTCGCTCTCGATCTGGCCCGAAGCATAGACCGCAAAGAATTTGGCCGATCTTCCGAGCCGGACATCCCCGGTAAAATTATCGTCGAACATACCAACATCAATCCCAACAAAGCTGCCCATATAGGGCATCTGCGCAATTCTGCGCTGGGCGACTCTTTTGTCCGTTGTCTTCGTTTCCTGGGAAATCAGGTTGAAGTCCAAAACTACCTCGACAATACGGGCGTCCAGGTGGCGGATGTCGTTGTCGGCCTGGAACATATGGAACGGAAAAAAGTCGCAGAACTGGCCAGGATTGAAAACAAGTTCGACTATTATTGTTGGGATGTCTATGCCAGGGTGTCCGAGTTCTATCAGAAATCCGAAGACAACAAAAAGTTGCGGAGTCTGACTCTTCAGGCTATTGAAGCGGGAGGAAATCCAACCGCAGAACTGGCCGAGCATGTAGCCATGCGGGTGGCGAAAGCCCATCTGGCGACGATGGCTAGAATCAACGTTCAATACGATCTCCTTCCGCGTGAAAGCGAGATTCTGCATCTACGATTCTGGGAAAAGGCTTACCAGCTGCTCAAAGATCGTGGCGCCATTTACTTCGTCAACGAGGGGAAAAATCGCGGCTGCTGGGTCATGAGCACCGCAGAACAGACGGAAGGCGAAACTGCGCGCGAAGAAGCTGAAGAGGATGAAAAAATAATCGTGCGGTCAGACGGAACGGTTACCTACGTCGGAAAAGATATTGCCTATCAGCTCTGGAAATTTGGTCTTCTGGGCCTGGACTTCAATTACAAGCTTTTCAGCGCAGTGGAAGACCATTCACTTTGGATCACAACGAAGGAATCAAATCCGCAATCGGTTAAGCCGCCGGCTTTTGGACATGCGGACAAGGTTTATAACGTAATCGACAGCCGGCAGGCTTACTTGCAGAATATCGTTGTTCAAGGTCTCAAGGCGCTGGGTTTCGATCAACAGGCCGACCATTCCATCCATTTTTCCTATGAAATGGTGGCGTTGACGCCGGCATGCTGCGATGAACTTGGATTCCCGCTTTCAGACCAGGACAGGAAACGACCGTATGTAGAGGTGTCCGGGCGAAAGGGCCTCGGAGTCAAGGCGGATGATCTTCTGGACGCACTTGAACAAAAAGCATTGGCGGAAGTCCGGATTCGCCATGAACTGCCAGAAGAGGAATCGGACAAGATCGCCCGAACTATTGCGGTCGGAGCACTGCGCTATTTCCTTCTGCGCTTCGCCCGAAATACAGTAATTGCCTTTGATCTCAAAGAGGCTCTCAATTTCGATGGAGAAACAGGACCCTATGTGCAATACGCAGTGGTCAGGGCAAAAAACATTTTCAGGAAGCTTCTTGAATCCGGAGAAGAACCGCCGAATCCCATGCATTCTTATCCGAATTTAGGAGAATTTCTATCCGCGAATGATGAAATTTGGGAAATTATTTACCAGGCGGCGAGATTGCCTGAAGTTGTCCGGCAGATATCTCAATCGCTTGAACTCGGCCAATTATGCAAATATGCCTTTTCGCTGGCGCAAAAATTCAACCTTTTCTATCATAGGCATCATATTCTGTCGGAACCAGACAGGCAAAAACGACAGCATCTGCTGCTTGTAGCGGATCTTGTCAGCAGACAATTGGAAAAGGCTTTATATTTAATAGGATTCGAAATTCCTCCCAAAATGTGACGGCTATGTCGATGCTACGGTCTATCGCCCTTTTGAGCATGTTGATTCAAGCCGGCAGCTTTTCCTCTCCAGTGAACACAGTCCTTAATTCGAAGGAAAAGCTTAAGATTGAAAAAGAGTCCAACGTAAACAGTCGCATAAAGATTTATAAACAGGCTTCTGAAAGAATTCAGAAAAACATTCATCAGACGATTTCAAAGAACGATTACCAGACTGTTCCGGAAAACCTGAAACTTTGGACTTTACTGCTTTCCGAATCCTTCAAAGATATTGAGCTCAACCTCAAGTCCAAGAAGAAATCCAAGAACTTGGTCGCCTATGAGATTCATTTACGTAAGGCCATTGCCAGCGCCCGAGACTATAAAATCGGGGCGCCGGTAGACCAGCAGGATGCTTTTGATTCCTGCATTGAGCAAGCTGAAAAAGTACGCAAAAGATTTGTAGAAATCATATTCCCCGGTAAATAATGAATCTCCATTCAAGGGCGTTATGACGCATCGCATTCTTTTTTTATTAATATTTCCAATGATTTTTGCCGGCGCGGCAGCAATTGTTTCCGGCTATCCGGCGAAAGAACCTTTGACCGCGAAGGAAATACTGCAGATTCAGGCAAACAAGCCTATCGACATCCGGGTCCAACTGTATATGGAAGCCGCCATCCAAAGATTAAAGACAGTAGAAGAAAGGCTGGCTGGCAAGGAACCGGAAGAAGGCGATCCTTTCGAGTTCTACACTCCGGAAGATATGATTGACGGCTATTGTCAAATCCTCAAAACCGTAATGATCAATCTTGACGATATCTATCAAAAACCGCGCACCAGTGAAAACCTTGGGAAAGCGTTAAAACATCTGAAAGAAGGCACGGAAAGAAATGGCAAAGAGTTGGAAGTTCTAAAGAGATACGCTGAAGACCAGAAGAAAGAAAAACTTTGGGATATCGTAAATCGCGCCATCGAAATGACAACTGAAGCTCATAAGGGCGCAGAGTTTGGCCTTTCGAAGCAACCGCCCGATAGTTCACCGCAAAGGCGTAAAGGACGTTAAGGCGCGCCCAGCGCCAACTTATTTATTGCGCCAGAATGAGGGGGAAACAGTAATGACCCCTAGTTTCCAAATCAGGCGTTTGCGTTTTTTTAAATCCTGGAGCAAACGGGAGAGCGTTTCAGGAGTAGCGCCAATAGAGGCCGCCAATTGCTTTTTGTTTATGTCCACCTGGATTTGTTCCTTTTGACCGTATTGTTCGAGCAGGAAAGCGCAGAGCCGCTGCTCTACATCTTGACTTGTAAGCTGCTGAATTTTGTCGGCAAGATAGCGTTGCTTGCGAAGCAACATGGCGATGAAATCATTCCGAAAATCCTCCTGACGAAGAATATCGAGCAGGTCGCGGCGCAACAGTCTAAAAACCAGGACTTCGGTCAACGCAACTGCAGTGACCGGATAAAACTTCTTTTCAAAAAGAATTACCTCCGCAAATACTTCACCCGGTTTGATTACCTTGATGACAATTTCTCGCCCGTCCGGGGATAGTTTGTGCAAGGATATGCGCCCGCGGGCCAGCAAAAACATCGCCTCGGCAGGGGCGCCCTCCCGAAAAAGAACAGTCGCTTTTGGACGCTGACTTGGCAGGCAATATTTCGCAAGCGTTTCTTTGCTTCCACGGGAAATCCCTTCAAAGAATTTGGCGCTGTCAACGATCCGGTAAATGTCCATCCGCTCCCCTCCTCAAATCATAATAATCCAAAATACAACTCTATTGCTTATTTGATAAAGAAATAAAATATTGGGATTTCTTGACCTGTATCAATTTAATTACTAAAGACTCCATTAAGATAATGACGTATTCTTTCAGTAATTAACCTTCAAGAGGGGGGAGAAGATTATGAGTATGTTCTGCTATCAATGCGAACAAACAGTGGGCGGGCGCGGATGCGAAAAGCAGGGAGTTTGCGGGAAAGACGCTAAAACAGCGGCTATGCAGGATCTGTTGATTTACGCAATAAAAGGCATCAGTCAATACTCGAATAAAGCACGCCGGCTCGGCGCAAAAGACCCGGCGGTCGATGTTTTCATTGTAGAAGCCCTTTTCAGCACTGTCACAAATGTGAACTTCGACGCCGCTCGATTGGAAGGTTTGATCAGCAAGGCGGCAGCCATAAAAGACACAGCGAAAGCTATGTATGAAAAAGCCTGCCAAGCAGCCGGCCAAACTCCGGAAAAGCTGGAAGGGCCCGCTCAGTGGATCCCGGCGTCATCATCGGAAGGCCTTCTGGAGCAGGCGTTGCAGGTTGGGATCCTGCAGTCGAGAACTAGTCTTGGAGATGACCTCGCCGGACTTCAACAATTACTGACTTTTGGGCTGAAAGGTGTCGCGGCATACGCAGATCACGCCCTTCTGTTGAAAAAAGAAGACGAAAAAGTATATGCATTCCTGGAAGAAGCGCTGGACGCACTGACCGATCCCAACCCAACCGTAGACAAGCTGTTCACTTTGAATATGAAATGTGGCGAAATCAACCTTGCCGTCATGGAGCTCCTGGATTCGGCGAACACCGGCGCGTACGGGAATCCGGTTCCGACAGTCGTGCGGGTGACGCCTGTCAAAGGCAAAGCGATACTGGTATCAGGGCACGATCTCAAGGATCTGGCGGAATTGTTGGAACAAACCCAAGGATTAGGAATAAACATATACACCCATGGAGAGATGCTGCCGGCGCATGGATATCCAGGCCTGAAAAAATACAGTCATCTGGTCGGGAATTACGGAGGGGCCTGGCAGGATCAGGCAAAAGAATTCGATGCGTTCCCGGGCTCAATTCTCATGACTACCAATTGCATTCAAGCCCCGCGGGAAAACTATAAAAAACGAATATTCACCACCGGCCTGGTAGCTTTTCCTGGCGTGCAGCATCTGCAAAACGGCAGCTTCAAACCGTTGATCGAAGCCGCTCAAGCCGCTCCCGGCTTTGCTTCGGACAGCCCTGACCAATTCATCATGATTGGGTTCGGGCACAATGCAATCTTAGGAGTGGCCGACAAAGTCATCGGAGCAGTCAAAGCAGGCCAGATCAAACATTTCTTCCTGATTGGCGGTTGTGATGGCGCAAAAGCAGGCCGCAACTACTACACCGAGTTTGCGGAAGCCGTACCGAAAGATTGCGTCATCCTGACTCTCGCATGCGGTAAATTCCGATTCAACAAACTGCAATTCGGCGATATCGGCGGCATCCCCCGCCTGCTGGATTGCGGTCAGTGCAACGACGCATACTCGGCCATAAAAGTAGCGGGAGCGTTAGCAGAGGCGTTTGGATGCGGAGTCAACGATCTGCCTCTATCCATGATTCTGTCGTGGTATGAGCAAAAAGCGGTCGCGATACTGCTGACCTTGCTGCACCTTGGCATCAAAAATATTCGCCTCGGGCCCAGTCTGCCCGCTTTCGTCACTCCCACTGTACTGAATGTGCTGGTTGAAAAGTTCAATATCAAACCAATCACAACAGTGGAAGCGGATCTTAAAGCAGCGCTTGCGGGAGCGTAAAGGGATTATTTGGAACGCGGGCTTCTCGCCCGCGTTCCAAAACGCTACTTCAAAGTCATCAAATAGGAAGCAAGGGCGTTAAGATCTTTTTCCGGCAGATTGGGGTAGGGTTTCATAGTCGTATTGGATTTCATTTCTCTGGGCGTTTTGATCCATTTTTTAATTCCATCCGGATTCAGCCTCGATCCCACACCGTCGAGCTCCATTTTTTTCCCGCCAACTCCGTTAATTGAATGACACAAACCGCACTTTTGCGTCTCATAAACTTCTTTCCCCTGTTCCAGCGCTGCATCCAATGAAAATGCCACGGCGCATAAAAAAACAATCCCTGCCGCCGATGAAGCTATCATGGCTTTTCTCATTTTCCTTCCCCTTCCAATATATTAATCATAATACGGCAACGAACGGCGCGCAGGATTGAAGAAACGAATTTCTCGTTTTTTAAACAGTCCGACCAGCAAAACGCCGGCCAAGAATCCACCGACATGAGCCCAAAAAGCCACTCCACCGCCAGGCTGACGCCCAGCCAGGCTGCCACTCCAGATCTGTATTAGAAACCAGAAACCAAGTATGAAACCCGCCGGGATCCATAAGAATCTTATAAAGAATCCGAGAAAAATCAGAGTCAGCACCCTAGCCTTGGGATACAGCATCAAATAAGCGCCAAGAACGCCAGCGATGGCTCCACTAGCGCCGATGGTCGGGATCATCGATCTTGTATTGAACAAAATATGGGCGAACGAAGCCAGATACCCGCAAAGGATGTAAAAAAAGAAATAACGCAGGCTGCCCATCGCCTCTTCAATATTATTTCCGAAAATCCATAGAAACCACATGTTCCCGATCAGATGCATCCACCCGCCATGAAGAAACATGCTGGTAACGATGCTCAGAAGAGGCGGGATTACGCCGATATTTCCAGAAAGACTTTTAACCCCTGTAATTACGGCAGGGATAGCGCCGAATTGGTAAAAGAGTCTCTGTTCCTGAAAACCAAGTGATAATTGATAAAAAAACACCATTACATTTATAGCGATCAAAGCCCAGGTCACTATGGGGGTAATGGCAGTCGGATTGTCATCTTTTAAAGGAAACATAATCTATTGACGGTTGACGGTTTTCCTGAAAGCAGGCGGTCTCGCAAATTTTGTTGAGTTGCCAGATCTATTGCGGTCCATGCCATGGCAAGAGCGCCATCATAGATTGCCTGGTCTGCAGCTGCTGTAACACATTGGGCGGCGAATTCCGGCTGGTGATTCACCGCCGGTAAAGATTGGATTCCTATCATCGGTTGAATGGAAGGAATTGCCAGCGACACATTCCCCATGTCCGTGGAAGCCGTTTTTTTTACAGTTTGGTCGGATTCCAGGAAAGAGCGCCCCAGCAATTCGGAATTACGCCGATAAACTTCTGCAATATCCAGGTCATGGATCATTTCAGAATAAGGTTTTTCACCTCCGGCAATCGTAAGTTTTGCGCCGGTAGCCAACGCGCCCGCCTCAAAGCAACGGTAAACGCGAGGACGCAACCTCTCGAGATCGGCCAGGGTATCGCCACGCACTATATATCTCGCAGTCGTATGCGCCGGGATAATATTAGGAGCGTCTCCGCCCTTGGTAATTATTCCATGAATGCGGTCTGTAGGCAGGATATGCTGCCGTAACAATCCAATCGCAGTTTGAGCAATGGTCAATGCATCGGCGGCGTTGATTCCGCGTTCCGGAAAGGAGGAAGCATGCGCCTCTCTGCCGGAGTACTGCACCTCGAACATGGAAGCGGCGATTACCTTGGGAGTCAGGATGTCAAAAGGAGATGGATGAACCATCATGGCTGCATGCACGCCTGCAAAAGCGCCCCGTTCCAGAAGCAGGATTTTTCCTCCTGCGTCCCCTATTTCTTCCGCTGGAGTTCCAAGGATCGAAATCTTAAGGCCCAGTTCATCCGCAACGCCGGACGCCGCGATTCCGGCGCCGACCGCGGCGGCGGCGATAATATTGTGTCCGCATGCGTGACCAATTCCGGGGAGCGCGTCATATTCCGCGCAAATGGAAATATGAAGCGGGCCTTTCCCTGTCGTGGCTGCAAATGCCGTAGGCAGGCCGCAAATGCCTGTTTCCACTTTAAAGCCCGCTTCCGACAAGACTTCCGCAATCCATGCGACAGCCTTTTCTTCTTTAAATCCAACCTCCGGATGCGCATGAATTTGATGGCTCAATCCGATCAGTCGCGCCCGCACCGACTCCAGTTTATTTTTTGCTGAAGTTTTGTAATCCATTTCGGACCTCCTCCTAAATAATAACACCGTTACCGGTTCCCGGCTCAGAGTTCCCAGGTCAAGAAGATTGGCTTTACCCGAAAACTGAAAACTCTGAACTGGGAACTGAAAACTCTTTGTATTAGAATGGTTGCCCTGAGGATAAAACTATGACATTTCCCTTGAGGAGCCCCAATGCGGCAGCAAAATATCGAGCTGTCTTTCGATGCATCCATGGCTGTCCAGGCGAGTATTCGCTCAAAGATGTAATTTACCAATGCCCCAAATGCCAAGATCTGCTCGAGGTTGTTCATGATCTCGAACCCTTGCGCATGACTACGCCGGACGAATGGAAGGAAATATTCGACAGCCGATTCATGCGCCCATTTTGGCCATACGGATCCGGAGTTTGGGGAAAAAAGGAATTTGTCTGCCCGGACGTTCTTGACGAAAACATCGTTTCCACCTGCGAAGGGGGAAGCAATCTGTTCTGGGCTGAACAACTCGGATACAAATGGGGGCTGAAGGATCTTTGGGTCAAGCAATGCGGCAACAGCCACAGCGGCTCGTTCAAGGATTTAGGGATGACGGTGCTCGTCAGTATGGTGAAACAAATGCGATACGAAGGAAAGAACATTCCTGCGGTCGCTTGCGCCTCGACTGGCGATACGTCTGCAGCCCTGGCAGCGTATTGCGCAACCGCCGGCATACCGGCGATAGTTTTTCTCCCTAAAAACAAGGTATCCCGCGCTCAACTCGTTCAGCCGCTGGCTCATGGCGCCATCACGTTGGCGATGGACACGGATTTCGACGGCTGCATGGCCATAGTCAAAGAGATCACCAGCCGCAATAACATCTATCTGGCCAATTCGATGAATTCCTTGCGCATCGAAGGCCAAAAAACAATCAGCTTCGAACTGTGCCAGCAGTTTGATTGGTCTGTCCCCGATGTTATTGTCGTTCCCGGCGGCAATCTCGGCAATGTGAGCGCGCTGGGACAAGGTTTTCTGCAAATGAAAGCCGTAGGACTGATCGATCGTCTGCCTCGGATCATATGCGCTCAGGCGGAACACGCTAATCCCCTGTATCAAAGCTATCTCCAGGAATTCCGCTCTTTTGAACCGGTCCAGGCGAAACCAACCCTGGCGAGCGCCATTCAGATCGGAAATCCTGTCAGCATAAAAAAAGCCGTTCGAGTTCTGAAAGAGTTCAATGGGATAGTAGAACAAGCCAGCGAGCAAGAACTTGCGGAAGCAGCAGCGGAAGCTGATCTGACCGGATTGTACAATTGTCCCCATACCGGCGTCGCATTGGCGGTGCTGAAGAAATTAATAAGCCGCGGGGAAATTCAATCCGATCAGCGGGTGATAGTGATCTCGACGGCGCATGGATTGAAATTCACCAGTTTTAAAACCCAATATCATTCCTCGGAATATGAAGGAATGGAGTGCCAATTCGCCAATCCTCCAATTGAAGTGCCGGCAAATTACGATGATGTGAGAGACGCCCTCATGCGCGGCCTGGAAACCCGCAACGCTCAATTCTCGAAAATCCAGGAGGTTTAGCAAGTAGGTTAAATTTCCTTGGAGACGCACGAAGTCGTTAGCCGGGGAACCAGGAGATTGCAATCCCGATTTCCATCCGCAGGCTTCTCTTTGGGAATTGCAAACTCATCAGGAGACAGATCGATGTTAGTGATAATGAAATCGAACGCCACAGACAAGGAAGTCGCCGCTGTCTGTCGCAAGATAGAAGCCCTGGGCTATAAAGCACACCCGATTCCGGGCGTCACTCGAACCGCAATCGGCATTACAGGCAACCAAGGGCTGGTGGAAGCTGTGGCGCTCGAAAGTCTCCCGGGAGTGGGAGAATGCGTACCGGTATCCAAACCCTATAAACTGGTCGGTCGAGAGCTCAAAGAAGAAACCACCATCATCGACCTGGGAGATGGAGCGCAAATAGGCGGGCGCGAACTCGCGATCATCGCCGGTCCCTGCGCTGTCGAAACCCGGGAACAAACAAGAGCGATTGCACGAGAAGTTGCGGCCGCCGGAGCGCGGCTGTTTCGCGGAGGAGCCTATAAACCCAGGACTTCCCCCTACAGCTTCCAGGGACTTGCAATAGAAGGACTGAAAATACTGGCCGAGGTTCGGGAAGAGTTCGGCTTGAAAATAGTCACCGAAGCTATCGATGTAGAAAGCATGGAACTCGTCGAACGTTACAGCGATGTAATCCAGATCGGCGCACGCAATATGCAGAACTTCTCGCTTTTGAAACGAGCCGGGAGATCGGGATTGCCGGTTCTGCTCAAGCGAGGCATTGCAGCTACACTGGACGAATTGCTGATGGCTGCGGAATATATTCTTTCCGAGGGAAATTACAAAGTTGTACTGTGCGAGCGAGGAATTCGAACTTTTGCCGACCATACTCGCAACACCCTTGATTTAAGCGTAATTCCCGCCGTCCAGAGATTAAGCCATCTTCCCATAATCGTCGATCCCAGCCACGGAACAGGCCGCCGGGAGAAAGTCCTGCCGCTTTCTCGCGCTGCCATTGCCGTGGGAGCGGATGGATTGATGATCGAAGTTCATAATCACCCGGAAGAGGCTTTATCGGACGGCAACCAGTCCATCGAACCTTCGGAATTGCGTCAATTGATGAACGAAGTGGGCCAGATTGCAAATGTCCTGGGTCGAACCCTCGCGCCCCATTCCGTCCGCCCGGCATAATGTCGCCGGCGCTTGGAGTATACCGTGAAGATTGTTGTTAGTGGCTCCAGCGGCCTCATAGGTTCTAAACTCCTATCCTTCCTGTCCGAGAACAATCACCAGGCTCTTCGGCTGGTCCGCAAGCCACAAGCGGGCGCCGGCGAAATTCAGTGGAATCCTTTGACCGGCGAACTGGATAAAAAAGCGCTGGAAGGGGTGGATGCCGTCGTTCATCTTGCCGGCGAAAATATCGCCGGCGGCCGATGGACGGCCGCCAAGAAGCTTAAAATCCGAGAGAGCCGGATCCTGGGAACGCGATTCATTGCGCAATCCCTAGCCGGTCTCTTCGAACCGCCCAAGGTTCTAATCAGCGTTTCAGCAGCAGGCTATTATGGCAACCGTGGAGAAGAAGAACTCGATGAGAACAGCAGTCCAGGGACTGGATTTCTACCCGATTTATGCCGCGAATGGGAAGAAGCGACAACGCCGGCAATCATGCGAGGAATCCGCGTCGTTATACCTCGACTGGGAATGGTCCTAAGTTCTTCCGGCGGGGCGCTGCCCCTGATGCTTTCTCTTTACCAAAGGGGGCTGGGAGGAACGATCGGCAGCGGGGATCAATACATGAGTTGGATCGCCATCAACGACCTTGTAGGAATTATCCACCATGCGATCCGTAACGAATCCCTTCAGGGTCCCGTCAATGCCGTCTCGCCTCATCCGGTCGCCAATCGCACATTCAACCGGACGATGGCGCGCGTTCTCGCCCGGCCTGCATTTTTAAAACTCCCCGGATTTGTGGCGCGTCTCGTTTTAGGGGAAATGGCCAAGGAAGTTCTGCTTGCCAGCGCCCGGATTGCACCCGCGAAACTGTTAAAATCTCAATATAAGTTCCTATTCCCTGAACTGGAAAACGCTTTGCGGCACATTCTCCAGAAACCGGAAACCAAAAGAAATTGATTCGGCAAGCGGCTCCGCATCCCAGCCTTCGCATCCACCCTCAAGATCTCGGACTCACGGAATACTCCCGCGAATTTTATAGGCTCGAAACCGCCCTTATAGCCCGTGAAATTATCGGAGCCTGGTTCGCCCACAGGTTTAAAAACCAATGGTATGGAGCGCGCATTGTCGAAACGGAAGCATACCTTGGCAGCATCGACGCCGCAGCGCATTCATGGCAAGGGCGGCGCACTCCCCGGGTGGAGCCGATGTATGGAGACGGAGGCCATCTGTATGTTTTTTTTGTTTATGGAATGCATCATTGCGCCAACGTTGTCACCCGACCGGCCGGCGTCGCGGAGGCAGTGTTACTGAGGGCTGCGGAAGGGCCTCCAGGAACTCCGGTGAAGCTTTTAAGCGGCCCAGGCAGGCTTTGTGCCGCTCTCGGCATTACCGTCGCTTCAACCGGAATGGATCTTCTGGCGAACGGCGATCTGCGCCTGTTTCAAAGAGTCGATGAACCGCCGGCAATCGGCGACTCCAAACGCATTGGAGTGGATTACGCCGGCGAAGCGGCTCAGTGGCATCTTCGCTTCTTCGATAAAAATTCTCCTGCGGTCTCAGGTCCAAAGAATTTACGAATTACGAATTACGAGTGACGAATTACGAGCACATTCCTAAATCAAGGATTGGTTGTTAAATTCGTAATTCGTCACTCGTAATTCGTAATTATTTTGGATATATCATGGTCGCAGGATCCGGAAGAGGAACCCGAACTATCTTTCCGTCCAACATCTTCTTAAACGAATATTCGGGCTTCTCCGGATTCCCATTCATGACATCATCAGCATTTCCGACGGCAAGAATCACCAATTTATCCGGATGTAAATATTCACGGGCGACCCGCTGAACATCGTCGACGGTCACTGCTTTGATTTTGTCTCGATAGGTTTCCCAAAACTTCGGATCGCGGCCCGTGAACTCGTCGCTGGCAAAGGTTCCGGCGATCGATTGGGCTGAAGCGAAATAGCGCGGGAAAACTTCAATCGCCTGGTTCTTCATCGTTTTCAAATCTTCTGCAGGAACCTTTGTATTGCGCATGCGTTCTATTTCATCGAGAACTATCTGCGCGGCTTGCGCGGCGGTCGCACTTTTGCTCTGAAATGCAGCCCGGAATAATCCTTCATAGTATACGCCGGCGGAAAAGGAAGAACCTGCATCATAAGCCAATCCTTCATCGGTTCGGACTCTCTGGAAAATGCGCGAGGCAAACCCGCCGCCGCCAAGAATCTCGTTCATCATATCGATTGCATATTCGTCCGGGTTGCCGCGCATAATTCCCAGGTGGCCGATGGAAACGCGCGCCTGGTTCACGTCGGGTTTGTTCACTACATAGACGCCGGGAACAGGGGCGAAATCGGGCTTGGGGGCTTTCGCCAGGTTAGGGCCCGGGTCCGGCCAACCGGCCATTTCTTTATCCAGCAATGCCTTCATATCCGCAGTTTTGAAATCTCCTGAAACGGCGAAAATAAAATTGCTCGGATGGTAATACTTTTTGTGAAACTCGATCAGGTCTTCTCTCGTGAGAGATGTTATGGAATCTTTTGTGCTGGGAATGCTTGTAAAATGCATGTCGCCGCGCATCAGGCGATTCCATTCCCTGCCCTCGATTTCATCAGTCCGGTCATTGCGGCGTTCGATAGCCTGGAGTTGCTGGCTCTTGAACAAATCAATGCGATCCTGCTGGAATGCGGGATTACGAAGCATATCGAAAAATAGCTCCAGCGATTTTGCCGTATCCTTGGCCATAAAATTGATGGAGGCGCTTCCGGAAGTTGCGCCGGCGCCGCTGGAAATCATAGCGGCGAGAAAATCCGCTTCTTCATCAAACGCATCGGCTTTATAGCGTTCTGTTCCTCCAGCCCGCATCTGGTTTGCCGTAACGGCGGCAAGTCCGGGCTTGCCGGCTGGATCCAGATAGGCGCCCATTCGAATTATTATCGAAATATTCACCAGCGGCAGATCATGATCCTCCACAAAGAATCCCACAGCTCCATTGGCGAGCGTTTGCCGATACGTCGCAGCCTTGGGAGGCGTATAGGGCAGCGGCGCGTATTGGAGATATTTCGGGTGAGCGGGAATCCGCGCCCGTCCCGCAGTCTTTTCCGCGGTTTGTCCAGCGGCAAAGCTGCCGACGAAGCACAATAAAAATGACCAGACAAGGACGATCCGATGCATTACTTCCCTCCATCTTTCTTGATTTTTTCCTGGAGCAGCTTTTGAATCGCTTGAATAAAGGCCTTTTCTTCCGGCGGCGGGGCCATCGCATCCGTTTCAATTTTAGCCAGGATTGATTGGACCTCATTCAGGGACATTTTAGGAATCAGCGCCTTTAACTGGCGGAATTGCACTTTTTGTTGATCATTGAGTCCAGTCAAAAGCGGATCGTCGTCTCCTCCATCGGTCTTCTTGGTATAGTAGATGGCGACAGCGCGATTCTCAGGTTTGAAGTAGATATTGGCCACCTTCTGGATATCGTCGGCCGTCACCGCCGCATACTTTTTCGGATCTTCATTTAAACTCCGCCATCCGCGGTTGCTCGCCGAAACAAGGATTTGCTGCATCAAACCGAACGGGTTGTCCAATCTGCGGAAATTTGCCGCCGTTAATTGATTTTTGATTTTCTGCAATTCGCGCTCGCCGACTTTTTCTTTTTGAAATTTATCGATTTCTTTATAGAGGGCTTGCTCCACCTGTTCCGGCGTATTGCCTGGTTTGGCAATGCCACGAAGCAAGAAATAACCTTCCCATTTCATGCCATTTTGTCCCGCCATGGCGCCGGTTGCGATTTGTTGTTCAAGAACCAGGGATTTATAGAGCCGGCCGGTTCGGCCGCTCATCAATTCTCCAAGGACAACCAGCGCAGGCTCGTTCCCATGACCATCCGCGACGGAATGATAGCGGATTTCGACCTGTGGATTGGTCTCGGCGAACGCCACCATTCGTTTTTCCGCCATTGACTCCACTTCACGCGTCCTTACAGGAGGCTGCGTCTGAAGATTGCGCTTCAAGCGTCCGAAATATCGGGTTGCCAGCGCTTTGGCTTTTTGGGGATCGAAATCGCCGACGAGACAGGCTACGAGATTATTAGGCGCATAATTCACCTCAAAATAGGATAGAGCTTCCTGCCGCGTCAGATTGTCAAGATCGCTGGGCCAGCCGACAATAGGCCAACCGTAGGGAGATGACGTCCAGAATAAAGAATCGAATTCCTCTTCGAATTTTCCTGTGGGAGTGCTTTCCGTGCGCATTCGGCGCTCTTCACGCACGACATCCCGTTCGGAGTAAAATTCTCTGAAAACAGGATTAAGAAGCCGATCGGATTCCATCCAGAACCATAATTCCAATTTGTTCGCAGGCACATTGATGTAGTACAGGGTGTAATCTTCACCGGTGCCGGCGTTCATGCCGCTCGCGCCTGCACTGGTGTATATTTTATCGAACTCACTCTGGACGATCAGCTCCTTGCTTTGTTTCTCGATTGCAGCGAACTGCTGTAACAGCTCATTGTGACGGGCAGTGCGGTTTTTCGGATCCTGCAGATCGGAAATCTCTCCCAATCTCAAACGCCGGACCTGGGCCAGCTCTTCTTCCCGGATCTTGTCCTTTACTGCATCCATGCGCGCCATCAGGTTAAGATCTTTTGCAATGTCCTTTGTCCCGATCGCATGGGTGCCTTTGAACATCATGTGTTCGAACAGGTGCGACAATCCTGTAATTCCCGGACGCTCATTTACCGAACCTACCTTGGCTATCCAACCTGCGGCGATGTTAGGATCTCCTTTTCTGGGAACCATTAAAAGCTTGAGACCATTGGGAAGTACGTATTCCTGGACCGGAACCTGCTGCGCCCACAGGATAGGCGACGAAAACAGAATTGCCCAGACGACAACAACCGAAGCTCTTTTCATAGTGTATCCTCATGCATTTCCCTAAAGATACTATTGGTTTGCATTAATTCCGGCAAGCAGTTCGCGATATGCGTCTCGCGAATAAAGGAAAAACGATCCAGATTCTGGTGCCCATTTTTCACTAGTACGCACCGGCAATCCAGGGCGGCAGCGACTTCATAATCGTGGTAAGTATCGCCAATCATGAATAATTCAACAGGCTTGTTCATTTTTTTGAAATATTCCTGGGCGACCGAGATTTTTCCGTTTGCTTGGATATTATCCGAACCGAGTACATCATTAAAATAATGGAGGATCCCGCGGCTCCCGATTTGTTTTTTCAAGGCGGCGTTTTCCGTTGCGGAGAGAATAATTTGCCGGAAACCTTGTGATTGAAACCGGTTTAATATTTCTATTGCGCCTTCCTGAAGACGCGCTGCTTTTTCAGTGTTGCTGTAATGGCCAATAAATTCAACGGCAAGGGAATTGAAATTCTCTCTCTCAAGATCAAATCCAATATTTTTATAGTAATCAATCACCGGGAAACTAAACGTATTCCGATACTTTTCAAGATCAATGGCTTGCATATTCCTTTTTTGGAGCAGGAACTTCAACGCCTGGACGCAAGCGTCCGTGTCATTGAGCAATGTTCCATTCCAATCCCATAGGATCATTTTATTCATTGTCTGATTCTTTCGGCGTTATCTCCGGCTCCCAGAGATGCAAGCGAGTCTCTGCCACGATCACGGGAGCGAGAACAAGTAATGATATCAAGTTAGGCAGCGCCATGAGACCATTGGCTATGTCGGCAAAGGACCACACCGCGGGCAAACTTAGAACCGATCCGAGCATTACGGCTCCCACCCAGAGCCACCGGTAATACCGTATTGCCCCGGAACCCGCTAGATATTCAATCGCTTTCTCCCCGTAATACGACCAACCCAAGATAGTTGAGAACACGAAGGTTAAAAGACCAACAGTTAGTATGATCGGGCCCACGACGGGAATTCCCGCAAAAGCGGTCTTGGTTAGTAAAGCTCCTTTGAGCCCCTGTGTCCAAACCCCAGAATTAACAAGAACGAGTCCAGTCAGGAGACAAACAACCACTGTATCCCAAAAGGTCCCCGTGGATGACACTAAAGCCTGTTCAACTGGATTTTTTGTTTTGGCGGCGGCAGCCACAATTGGAGCGCTTCCTAATCCGGATTCATTGGAAAACAATCCTCTGGCAACGCCAAACCGGATAGCTTCTTTCATGCCGGCGCCCAGAAAACCGCCTATCATCGCAGTTCCCGTAAACGCATTGCCGACAATCAACCCAATCGATTCAGGTATCGTATCCGCTTTCAGCGCAAGTAGAATCAAGCAACCGCCGATATAGCTGATCGCCATGAATGGAACCAGCCATTCACAGGATCGCGCAATGGACTTGATCCCCCCAAGAATAACGAAGGCCGTGAGGAGCGTCATCGCAGAGCCGGAAAACCAGGGACTCACCTGATACTGCTCTTTTAATAACGATGCGATAGAGTTCGCCTGAACCATGTTGCCGATTCCAAAGGCAGCGATCGCAGTCATCGCGGCAAAGAAAATTGCAAGCCACTTCATTTTCATACCACGTTCGATGGCATACATCGGTCCACCCGCAAATGAACCGTTGGGCGCTTTGATCCGGTACTTTATAGCCAAAACAGCTTCCGAGTATTTGGTGGCAATACCGAACACGCCTGTAATCCACATCCAAAAAACAGCTCCAGGCCCCCCGGCCGCCACGGCGGTGGCAACGCCGACAATGTTTCCCGTACCGATGGTCGCAGCGAGCGCCGTCATGAGAGCGCCAAAATGACTGATCTCTCCTTCGCCCTCACCCTTTCCCCTAAAGGAAAGGCGAATGGCACGGCCCAGAAATCGTTGGATGAATTTTAGCCGGATGGTCAAGTACACATGCGTCCCAACCAGTAATACAAGGAGAGGGGGACCCCACACCCAGTCGCTGGTCATGCTCAAAAAACGTTCAACGTTTGCCATTATTATTCCTTTAAGCCAAAACGGCGGCGGCTTTGTCGCCGACGTTCGGATGCAGCGGATCCTGCTTTTCCGGATCCAACCCGAGATCGCCAATAGCCTTGGCGATTTCATGCGCAGCAATCAAGCCATCCAGAAACAGGGCATGAAGCGCTGCAATGGCAATACTCTCCGCGTCGACTTCGAAAAAGCGCCTCAAATTTTCACGGGTGTCGCTGAGGCCATAACCATCCGCGCCGAGCGTGACATAGCGCTGCCGCATCCACGGTCGAATGAAGTCTGGAACGGTTTTCATGAAATCGGTGGCGGCGATAAACGGCCCCGGTACATGCTCCAACACTTCCATCACATAAGGAATCCGCGGTTGGGATTCCGGATGAAGCCTGTTCCATCGATCCGTCGACAGAGCTTGGTCGCGCAGTTGCTGATAGCTGGTTGCGCTCCAGACATCGGAGGAAATTTGAAATTTCTCGGCGAGCAGTTGCTGCGCTTGCAGCACGCATTTCATGATAGAACCGCTACCGAAAAGCTGCACATGATGTCTCAGTTTTTCCGGGGCGGGATGGAATAAATACAGCCCTTGGACAATCCCTTCTTCAACGCCATCCGGCATCGGAGGATGATTGATGTTCTCGTTATATAAAGTGAGATAGTAAAAAACATCCTCGCATTTCTGATACATCCGATACAACCCGTTCTTAATGATCGTCGCTATTTCGTACGCAAATGCAGGATCATAAGCCAGAACATTGGGAACAACTGAAAACAAGACTTGGCTATGGCCATCTTCATGCTGCAAGCCTTCACCATTCAAGGTAGTGCGTCCGGCTGTCGCGCCCAGCGCAAATCCGCGGGCGCGTGAATCGCCAAACGCCCAGAACAGATCTCCGGTGCGCTGGAATCCAAACATGGAATAGAAAATATAAAATGGGATCATATACTCGCCATGAACGGCATAGCTCGTCCCGGCAGTCGTAAAGCTGGCAGCGCTCCCGGCCTCGGTAATTCCCTCTTCGAGGATCTGGCCCTCCTTGGACTCGTTGTAGTTGAGCAGCATTCCCGCGTCAACGGATTCGTAAAGCTGCCCGACCGATGAATAGATGCCGAATTCACGGAACATGGAATCCATGCCGAAAGTTCGCGCCTCGTCGGGAATGATGGGGACGATGCGGCGTCCTATTTCTTTATCACGCATCAAAGCCCGCAGCAGTCGAACAAAAGCCATTGTTGTCGATACTTCCCTGCCGGCGCCCGTTCCAGCCTTGAATTCATCATACAGACTAGCCGGAGGGAGTTTAAGCGGTTTGGCTCGAACAATACGCAGGGGTAAAAATCCGCCCAAGGCCTGACGACGCTCTAATAGATATTGGACTTCCGGGCTTTTCGGGCCGGGATGGTAATAAGGAGCGTCTTCCAGGCGCCGGTCGGATATCGGCAATTCCAGCAGGTTGCGAAATTCTTTGAGCTGCTCGAGGCTCATTTTTTTCAACTGGTGGGTTACATTTTTGCCGAGGAATCCTTCTCCTAAAGCCCAACCCTTGACGGTTTTGGCCAGGATCACCGTTGGGCAGCCTTTATTTTCGACAGCCAGTTTGTACGCAGCGTAGATCTTTTTATAATCGTGGCCGCCACGCCGGAGGTTGTGGAGGTCCTCGTCGCTCAAATGCTCAACCATCTTACGGAGACGAGGATCGGGACCGAAGAAATGCTCCCGGATATAATCTCCTTTTGCGGTGGCAAACTTTTGATAGGCGCCGTCGACTGTTTCGTTCATTTTCGTCAGCAGCACGCCCTCTTTATCCCGGCGCAACAATTCATCCCACTCACATCCCCAGATGACTTTAATGACGCTCCATCCAGCTCCCCGGAAAACCATTTCCAGTTCCTGTATGATTTTGCCGTTGCCGCGCACAGGGCCGTCCAATCTTTGAAGGTTGCAGTTCACAACAAAAATCAGATTGTCGAGCTTTTCTCGCGAAGCCAAAAAAAGGGAGCCCAAAGTTTCCGGTTCATCACATTCTCCGTCTCCAAGAAAGCACCAAACCTTTGAATTTTCTGTATTGGCGATGCCCCGCGCCTGCAAGTAACGATTGAACCTGGCCTGGTAAATTGCGGTCAGCGGTCCAAGTCCCATGGAAACGGTGGGGAATTCCCAGAAGTGAGGCATCAGGCGCGGGTGTGGATAGGAAGACAGTCCTTCTCCCTGAACGCATTCACGGCGGAAATTATCCATCTGTGATTCGGCAATGCGTCCTTCTAAGAACGCTCGGGCGTAAATTCCCGGGGAAGCATGTCCTTGAAAAAAAATCTGATCGCCCGCTCCATTGTCTTTTCCCCGGAAAAAATGGTTGAAACCAACATTATAAAGCCCGGCAGAGGAAGCATACGTAGATAGGTGACCTCCAATTCCATCATAGCGTTTGTTGGCCCGAGTCACCATCACAACGGAGTTCCAGCGTTCAATGCGCCGGATCCGTTTTTCCATTTTCTCGTCGCCGGGGAAAGGCGGTTCCTGCTGAGGAGGAATGGTATTGATATAGGGAGTTTGAACAAGTTCAGGAACTCCAAGGCCAAGCTCCCGCGCGCGTTGCAGCAACACGCGCAACAGTGATATGGCTCGATTCCGCCCCCGGTCACGAACAACCGACCGTAATGAATCCATCCATTCCTGTGTTTCCTCCGGATCAGCATCCGGCAATTGTTGTTCTGTGTTGATCACAATAACACCCGCCTTTCCAACGCCCCTTTATTTAATTCAATGTTAAAGGAAATGCCCGGAGTATCCAATTCTTCTTTCCAGCATCCAATATTCAACCGACATTATTGATAAGTTGTGGATTCCAGATGTAGATCCTGTGTAAGATGATTGCTCCTATTTTGGAAAAGAACGCTTAAGGATTGGAGAGAGCGCGCCTGTGACTACATCCTGGATTCCATTTGATCTGTTGGAAGCATTTATTATAGACGTCTTCAAGGGAGTAGGGGTCCCCGATGAAGATGCAAGGACCTGCGCCCAAGTAATTATTGCCGCAGACAAGCGCGGCATAGACTCGCACGGCATCGGCCGACTGAAACCGATTTACTACGACCGTATTGTCATGGGCGGCATTCAACAACCTGTCACTAATTTCGAGGTTGTTCGCGATTATAAAGCCACTGCGGTTGTGGATGGACATCATGGCATGGGAATGGTCATTGCCAAGCGCTGCATGCAAATGGCCATCGAAAAGGCCCGCATCCATGGCTTGGGCATGGTTGTCGCCCGCAATTCCACCCACTACGGATACGCAGCTCATTATGCACTGATGGCCGTTGAAGCCAATATGATTGGGATAACCGGAACCAACGCCCGGCCTTCGATTGCTCCAACCCATGGAGTGGAAAACATGATGGGCACAAATCCGCTGGTATTCGGCATTCCCACCGATGAAGAGTTCGCGTTCACTAATGACTATGCGACATCCGTTATCCAAAGAGGAAAGGTGGAGCAATACGTTCGCGAACAAAGGAATTGCCCCGAGGGATTAGTCATTAACTGGGACGGCAAAACAGAAACCGATCCTCAAAAGATTTTAGACGACCTGATCAAGGGAAGAAGCGCGTTCACACCGGTTGGCGGATTAAGCGAGGAAACGGGCGGCCACAAAGGTTATGGATTCGCCACGGTTGTCGAAATCTTATCGGCAGCCCTTCAACAGGGCTCCTATCTTAAACAGCTCAGCGGCATGGATGAACAAGGCCGGCGCGTTCCCTATGCCCTGGGACACTTCTTCTTGGCCATCGACATTGAGTGTTTTACCGGCATCAAGGCATTCAAAGAAACCACTGGGAATATTCTGCGCGGCTTGCGCGCATCAAAAAAAATACCTGGAGCGGAACACATCTTTACCTGCGGCGAGAAAGAATATCTCGCGATGCAGGAACGAAAGAACAAGGGCGCGCCTGTCGATCCGTCCATCCAAAAGGAACTATGCGCTATGCGCGATGACCTTCACCTGCCCTACACTTTTCCTTTCGAAAAGTAAGGTCCTTCGAGTCATAGATTTTTCAATCCGGCGCGGCTGGTGAAAATGCCGCCCTGTGGATGCACTCCCCCCAAAGGCGTCATTTCAGGGAAATTTTCCCTGATGATGACACCATGCGCTTTCGACCTATAAATCATATATTGTTTTTATTTTCATAGACTTATAAGACATACCCCCCCTGGCACGCGGATTGCAATGGTTTGGATAGCCTGAAAAATCTCCCATATCAAAGTGCGGAGTGATGCAGGTCGAGAACCTTTGGACCAGGAGGAACTATGATAAAGATTCGCAGCAGCCGGTCACTACCCGTTCTGTTTATCGCTTTTGTCTTTGCATTTGCCTTGGCGGGACTCGCCCAGGATGTAAATAGCATGGCTCAGAGCCAGTCTAAAACCAACACGGTGCAGGTCCCTGCCGATAAAGAGATAAAGATTGAAGGCGTGATTCAGGAGAGTCGGCCGGATAGCCTGACAGTGCGCAGTACGGATGGAACAATCTATCTCGTGACTACAGAAAATGCACAAATCAAAGAAAAAAAGAGCAATCCGTTCCGTGGCGCCAGGAAGTATTCGAAAACAGAACTTGTGCCCGGATTGCAGGTTGAAGTCAAAGGAACCGGCGGCAATTCCGGATCGCTTTCCGCTGAAGAAATAAAATGCACCAATGACGATTTTAAGATGGCGCAGACAATGGACAGCCGGGTTGTTCCTGTTGAGAATCGGTTGTCGATGGCCCAAACGCGTCTGACCGAAACAGAAGAGAATGCCCGAAGGCTTTCGGGCCAGTTCCAGGAGCTTTCTGTAGTATCCAATGCGGCTAGAGGCGGAGCCAAAGCTGCGCAGGAAACCGCTGATGGCGCCATGCTTGTGGCGAACAACGCCAGATCCGTTGCCGATAATGCCAAAGCCGGCGTACACGCAGCTAACGAGCGCATAACTTCTCTTGATGAATATGCTGTGAAGCAGTCCACGACTGTCCATTTCAAGGTAAATAGCGCCACCCTGTCCAAGGTGGACATATCGGAACTGGAAAAACTTGCCGAGGCGACGGAAAACGAAAAGGGCTTCCTGATTGAAGTCGCCGGCTTTGCCTCCGCGGATGGCGATCAAGCCTACAATCGCAGGCTGAGCCAAAAACGCGCGGATGCGGTCATTCAATATATGGCGGAAAATTACTCGATACCGTTGCGCAGGTTCGTCATGCCTCTGGGTTTGGGGGAGAGCCAGCCTATAGCCGACAATCAAACACGCACCGGAAGGGAGGAAAATCGCCGTGTTGAAGTAAAAGTTCTCGTGAGCAAGGGGCTGACGGCCCCGGCTCAGGCATCCACAACAGATACATCCATGAATATTCCTGCTGCCTCCAGGTAGCGTTTTTAAAGGATATGCTTGCAGATGAGATGCACCGCAAAAACGCAAAGGACTCTAAAGGGCGCTAAAAAATATTTCTATTATTATTTAGCGCTCCTTGGCGTTCTTTGCGTCTTTACGGTGCATAATTCAAGCGCTGAAGACGCCCGGTTCTTCTTGAACAACCCATCCGTCATTCGCGTCAATACCAATCTCGTGACTGTTCCGGTCTCGGTCACAGACGCAGCCGGACATGCAGCGACCGATCTGACCATCGATGATTTCCAGATTCAGGAAGATGGGCGATTGGAGACTATTGCCAAGATGGCAGACGCAGGCGAATCGCCTCTGCAAATGGCTCTTCTGTTCGATCTCTCGGGGAGTTTGAATTCACGGTTCGAATT
Organism: uncultured Acidobacteriota bacterium; assembly: GCA_964441405.1. Classification (GTDB taxonomy): domain Bacteria; phylum Acidobacteriota; class UBA6911; order UBA6911; family UBA6911; genus UBA6911. The sequence goes on from CAYTYP010000027.1 coordinate 31,087, forward strand.
TGAACAACATGCAGCGGTACGTTTCCTGGAAAAAGTATGGAAGAAGGGCGATTCGGTGACTCTAATCGCCTTCAATGAAAAACCGCAGGTCCATCTCATCAATTGCAAGTCACTGCCGGAAGCGCTGAAAACGTTGATGAGTTTTCAGCCGACCGAATCATCCACCGCATTCTATGATTCATTAATCATGGGAGCGCATGTTTTACATCAATCGGCGATTCCGGAAACACGCCGGCCGGTGATTGTCCTATCCGATGGAGAAGACAACAGGAGCGACAGCAAGGCAACCGACGTATTCCGCGAATATCAGCAGTCGGATGAAATTTTCTATTCTATAAACCCCAGCGGCAATTCCATCCGGCTGAACGAGATCAGCTTGAAGGGGCAGCGCAACATGTCCTCTATTGCGGAAAAAACCGGCGGGGCGGCGTTCGTATCGGACACGGACGTCGATCTCGACCTGGTTTTCAGCAGCATTGCCGATGAACTTCGAACCCAATACCTCCTAAGCTACTATTCTTCCAATCTCAGTTCTGAGGATCGCTTTCGCCGGATATCCGTCTCCATCCCAACCCGGCCGGATCTGAAGGTTCGAGCCCGCCAGGGCTACTTTGCCAAGTAGAGGATACGAAGGACAAGCGAGAGGGTGGGCTTGCAATGCTCCTTCCTCCGCAAGTCTTCAATCCCTTCCGAGAAAATTCCTTTATGATAATTTGTATGCACCCTGTAATATGACTTGGCAAAAATTACAGATCGAATTGGCAAGATGCATCGGAGGCAGAATATGGCGTCTGAGATAAATTCCGCTCATATAGGAAATAGCGATGAGAGTGTAAATAATCATGCCGACCCATGCAAGAATGAACGCCTTGGGGTCAGAGAAGGCGTTATATTATTTTTAGCCGCTATTTCAATCCGATTGATTTTTCTAATTCTCGATCCCCTGCCTCGATTTTTTTTGGGAGACTCCTACTGCTATCTCGTCACCGAATGGGGAAGCTATATCCCGAATGATCGCTCATGGATTTTCGGTCTTTTCATCAACAACTTATTTCGCCTGACACAAAGCTTCATGTCTTTGGTCCTCTTGCAAAGTCTTGTTTCAGCTTCGGTAGGAGCTGTTACAGCCATTTTTTGCCGTACACTTGGGCTTAGGAAGCCTATCGCATGGATCGTATTGATTTTATTCAGCATCGAGCCCATGCTTCTTTTCTACGATCGATCCATTATGACCGATAGCTTGGGCTCGTCATTTATTTGGCTTGCTATTATCATCTCGTTCGCAGCTTTTTTCCAAAACAAGCTATATTTGGCTTTTCTGAGCGTAATTTTTTTCTATGGCGCTATTTGTCTTCGCACTGCCCTTTTGCCCCTTGTGCTTTTAGTTCCAATCCTTCTACTGTTGGCTGCCGCACCTGGACAATGGCGGCAGTTGTTTTCCCATATCGGCCGATATGAATTAAAGCAAGCTGTCAGGAAATTATTGATTCCCGGGATTCTCGTACTTTTTGTTTTACTGGGCTTGAAGGTTTACTCCCACTGGACGGGAGTTCTTACGAATTCCGAATCCTCTTTAAATCCCAAGGGAGGGTATTTCTTATTGGGAGTATTCGCACCCATTCTAGCGCCTGAGGATTTCGATGGATTAGGAATCAAGGATCCGGCTTATCTTCTTGAACAATCATGGCATTACAATTACGACTTGCGTAATTTCCAAATTTATGGAGAGGAAGGCATCGCATGTCGGCTGCAGAAAGAAATGGGAGGAGACTGGCGAAAAGTATCTCATATCGGCAGCACCGTGGCTCGAAGAGCCGCTTTACGCAATCCCAAAGGTTGTATAAATCTACTGCTTTTCGGAGCGCGTGATTATCTCGACTTGTCCAGGCAAAAGAAGGTTTTTCCTGAAACATTCGGTTTCGATAAAACCTTTGATAAAGACGTCCTTTGGGGAATCACCAGGACAGCCTGGGAACGGCCAACTTCGGATTATCCAAGCAGGAATTCTATTATCCGCAGGTGGCTGCGCAAGAATCTCTGGAGCTTTCCCGTCCTGGCATTGTTCTCTTGGATACTTCCTATATTCTCGCTCGTGTTATGCCGCCGTATGAATAGCTGCCAATGCACGGTCAGCTGGGTCATGGCCCTATGCGCTTTGATTTATGCAAACTCAATTTTTTTTCCACCACACTTATAACACAAAGATATCTTTTGCCTCTCGCTCCAATGTTACTCGTTCTAATGGCCATCCAAATAGAGTATGCGCTTGGTTATGCTGATCGCAGTTCCGGCAGTATAGGCGCTCCTGGATAACCTTGCAGCCCAACTGTCAAAGAAAAGGAAAACGCCGGAGACGATTCCGGAGTCCATCCCTCTCCAGCCAGGAGCCTGGTGGCGCCGGCGGTATGCAGGTGTAGGTCCGGGTAAAATCTATTCATGATGACGAATCAATACATTATGAAGCTCTTTGAAACGCCAGTTGACGGCATGAAGAATAATGCCGAGAAGCCCAAGGATTGAGGCAAGCAGGACCAGTGCAGAGGCCAGGATCGCAAGTGGAAAGCGCCTAACTTCCGTAAAACCGCTTTGGATATATTCATAAATGGGCAGCATGCCGGCAAGAATTCCCGCCAGCAGCACAAGAATGCCTAGTCCGCCGAAAAAAGTCAGAGGCTTAAAATTGCGGAAAAGGCTGAAAATCTTCCAGACTACTCGAATTCCATCCGGCAAAGTGCGAAGTTTGGAAACACTTCCTTTGGGCCTGCCCCTGTAGGGCACCGGGATTTCCATCACCTTCAAGTTGTAATAGAGCATCTGGACGGTAAACTCGGTCTCGACTTCGAATCCGGAGGAGACGATCGGTATGCGCTGAACAACCTTGCGATTGAACGCGCGATATCCGCTCATAATATCTGTCAGGCTAGCATGAAATATTTTATTGATCAGATTGCATACAAGCCTATTGCCGAAAACGTGCATCGGTCGAAAACTATCGGCAGTATTTTTTTCAAGTCGTGCGCCAACGGTCATATCCGCTTTCCCATTGCGTACCGGATCCAGCAGGTCATGAATTCGCTCGGCAGGATAGGTGTCATCGCCGTCCACGAGAACATACAGGTCGGCATTAACCGAGGCCAGCATGGATTCTACAACATAGCCCTTTCCCTGGCGGGCTTCCGGAATAACGCGAGCGCCCATGCTTTGGGAAATCTCCGCGGTCCGATCCGAGCAGCAATTGTCAAATACATAGATGATGGCATCCGGAAGTTGCGTGCGGAAATCCTGAATAACTTTACCGATAGTAATTTCTTCGTTATAACAGGGAATGACAACTGCAAGCTTGGCTTTATCGTTCATAATAGCTGCAATACTAATCATAATGACGGGCAAATCCAAGCTCTTAAGGATCAAATCCAAGCTTGCGTGGATTGTCCGGCAGGATTCACCTCCAGGATTTTGCATATTCAGGCCGGATTTTCGGGCTTGAGTTTTTAAGGGGGAGCGCTAGTATGAGGCATGCAAAATGGGCGGCAATTTAAAACGGCTTTCATCCTGGGCGCGGGTCTGGGCGCACGGCTCCGACCGCTGACGGAACATTGTCCTAAACCGCTCCTCGATATTGGCGGCCGCCCTGTCATCACCTACGCGATGGACCATCTCCTTAGCGTTGGAGTCGACCGTTTCATCGTCAATACTCATCATTGCCCGGAAGAATATCTAAAAAAATTTCCGGACGGAAAATGGCGCGGAGCGTCCATTATTTTTCGCTATGAATCCACGCTTCTGGATACCGCCGGGGGCTTGAAAAATATTGAAGACCTGCTCGAAACAGACCAGACCATCTTATGTTATAATGGCGATATCATCGCAAATTTCCCGATTCAGAATCTCCTAAAATTTCACACAAGGAAACGGGCGGAATCCAGCCTCGTCCTGCGAAGCAGCGGACCTCTTCTGAATGTGGATATTGATGACCGGGAAGAAATCTGCGATATCCGTAGCGTTTTGAAACGGCCCGGCGTTCGGAAATGCCTTTTCACCGGCGTCTATGCCATGGAAACTTCATTGCTGCAATTTATGGAGCCCGGCAAGATTGAATCCATCGTTGCCGTTTTTGTACAGAGGATCCGGGAAAAGCCGGGATCCATAGCCGGAATCATTATGGATGAAGGAGTCTGGCAGGACATCGGTTCCCTTGAAACATACGAATCTTTAAAATCTAAAGCCGTCGAGGAAATCAAATGAATTTGAACGAGAATATCATTGCTTTCGCACGCGAGTCTCTGAATATTTCATCGGCGACCGACCTTGAGCTTATCCCCTTCGAGGGAAGAGGCTCAGACAGGGCTTATTATCGGATCAGGTGGGACCATACAGAATCGGCCATCCTGATGCATTATGAACCCGGCAGAGTCGAAAACGCTTATTACGCCGACATCGATGGGTTTCTTTCGGAAATCCACATTCCGGTCCCTGGAATCATACGTCACGACTCAGCATCCTGCCTCATTGCAATGATGGACCTCGGCGATACAGACCTCTGGGCTTTGAGGAATGAACCCTGGGCGACACGCAAAAAGCTTTATCAAAAAGCTCTCGTTATAGTCCATCGTCTCCATTCTTTTCCTCAACAGCGCTTCCCTTCCAACCGGGTCAAACTGATGGAAGCGTTCAGCTCCAAACTTTACCGCTGGGAACGCGACTATTTCCGCGATAATTTCGTCCAGGCGCTCTGTGGAATAAAAATGGATCCTGCCTTTAGTGAACAATTGGAGACAGAGCTCGCCGGGCTCGCGGATAGGCTTGTGGCGGGCCAATCCAGCCTCGTACACCGGGACCTTCAGTCGCAAAATATTATGATCTACCGAGGAGAACCCTATCTGATCGATTTCCAGGGAATGCGTTTTGGAACGCGTTTTTATGATCTTGGATCGCTTCTGTTCGATCCTTATGTAAGCTTTTCCGATGCGGAGCAGGAAGAACTGCTTTCCTATTATTTTCATCTCTCGAATAACGACATCGGATGGGAAAATTTTCAAAATGCTTTCAGAGAAGCGTCCGCGCAACGTTTGATGCAGGCGTTGGGCGCTTATGGTTTTCTCGGGCTCACAAAAGGATTGAAGGATTATCTTCAACACGTCCCGGCAGGCATTCGCAATCTCCGGTTGGCCATCGAGAAATCCACCTCCCTGACTTGTTTGCGGGAGATTGCAGTTACGTGTGAAAACGTATTGGCGGCAAAGTGACACGCAATGCTGTATATTTTCATACAAGAGTGCGGGCAAGACGCCCTTGCTTCCGACACACGACCCGTTGTGTTTCTACGGACACATGCGTGTATGCCGGAACACAACAGCCGGATCCCGCCAGATCCGCAAGCGCCATTTAATCCATGGCCTATTATTTGGCACGGGATTTGCTACTACTGAATTTGCGGCATTGGATTGCCGGCACGGGCATTATTGAATTTAAGGAAACATCCATCTAACGAGGTAGGGAGATGAAAGTCAAACTGGTTGCAGGAATGTTGCCTGTAGTCCTTTTGGTTGTCGCCTTTGTCGCTTTTGTTCAGCAAATGCCCCGCGTGCTGGTCTTCACACCTCAGGGAACGGTACAACGGGTGCGGCAGGTGCGCGTCCAGTTTTCCGAGCCCATGGTTCCTTTTGGCGATCCTCAAGTCGCAGACCCTTTTATCGTCAGTTGTCCGGAAAAAGGAACTGGAAGATGGGCCGATCCATCGAACTGGGCTTACGATTTCGACCGTGATCTTCCCGCCGGCGTTCAATGCGAGTTTAAGCTGCGGGATGGCATAAAATCGCTTTCAGACGCAATGATCACAGGATCGCGCGTCTTTCGATTTTCAACCGGCGGCCCCTCAATTTTACATTCCCGTCCCTACCAAGGCTCGACAATCAGCGAAGACCAGATCTTTGTCTTGGAACTCAATGGGAATGCCATTAATGACGCATCCATCCTCTCAAACGTTTCGTTTTCCGTGGAAAAGATTTCTGAAAAGGTCGGCGTCCGGATCGTTTCGGGACCGGAAAGAGAAACTATACTGAATTCCATATATCCGCCACGCTATTACAAGACGAGGCCGGAACACCTGACGCTGATTCAGGCCAAACAAAATTTTCCGGCAAATTCAAAAGTAAATCTTATATGGGGCAAAGGGGTCTCATCTCCCACCGGAGTCGCCAGCGAGCAGGACCAGGTGCTTCCTTTTAAAACCTCCGAACCTTTTAGCGCTGCATTCAGCTGCGAAAGAGAAAATTCGAAAGCCGCCTGCGTCCCGGTTTCAGACATGGAACTCTCATTTTCTGCTGGAATCCCATGGAAAATGGCCAAGCAGGCGGTCTTAAAAGGTCCCGGCGGCAAAAAATGGAATCCCCTAAAGGATCGGGGCGACTTGGATGACGGCTCGGTTGTATCCACAATAACATTCAAAGGTCCTTTCCCGGAAAACTCTTCTTTCACGATTGAGATTCCTCAGAACCTGGAGGATGAATCGGGCCGCAAGCTCACCAATGCCCGCAGTTTTCCGCTTACGGTCCGGACCGCCGAATATCCGCCCTTGGCTAAATTCGCCGCAGATTTCGGCATACTCGAATTTAAAAGAGAAGCGGCGCTTCCAGTCACACTGAGAAATATCGAAGCCGAAATAGCGGCAAAAGAATTCCAGGTTCCGGGTGGCGCGGAAAACATCGATCCTCTTCCTCCGCGGCCGGAAAACGAGGAACTCGACGGCAATCTGAAAGGGACGCTGCTCCGAGTGCCCGCCGATAAAACCGACCAGATGCTCGCATGGATCGACAAGGTTGACTCAAGGGAGTACGAGGATCGCGACAAATCTGTTTTCGGCCCGGTCACAGCTTCCAAAGCAAAATCCTTCACTATCCCCAAACTTCATGGAAGCAAGTCTTTCGAAGTCATAGGAATTCCTATAAAAAATCCAGGATTCTATGTGGTCGAAATCAAGAGCGAGATCCTCGGTGCAGCGCTGTTGGGAATCTCAAAACCGATGTATGTTCCTACTACGGTCTTGGTTACCAATTTATCCGTCCACCTCAAGCGAGGCGCCGAATCCTCTCTGGTCTGGGTCACAACTCTCGACGAAGCGAAGCCGGTTAAACAAGCGGCGTTGCAAGTGAGGAGCTGTGAAGGGAAAGTGCTCTGGCAAGGGACAACAGACAGTAGCGGCATTGCACGGATGCCGTTGCCTGCAGATGAGGATTTGCCTCGCTGCACCTATGGCAAATTCGGCGGCGGATTAACCGTCACAGCCCAAACCAAAGACGACATGTCTTTCGTACACAGCAGCTGGAACGATGGCATTGAAAACTGGAGGTTCCGGTTGCCGACCGACTGGCAACCGAATTTCATTGCCGCCAGCACAATCCTCGATCGCAGCCTGTTCCGCGCTGGAGAAACGGTGCACATGAAGCACATTCTGCGCCGGAAAGTCCTTGCCGGATTTACCCAAGCAAAGGAAAAAGCGCCGGAAAAGATCATCATCGAACATCTGGGAAGCGAACAGAAATACGAACTCCCATTGCAGTGGGACGCCGAAGGGATATCAGAAACAACCTGGAAAATACCGCAGGAAGCCAAGCTGGGGAATTATCAGCTCTATATGCCAAAATCAACGGATCGGGAATCTCATTCCTGGGATGGCATTCAATCGGGATCCTTCCGCGTCGAAGAATACCGCGTGCCTTTGATGCGCGCCGTCATTCGACCGCCTTCAGAAACAATTGCGACTCCCGAGAAAGTTCCAGTGGATATGACAGTCAGTTATCTCAGCGGCGGAGGCGCAGGAGAACTGCCGGTCAAATTTCGTTATGAGATAAAACCGCGCTATGTATCAGGATTCGAAGGCTTCGATAACTTCATGTTTTCCAACGGCGCCGTAAAAGAGGGGCTGGTTCGATCGAATTATGAAGAAGAACAGGAGCAGAAATTCGAGCTTAAGAGCGCCGATCTGACGCTGGACAAAACCGGATCGGTTCGCACCGTCATCACCGGCTTGCCTGCGATAGACAAGCCCATGGAGATTTCAGCTGAACTGGAGTATCGGGATCCAAGCGGAGAAACTCAAACAGCATCCTCGAGAATACCTCTTTGGCCCTCGGAAAGGCTGATTGGAATCCAGCCCAATTCGTGGCTGCAATCCAAAGATTCCCTGGGACTCAAAGCCGCCGTGCTCGATTTGCACGGCAAGCCTGTCGCCAACGCTCCCGTTAAAATAGATGTGTTCCAGAAAAAAACCTATTCACACCGAAAAAGGCTGGTCGGCGGATTCTATGCATACGAGCATTTTACTGAAACCAAGCGCTTAGGGATTTTCTGCGAAGGGAAAACGGACAAGAGAGGGCTGCTCCTCTGTGCAAAACCCGCTCCGAACTCGGGACGACTTCTACTGCAGGCAACCACGACCGACGCCCGCGGGCGCCGGTCAACAGCGAATTATGAGCTTTGGATTGCCGGAGAAAATGAATGGTGGTTTGATGCGAAAGACGATGATCGCATCGATCTGCTGCCTGAGAAGAAACATTATGAACCGGGCGAGAAAGCTAAGTTCCAGGTCCGGATGCCCTTCCGGAAAGCTACGGCGCTCGTAACGATTGAACGGGAAGGAGTCGGGGAGTCCTTTGTCAAAGAACTATCGGGCAAACAACCGGTCATTGAAATTCCAGTGAAAAGCAATTACTCACCCAACATCTTCGTTTCCGTTTTAGTCGTGCGCGGTCGCGTGGGCGACGTACAACCGACGGCAACGGTGGATTTAGGCCGGCCGTCATTCAAATTGGGAATATCCGAAATCAACGTGGGATGGAAAGCGCATGAGCTCAGGGTGAAGGTGGAAACGGATCGCGCCCAATACAAGGTACGGGAAAAGGCTAAAGTGCGGATATCGGTGAAGACGTCTGACGGAGCGCCTCCACCCAAAGGAGCTGAAGTCGCGCTGGCGGCAGTGGACGAAGGGCTGCTGGAACTGATGCCTAACGAGAGCTGGAACCTGCTCGATGCCATGATGGGGCGTCGAAGTTATAACGTGCAAACATCGACAGCTCAAATGCATGTAATAGGAAAAAGGCATTTTGGTCTAAAGGCTTTGCCCCAGGGAGGAGGCGGCGGCGCCCAGAGGACCCGTGAACTGTTCGATACTCTGCTCCTCTGGAAAGCACGGGTGAAGTTGGATGAAAAAGGATCGGCTGCCGTCGAAATCCCGCTGAACGATTCTCTCACAAGTTTCAAGATCGTGGCGGTCGCAACTGCCGGGATGGATCGATTTGGAACAGGCTCGACTTCCATCCGGTCGACGCAGGATTTGATGATTATGTCCGGCGTGCCCCCCATGGTGCGCCAGGGAGATAAATTTCGTTCGACCTTCACCATCCGAAATACGACGGAACGCCCCTTGGCAGTTCATGTCACTGCGGTTGTGACTGGAGTTTCGGAACCGCTGCAACCGCAGAATATTCCGCTCGGATCAGGAGAATCAAAGGAAATCAGTTGGAATATAACGGCGCCGGCCGGAACCGATGCCTTGAAATACACCGTCGAGGCAAGCGCCGGAGAAGGCATGGGCGACCGGCTGTCTGTAACTCAGCGAGTGATCCCACCCGTCGCAGCGCGGACATTTCAAGCGACCCTTTTGCAATGGACGGGAATATTCAATCTCGACCTGGAACGACCCAAAGACGCCCTTCCTCATTTGGGCGGCATAGACGTTTCCTTGCAGCCGACTCTTGTGAGCGGGATGAGTGGAGTCGCCGAGTATATGAAGTTGTATCCCTACACCTGCCTCGAACAAAATGTTTCCAAAGCTGTCGCGCTGCAGGACTCCAAATACTGGGACAAAATCATGGGCGTGCTCCCCGCTTATGTTGATTCAGAAGGTTTGTTGAAATACTTCCCCTCCATGAAACATGGCAGCGACGCCCTCACGGCTTATGTTTTATCCATTGCAAACGAGGCCGGCTATCCGCTCCCTGAAGAAATAAAAAATAGAATGTTGCAGGGATTGCGCGGATTTGTTGAAGGAAAGATTATCCGTTCTTCCTCCCTTCCTACGGTGGACCTGGCCCTTCGCAAGTTGACGGCCCTGGAAGCTATTTCTCGATCGAGCAACGTGGAATCCTCGCTGATTTCTTCGATCAGGATTGAACCGAATCTCTGGCCGACCTCAGGCGTGATGGACTGGTACGGCATTCTTAAAAAAAACACTTCCTTGCCCAGACAAAACGCCCGGCTTCAAGAAGCGGAACAAATACTCCGCGCCCGGCTGAATTTCCAGGGGACGACAATGAACTTCTCCACCGAAAAAACCGATTGCCTCTGGTGGTTGATGATATCGCCCGATCAAAATGCGGTTCGCCTGGTCTTGAATGTCCTGGATATGCCGAACTGGAAAGGAGACATGCCTAAACTGGTTCGCGGCGCGCTGGGAAGACAAAAACGAGGCCGCTGGGACACGACAGTCGCCAATGCCTGGGGAGTGCTGGCCATGAAAAAATTCTCAGAGACATTTGAGAAAACGCCTGTCACAGGGAACAGCACTGCTGCATTGGGAGGCAAAACACAGACTCTGGACTGGAAATCCTCGCCCAAAGGCAAGACTTTTTCATTTGACTGGCCAACTCAGAAATCCAATTTAAAGCTCCAGATGTCCGGGACAGGTCAACCATGGGCAATGGTTAGAAGCATCGCCGCCATACCGGTCACAGCGCCAATCTCAAGCGGCTTTAAAATTAAAAAGACGCTCACAGCCGTCGAACAAAAGCAGAGCGGCGTCTGGAGCAAAGGAGATATCCTTAGGGTAAGGCTTGAACTGGAGTCTCAATCGGACATGACCTGGGTCGTGGTAAATGATCCGATTCCCGCGGGCGCCTCCATCCTGGGAACCGGTTTGGGACGCGACTCGCAATTAGCCACCCGAGGAGAAAAAAGCGAAGGCTGGGTTTGGCCGGCATTCCAGGAGCGGTCGTTCGAAGCTTTCCGGGCTTATTACGAATTTGTTCCGAAAGGAAAATGGGTTATTGAATATACCGTTCGGCTCAACAATGAAGGAGTCATGAATCTGCCGTCCTCCAGAGTCGAGGCCATGTACGCCCCGGAAATGTTCGGCGAAATCCCGAACCAGGCGATGCGCATCCAATGAAAACTGAACCACAAAAAACACGAAAGACTCGAAGTATCATTTTATTGGCATTCGTGTGTTTGGTGTTTTTCGTGGTTATTTATTCTTTGCTGCTGCAGCCGTTGCCCGGCATTCCCACTTTTGAACAAATCCGAGCATCCCATATCAAATCGGATGCGCTTCTCCTTGACCGTCAGGGCGAAAAGATTCACGAACTGAGGACCAATAACAGCGTACGGCGCTTGGATTGGGCGTCCTTGAAAGATATTTCACCCGCGCTTCAATCGGCAATTGTAGCGGGTGAAGATCGCCGATTTTACAGGCATGGCGGGGTGGATTGGATATCGCTCGGCTCGGCCGCATTCAACGCTATCGGTTCCTCCCGAATGCGCGGCGCCAGCACCCTGACTATGCAGTTGGCGGCCATGCTTCAAGAAGACCTCCATCCGGGCAAAGTTCACCGTTCCCTATATCAAAAATTATTACAGATCAGAGCCGCTCGAACCTATGAAAAATCCTGGTCCAAGGCTCAGATTCTTGAAGCCTACCTCAATCTCGTTTCTTTCCGCGGAGAACTTCAAGGCGTTTCCGCCGCTGCAAGAGGGCTGTTCGCTAAGGACCCCCAGGGGCTAAAAGACACAGAGGGGATTATTTTAGCGGCGCTGGTGCGCTCTCCCAATGCAGGAATCGAGGCGGCAGGCGCCAGGGCGCGCGCTCTCACGAAGGCCTTGCAGTGGCCTATAACCGATGCGGAATTAAAAACAGCAATTCAGGATTCACTCAATCGCCCATATTTCGTGCGACCACAAATTGCATGGGCGCCTCATGTAGCGCTCCGTCTATTCGCAGACGCAAAAATGAACGGAGAACGCGCGCCAACGCGCATATCCTGCACTCTGGATGGAAGGCTGCAAAAATTCACTATGGAAGCGCTGCTCCATCACGTACTGTCGTCCAGTTCACAGAACATGCATGATGGATCGGCCCTGGCGGTTGAAAACAAGACCGGAGAAGTGCTGGCTTACGTCGGCAATATTGGCGACCAGTCCAGCGCAAAATATGTTGATGGAATTCAAGCTGCGAGGCAGGCCGGTTCGACCTTGAAACCTTTCGTTTATGCGCTCGCACTGGAAAAACGAATCCTCACGCCGGCGTCGCTCATTGAAGACAATCCATTGGACGTCCCGGCGCTGGGGGGAGTTTACAGGCCCAAGAACTACGACAACCGATTCCATGGATTCGTAACGGCAAGGGTGGCGCTGGCATCTTCCCTAAACGTCCCTGCGGTAAAAACCTTGGATCTGATCGGCGTAGATTCTTTTGTAGACAGGCTCCGTCAATTCGGATTTACCGATCTGGAATCGCCCGAATTCTATGGACCTTCGCTGGCGCTTGGGTCCGCAGATGTGAATTTGTGGAACCTGGTCAATGCCTATCGCACACTGGCCAACGGCGGGATCTGGAGTCCAATGCGGCTGACGTCCGAAAGGCGCGTCAAAGAGCCACGGCGCGCGATATCAGCCGAAGCCGCGTTCATCATCGCCGATATCTTGTCGGACAGGGAAAGCCGCAGCCGCACATTCGCCCTCGAGAGTCCCTTGTCGACCAGATTCTGGACCGCCGTAAAAACTGGAACCAGTAAAGACATGCGGGACAACTGGTGCATAGGATTTTCCGATCAATTTACCGTTGGGATATGGGCAGGCAATTTTTCCGGACAGCCTATGTGGGACGTTTCCGGAGTCACCGGAGCGGCTCCAGTCTGGGTCGAGGTGATGAATTGGCTGCACGGCAATCAAAGCAGCCATAAACCTTCCCCTCCTGCCGGCGTAGTTCGAAAAAACATAAAAATTTCCTCAGGCAATCTTGAGAAGAAGGAATGGTTTATCGAGGGGACGGAAATGACGCTCATTGAACATGCGGCCAGCCGGTCGATCCCCCGGATTGTCTATCCTACTCCCGGGACTATTGTGGCTCTGGATCCCGATATTCCACCCGAGGATCAACGAATCTTCTTCGAAGCGTCGCCCGCAAAAGAGGATCTTGAATGGCTGCTGGACGGTCAAATCATCGGGAAGTCCGCCGGTTTGACGCCATGGCCGCCGCAAAAAGGGAAACATACATTGAAGCTTCTGGAGAGCGGAAATAAGGAACTGGATTGCGTCGATTTCGAAGTTCGCGGACATTAATGAGATTTCCCGAACTATCGCAACAACTGCCGCAGAACATAAGGCAGAATGCCGCCATTCCGGTAATATTCCACTTCAATTGGCGTATCGATACGCACAAATACAGGCGCGGATTCTGTCTTTCCATTTGCCCGATGAATAGTCAATTGCAATTCCTGCCCCGGGCGTAAATCATCTTCAAGACCCAAAAGATCAAAGGTTTCGCTGCCGTCAAGTTTAAGCGAGCGTACACCCACATCTTCCTTGAATTGGCAGGGGAGCACTCCCATCCCTACCAGATTGCTTCGATGGATGCGTTCAAAGCTTTGCGCCATCACGGCGCGAACGCCAAGCAACATTGTGCCTTTAGCGGCCCAATCCCGCGAACTGCCCGTTCCATACTCGCTTCCGGCCAAAATGACTAGAGGCGCGCCGGATTCCCTATATCGGCATGCAGCCTCATAGATGCTCATCTGCTCGCCGCCCGGATAGAGCCGTGTCACGCCTCCCTCCGTTCCGGGAACCATCAAATTTCTAATCCTCACATTTGCAAAAGTCCCCCGCACCATAACCTGATGATTTCCGCGCCGCGCGCCATAACTATTGAAATCCTTGGGTTCAATCCCTCTGTCCTGCAGATAGCAGCCGGCTGGGGAAGTGGGTTCAATGGAGCCGGCTGGGCTGATGTGATCTGTGGTCACCGAATCTCCGAGAATCGCCAACGGGCGGGCTCCTTTGATGTTTTCAATGCGACCGGGAGTCATTTGAAAATTTTCAAAATATGGAGGTTCCTGCACATAGGCGGAGGTTTCATCCCAAGGATAAAGGTCGCCTCTATCGGCTGGAATCTCGTTCCACAATGCATTCTGCCGGCCGACATCCGTATATAATTCCCGATAGGATTCAGCGTCAAACGCCAGGCTCCTAAACGCCAGGATTTCGTTCGATCCCGGCCAGATATCGGACAAATAAACATTGTCCCCCCGAGAGTTTTTCCCCACAGGATCCTTGGTCAAATCAATAT
>CAYTYP010000027.1:45431-62504 GCA_964441405.1 uncultured Acidobacteriota bacterium
CGACCTGCCAACGCAAAAGCCACCACCAGCGGCGGGCTCATCAGGAAATTCGCTTTGATCGACGGGTGAATTCTCGCTTCGAAATTGCGATTTCCGCTCAATACGCTCGCAAGCACAAGACCGTTTTGTGCAATGATGCTTTCGATTTCGGGAGCGAGCGGTCCGGAATTCCCAATGCAGGTTGCACATCCGTATCCAACCAGGTTGAATCCTATCTGGTCGAGATATTTCTGAAGTCCGCTTTTTTCCAGATATGCGCTGACTACGCGGGATCCAGGCGCCAGCGATGTCTTTACATAAGAAGGCGGGCGAAGGCCATGTTCCACAGCTTTTTTGGCCAACAACCCGGCCGCAATCATGACGCTGGGATTGGAGGTGTTGGTGCATGAAGCAATCGAGGCAATCGCCACGGATCCATGGGACAACCTCTGCGCAAACAAAGTTCCGCTTGCCTCGGAAGCCGGTTTGCCATAGCCTCCTTCGCTTGGCGGTTTCTGAAGAATGCTTTGAAAATCCGCCTTCAAACTTCCCAGCGGAATGCGGTCCTGCGGCCGTTTCGGGCCTGCAACGCTCGGTTCAATATCCGCAAGATTAAGATCGAGAGTTTCACTGTATTCCACTTTGTTATCATCGGGAGAACCAAACATTTGTTGGGCTTCATAATAGGCTCGCACAGCGTCTATTTCCCGAATCGACCTTCCGGTATCTTTCAAATAAGCGCACGTCGCCTCATCCACCGGGAACAGGCCGCACGTAGCTCCATATTCGGGAGCCATATTGCTGATTGTGGCTCGATCGGGCACGGACAATCCTGCGACTCCCGGCCCATAAAACTCAACGAACTTGCCGACTACTTTGGCTTTCCGCAGCATCTCGGTCACCCGCAATACCAGGTCCGTCGCCGTCGATCCTTCTTTGAGGCCGCCGCTCAATCGAACGCCGACCACGTCCGGTGCAAGGAAATATAGAGGCTGGCCCAGCATGCCGGATTCCGCTTCTATGCCTCCAACGCCCCAGCCCAAAACTCCGAGGCCGTTGATCATGGTAGTGTGCGAATCCGTCCCGACAAGCGTATCCGGGAAATAAACGCCCTCTCTCGACTGAACAACTTTGGCGATATATTCGAGATTCACTTGATGGCAAATCCCTATCCCGGGAGGAATGACATTGAAACCGTTAAAGCCCTGCATGCCCCATTTCAGAAACTGGTAGCGAGCGCGATTGCGCTCAAATTCCAATGCCATATTTCGCCGAAAGGAATCCGGCCGGCCGAAAAAATCCACCTGCACCGAATGATCGATCACAAGATCTACAGGAACCAGCGGCGCAATCACGCCGGCAGGCCGGTTCAATCGGGCGACTGCGGATCTCATGGCGGCAAGATCGACGAGCAAAGGAACGCCGGTAAAATCCTGCAGCAGAATACGGGCCGCTATAAAAGGAATTTCTTCTGTCCTTTTTGACTTGAAACTCCAGTTCGCCAATTCAACCACATCGTCTTCAGTGATTCTTTTGCCATCGAAATTGCGCAAAACGGACTCCAGCAGGATGCGGATGCTGACAGGCAGTTTGGAAATCGGCCCTATGCCTTCTTTTTCGAGCTGAGGCAAGGAATAAAACTCGCCTATTCGATCGTTCGTGATTGGGAATTTCCGGAATGAATGAAATAAATTATGTCGCATGAGAACTCCCCCCCGGTCTCAATTCCATAATACTACCTTGTCAAATTACGAATGACGAATGGAATGCTATGCGGACGGCGTTGATCAATTCGTCATTCGTAATTCGTCATTCGCAATTTTCCTGTAATTTCGACGATTCCGCACCACGGCGCCGGGCACGTTGACCTGCACTGTCAGGGAATGAAGATTCCCATCGAGTTTCGATTCATCAGGGTAGAAACAGAGCAGATATTGCGCATGCAGTTCATTGGCAATCTGATTGAAGGCTCGATCCAGTTCCGTTACTTTGCTGCTGTATAATCGTCCCGCGGAGAGTTCAGATATTTCCCGGAGATATTCCGCCGATTCCCTTTCCTGCTCGGCCCAATCGGAATCCATCCGTTTGTTTTTCGGGGGAGCCGATCCAAACAATTCTTTCATCAATTGCCGCCAGTCGATATTGTAGAAAACGGAGTAGATTAAAGCGCCTGAAGATAAAACAACATCTCTAAGCTCGGGCGCAGAGATAGCGCTGCCGCGATCATTCCCATCGGTAAGCAGAACCATAGCCTTTCTTCCGGAAATGGATCGAAACCGGTTTTGGACATCGAAAATTGCATCGCGCAATCTTGTATGCATCCCGCCGGGTTCAGCCTGGTCAATCGCATCCTCCAGTTCATGACGATCGGAGCTGAAGCGGCATAAAATCCGCACTTCCGAATCAAAGCTCACAATCATTGCCATATCCCGGGGACGCATTTGCAGCAGGAATCTTTTAGCGGCCTTTTTTATTTTTTTCAGGACGGAGGCAGTGGTCTTGCTGGTATCGAGCAGCAGCGCAATTTTACAGGGATCATCTGAAGTTAAAAAAAGGGAAATCTTTTCTTGCTCGCCATCATGAAAAAGCTTAAAAGCATCGGCGTTCAATCCGAAGATGAACCTGCCTTTCGCATCGCCAACTACTGTTGGAACAGCGACAAGGGCGCTTTCAATCCGTATTTCCTGAGCCTTTACAACGAATGAAAACGCCATTAAAAATGCCGAGACAAACCATAACCTGAAAACATTCCTCGCCATAATCCCGCCCATGTCAAAAATAATACAAAAACAATGCCGCAGATTACAGATTCTTAAAATTTTTATATCCGAGGAATCCGTAAAATCGGCGGTGGCGTTTTTTGAGGTTGATTTTTCCGGATCTTGCCCCGTTCCTGTGGGATAATGAGCGGTCTCTTTACAGGGAGAAAAATGAAATCTCGAATAAAAATCCTGGGCGTGATTCCGGCCCGCTATGACTCACAAAGGCTGCCGGGAAAAGTTCTTCGCAAAATCGGCGACAAGGCTATGTTGCATTGGGTGTATGATCGAGCCCGGCAATCGCCCTTATTCCACAAACTATTGGTGGCTACCGACAGTGACAAAGTCAGGGAATATTGCACGATTCACGACATCCCGATCATCATGACGGCGCAGCACGCTTCAGGAAGCGACAGGCTCTTTGAGGTAATGGAGCACACGGACAGCGACATTTATGTAAATCTGCAGGGGGATGAACCCACGTTGCGCGTCGATCATATTGAACGGCTGCTTCGCCCCATTCTTACAGGCGAAGGAGAGATCGCAACGCTGAAGGTTTCCATCGACCCTGTAGCCGCCCAAGATGCCAATTGCGTAAAAGTAGTAACGGACACCCGGGGGCGCGCACTCTATTTTTCGCGATGGCCGATTCCTTTCCATCGGGATGCGAAGGGTGAATTAAGATTCTACAAGCACATTGGGCTCTATGGCTATACCCGGAAGGCTTTAGCCCTGTTCCATAAGCTGCCCCAATCGCAACTCGAGCTTTCCGAGAAACTGGAGCAATTGCGGTTGCTCGAAAACGGGATAGACATTTTCGTTCCCGAAACGCCTTACGACACGGTCGGCGTCGACACGGAAGCCGATCTTCAGAAGGCCGCCGAGTTCCTGATGAGGTCGTAATGTATTTTTTATACAGCCTGCTGCTGATATCGTTGGGCGTTTTGCTGATCCCTGCCTTTGTTTACAAGGCCTTCCGATATCGGAAACGCCTGCCCGGGATCACTCAACGGATGGGACGCCTCCCGGACGCGCTGAAATTTGACGGCCGTGAAGTCCTCTGGTTCCATTCCTGTTCGGTTGGCGAGACCCTGAGTTTACAGGGTTTGGTTCGTTCATTGCGTGAACATCTGCCGGATGCTCGATTTATCTTCTCCACCATTACTCAAACGGGACAGCAAGTTGCAATCCAGAACTTTGCTGATCCCAACCAAGGAAACGTATTTTATTTTCCAATCGATTTCGCATTTATAGCCAGGCGCGTGCTGGACTGGGTCCGGCCCGCTATGATGGTAATCGTCGACACTGAAATCTGGCCCAATATCATCCATCAATCTTTCCTGCGCGGCATTCCGGTCGCGCTGGTCAACGGCCGAATTTCCGCATCCTCCTTCCGCTATTACCGCTGGGCCAGGCCGATTCTCAGCCGGGTTTTTCAGAACTACAAAATTATGATGATGCAATCGGAAGAGGACGCGGCTCGCATTCTCAGGATTGGAGCGCCCGCAGAGAAGGTCGCGGTGACAGGCAATATCAAATTTGATTGCGCCATTGCCGACGCCTCCTCAGAAGAAAAAGTCCTTATTGATTTGAAGGATTCGTTCGGATTGAGCGCGACCGGCGCACCGCTGATTGTAGCCGGCAGCACCCATCCGGGAGAGGAACAAATTCTGCTTGAAGTGTTTCGGGCTGTTCGGAATTCACCGGGGCTGGAGAAAACGCGATTGCTGCTGGCGCCTCGTCATCCTGAAAGGTTCGACAGCGTCGCTCAATTGACAACTCGCAACGGATTTCAGGTCCGGCGAAGGACCCAGGGCCGGTCAGGGCTGGAAAATGCCGAGGTTTTTCTTCTGGATACCCTGGGAGAGCTTTCAGCGGCCTACCGGTTGGCCTCCATTGTGTTTGTCGGAGGCACTCTGATTCGCCGGGGGGGGCACAGCATCCTGGAGCCGGCGCGATGTTCCAAAGCTATTGTGACGGGCCCGTATATGGAAAATTTCCGGCAAATAGCGGAAGAGTTCCGAAACCATGGCGGGATCAAGCAAATCACAGCCGGAGAAGAAAATAAAGAGCGGCAGGTTCAGCAACTGATGGAAATTTTCATGCGTCTGCTGCACAATTCCCAAGAACGCGCATCTTTGGGCGCGGCGGCGCATTCCATTCTCGAAAATAATCGTGGAGCGGCCGTGCGTGTATTCCAGAAGATCGTCGCTATTTATGATGAAACGAAAAGGAACGCAAAGTATTCGGCATGAAATTAACCAATCATATACGCAACTGTCTTGCAGCTTTAGAGCCAAGAAAATTACTGGACGGCTACTCCCGGGAAGCGGCCGTTCTCATGCCCTTTTTTAAAATAGAAAACGAGTATTTCTTGCTTCTAACGCTCCGAACCCATGAGGTGGAAACGCATAAAGGGCAAATCTCGTTCCCGGGCGGAATGCGCGAAGAGAATGAAGATTTATGGTCGACCGCCCTCAGGGAAACTCATGAAGAAGTCGGCATTGAAGGAAGCAAAATAATGCCGCTCGGAAAATTCCATGATTATCTTTCAATCACGGGCTACCGGGTTTCGCCTTTCGCCGGTTACATTGAGACGCCTTTTAAGACTATCCCCCAGGCTCGCGAAGTAGCCGATATTCTTCATGTCCCAGTCAAAACCTTTCTGAATCCGGATCTGTTGCGGATAGAAAAGAGCGATCGGCATGCAGGAGAGACCCATCTCTATTTCTATACTTTCGGGGCTCATCAAATCTGGGGACTTACCGCGCGCATCATCAAGGACTTTTTTGACATGCTGCAAGCGACATCGGATGAACAGGGAAATGGCCAGAAATTTAAAAACGCCACGGAATGCACGGATTCAACGGATCCTAAATTATTGAATCCGTGAATTCCATGGCGTTTTTGCTTTGGAAAGCGCCGTTATTACTATGCAAGGGCCTATTGGAGTATTCGATTCGGGATTCGGTGGTTTGACCATCCTCAAGGAAATTGAGCGGCGTCTGCCTCAATATGACTTTCTTTACCTGGGTGATAATGCGCGCGCGCCTTATGGCTCAAGATCGTTTGAAACGGTTTATGCTTACACGCTGGAATCCGTTCAATGGCTGTTTGACCGGGGCTGCCACCTGGCGATCCTGGCTTGCAATACCGCTTCCGCCAAAGCGCTTAGAACTATTCAGCAAAGGGACATTCCGCGCCTAGCGCCCTCGCGGCGAGTCCTGGGCGTCATCAGGCCGGTAACCGAGATGATTGGAGCCCGGACTCAATCACGGCATGTCGGAATCCTGGCTACCGCCGGGACGGTTGCATCTCAATCCTATGCAATAGAAATTTCGAAATATTATCCCGATATCGCCGTTGTGCAGGAAGCTTGTCCTATGTGGGTTCCGCTGGTCGAAAATAATGAATTCGACGGCGATGGCGCAGATTATTTTATCAAAAAACATACCGAACGTCTTCTTGCAGCCGACCCGTTGATCGACACAGCCGTCCTGGGATGCACACATTATCCGCTGCTGGAAACAAAAATTCGCAAGCACCTGCCGAATATATCGATAGTCTCGCAGGGACCGATTATCGCAGAAAGCCTCGCGGAATATTTGAAGCGGCATCCGGAAATCGAAAATCGTTGTTCGCGGCAGGGCCGGCGATCTTTTTATTCATCTGAAAAAGCGCATATTTTCGACAAGCTGGCGACAATTTTTTACGGAAAAGAAGTTCACTGCTGCGAAATGAGTTAATCGGATGAAGCGCGGGCTTCCGGCCCGCGCTTCCGTTTTTATGAGGCAATGCATGTATTCATTTGAACCGACAGAAGAACAAAAGATTATCGTCAATACTGCGAATAAATTGGCCGTAAAAGAATTCCGCAGCCGTATGAGGGATGCCGACGAGAAAAGCGAACCGGCGCCGGAATGGATGGAGTCAGGATGGGAACTGGGAATGCTGCCTGCCAGCATTCCGGAGCAATATGGAGGATTCGGAGAACACTCTGCGCTCACCTGGGCGCTCGCGGCGGAAGAGTTGGCCTGGGGCGACCTCAGCGCAACATTGGCCTTAACCGCGCCCAACCTGGTCGCACTTCCCATTTTGATGTGCGGCTCCGACGAGCAAAAAAAAGAATTGCTCCCCCGATTCTGCGCTGACGCCTATATCCACGGATCCGCGGCCCTCATGGAGCCTCGCTTCAATTTTGATCCGAATGCGCTTCAAACGACTGCCATTAGAAAAAACGGGAACTATGTTTTATCCGGCGCCAAAGGCAACGTCCCCTTCGCCCAGGAATCTGATTGGATGCTGGTTTATGCTTCTCTGGAGGGCTGCAGCCAAGGATTTCTTGTGAAGAAATATTCACCGGGATTGATTGTCAAGGAACGCGAGCAAAACATGGGAATACGCGCTCTTCCCCTTTATCAAGTCGAGTTGAACGAATGCGAGATCCCTCTTTCCCAACGGTTGGGAGGCGAAGCCGGATGCGATTTCGCCCTGCTGCTGAATTCATCCCGCGTAGCTCTGTCGACAATGGCCGTAGGAGTCGCACGCGCCGCTTATGAATTCGCGCTGGATTATACGAAAAACAGAAAAGCTTTCGGCGAGGCGATTGCACAACGGCAGTCGATCGCCTTCACCTTGGCTGAAATGATTATGGAGATCGAGGCTGCGCGCCTGCTGGTCTGGGAAGCCGCATGGCGTCTGGACCATGGACAGGATGCGACGCGGGAAGCTTACCTGGCAATGAATTACACAAGCGATATATCGCTTGTGATAACGGATAGGGCCGTCCAGTTCCTCGGAGGATATGGATATATCCGGGACTACCCTGTGGAACTTTGGTTGCGCAACGCGCGTGGGTTCGGAGTTCTGGAAGGAATTGCCATTATCTGATTTAAAATTTACGATTGACGATTGCAGCCATACGGATAATACAATCGCAAATGAGCCCTTGGGAGAGATTTGAATGATAAGTTTTGAGAATTCCAAACGGATACAGGAACAGCAAAAGTATGCGGAAACAGTTGCACTCGAAAAGATGCGGCCAATAGCGCGCTATTATGATGATTATGAGCATGAACATGAATTGCCTTGGGAGTTTGCAAGATTCATATGGGACACCGCCCGAAAGACCCTGGACTGCTTAAAACCCGGAACCCCAGCGTCCGAGGAGCCTTTGATGTTGCAGATGCATATTACGGAAATGATTTCCTGGGGAGACTTTGGATTGTTCATGTGCCTCCCTTGGCCCGCTTTAGGAGGAAACGCCATTGGAGTCTCCGGAACCGAGGAGCAGAAAGCGCGGTTGAGAGAAAAATTCCAGGGAGACAAACCCACATGGACCTGCATGGCCTTGACCGAAGCTCACTGTGGTTCGGACTCATCCGCGATTCGCACACGGGCGGTGAAAGATGGCGACAGCTGGGTCCTGAACGGCGAGAAACTCTTTGTAACCAGCGCAAGCAAGGCAATGATTGAATCCGATGGAGTGATCGTTGTCTGGGCCACCATCGATCCTTCCGCCGGCCGAAGCGCGATAAAACCATTCCTGATTGAAGCCAAAACCCCCGGCATTACAATTGCCAAACTGGAGAATAAACTGGGGATCAGGGCAAGCGACACAGCAGTCGTCCATATCGAAGATTGCCGAATCCCACTGGGAAATATGTTGGGCAGCCATTTGACGAAGGGATTCAAAGGCGCCATGGCGACATTCGATTCGGCGCGCCCTGCGGCGGCAGCCAACGGAGTGGGAGTTGCACGCGCCACTTTGGATTTTCTCAAGGAACAGCTTGCCCTCAACGGCGTCACCATTCGTTACGGCGTTCCGCGAAACCTTCTTACTTCCATAGAGCGGGATATTGTCGATATGGAGGCGCAATTGCGGGCTGCGTGGCTGCTGGTGGTGAAAGCCGCATGGCTTGTGGACCAACGCAAACCTAATACTCTCGAATCTTCCATGTCTAAAATAAAAGGGGGCGAAGTAGCTACAAAAATTACGCAGAAGGGAGTCGAGTTGATGGGAGCGTTGGGATATTCGCGCCGGCTACTGCTTGAGAAATGGATGCGGGACGCCAAGGTGAGCGATTTGTTTGAAGGAACAGGACAGATCAATCGACTGATAATAGCCCGACGTATCCTGGGCTATTCCAGTAAAGATTTGAAGTAGATTTTTACAATCAACAGCTTTGCGGCTCAACAACATGGATAGCGCAAATAAAACCGGAGAAGCCCTGTATCCACCCGTCATCATAGGTCTGAATGCCGCCATAATTTCGGTCACAGAAGAAACGCCTCGCATCCTGACAGTGAAACGGGCCGAGCATTCTCTGGCTGGACAATGGAATCGAGCGACGAAAAGGGCTTCCAATAATGAACCGCCGGATGCGATCCCTTTCGGCCCTTTTGATCCCTCCAGCGATCGCACACTGGAACTGGGATTGCGCCGCTGGGTTCGCGACCAAACCGGTCTGGAACTGGGCTATGTCGAGCAGCTATACACTTTTGGAGACCAAAACCGGGATCCTTCCGAACGTGAAGGAGGGCCAAGAGTCATCTCCGTGGCTTACCTGGCGCTGGTCCGGGAAGGAAAACCTTCCGGGACCGCCGGCGCCCATTGGAGGGAATGGCGGTTATTTTTCCCATGGGAAGACTGGCGGGGCGGCAAGCCCGAAGTAATCGACAAACATATTGCTCCGGTTCTCGATCATTGGATAAAGAGCTCACCGGAAATGCAAACACGAAAAGAGCGAAGAGAGCGCAGCGATATTTACTTCGGACTCAATGGAGCGCCTTGGGTTCCCGAACGCGTCCTGGAACGTTACGAACTGCTCTATGAAGTAGAACTCGCGATAGAATCCTTGCGCGACCGACAGGCGCCGCGTTCTTCAGAATCCTGGATCCGGAATCTGGGACAGCCGATGGCTTTGGATCACAGGCGGATGCTTGCTACTGCCCTGGGGCGTCTTCGCGGCAAACTCAAGTATCGCCCTGTTGTTTTTGAATTGCTCCCTTCTGAATTTACTTTATTGCAACTGCAGAGGCTTGTCGAAGCGCTGGCAGGCGTTCGCCTTCACAAGCAGAATCTGCGCCGCCTGGTTGAAACCGGTGGATTGGTCGAGGGAACCGCCCATTTCGTTTCTAAAACCGGCGGTCGTCCCGCCGAATTGTTTCGGTTCCGCAGAGAAGTGTTACGCGAGCGCCCAGCCCCCGGCGTCGGGATCCCCGGCGTCCGACATTCATAAAAACAAAGGCGCTCCTGAAGCCACGGAATTTAAATCAGTGTCTTCCGTGGCTGCTTTTAATAATTTTATTAAAAAGAGGGGATGGCGACATCAACCTCTGTCACCGGCAAGGCATCCCGCAAATGTTTAGGGTCGATCTTGACCAGAAGACCTCGTTTCCCTCCATTAATCAGGATGGATGGAAGATCGAAGATGGATTTCTCCACATAAACGGGAAGAGGCATTCGAGTTCCCAAGGGGCTTGTCCCGCCAAAAACATAGCCTGTGTGTCTGGAAGCAGTTCGTTCATCACAAGTTTCGATGGATTTGACTTCCAGAAACCTAGCCAGCTTCTTGGTTGATACTTCGCAATCGCCATGCATTAAGACTAACAACACCTTTTTTGAATCGGTTTGCATGACAAGAGTTTTTATCAGAAGATGCTCCGAGAAGCCGAGTTCCGCAGCGCCTACGCGGGTTCCCCCGCGATCCTCATAACGATACCAATATTCCTTGAAGGGAATATTTTTTTGGCGCAGGAGCCGAACCGCCGGAGTTGTCGGGATATTGGGCTTTTCCATTTCCAAATCGTCAATGCTTTATTGCGATTCCATCCAGGAAAGCGATCACTCGATCACCCAATTCCTGCAGTGAGAGCGAAGCCTTAACGAGATATCCCATAGCGCCCAGATCTTTGGCTTTTTGCATTGTCGTTTCGATGGATGAATTGGACAGCATCACAACGGGGATATGGCGAGTCTGTTCTATCTTTTTCAATTCTGCAAGCGTCTCCATGCCGGAGAGTTTGGGCATAAGAATATCCAGCAGGATGAGATCCGGGGAGCCGGAACGCGCCTGACGTATCCCCTCTTCGCCATCGGCGGCGGTAAAGATTTCGAGTCCTCTCTTTTGCAACCCTACTTCACATGCTTTTCGTAACAGCTTATCGTCTTCGATAATAAGAACTCGAGGTTTTTTCATTGAACCCTCTCAGGCTGCAGGGGAAGGGCTATACGAAACGTTGATCCGACGCCTTCTTCGGATTTACAGGATATATTCCCGCCCAATCGCTCTACAATCAAGCGAACCAGGTAAAGGCCCAAACCGGTGCCCTCTGTTTCCACCGAAAGAACGTTCCCCGCTCGATAAAATTTTTCAAATAGCTTGCCCATATCACTTTTAGGAATGCCGATCCCATTGTCCTGGATTTCCCATAAGATGCATTGCTGATCCAGGCGTATCTTAATTTGTATTTTCCCTCCCGGCTTTGTGTATTTTATTGCATTGGATGAAAGATTAAGAACGACTTGTCTGAGCAACTGCGCATCGGAAGCCAATTTTGGCAGATTTTCTTCTATGTTGACGAACACGGATTGCTCTTTCTCAAGCGTAAGAGGCGATAATTCTTTAACCACGCCTTGGGTCAGTTCAGCCAGGTCGACACTTTCATAATTTATCTGCAATTTGCCGCGTTCCAATCGTGAAACATCCAGCAAGTCATTCACCAGTCCAATGAGTCGTTCCGTGGAAACACGGGCGTCCTGGATGTAGGATCTCATCCCTTCGGGATCTTCAGCGCCGTCCATGGCCAGTTCAAGCATCCATTTCACTCCCGAGAGCGGAGTGCGCAATTGATGGGACACAAACGAAACAAAATCATTTTTCATTTGTTCCGCCTGCTTGCGCTCGGTGATATTGCTCATAGCGCCGACCAGCTTGATGGGAACGCCTTGTGGATTTTTAATTGCGGTGCCGCGGTCTAAAACAGTTATATAAGCATTATTTTCATCCAGGATACGGTACTCTTCGGAAAAAGGCTTGTCGTTCTGGAGGTGTTCGGCGATGGCCGTCTGCATGCGATCACGGTCATCCGGATGCACTCTTTTGAAATATTCCCGCCTCGCTTCCGCCAAACTGGATGTAATAGCATTTTTCTCGTAAACGCCGCCGAAGAACTCTACTCGATCATCCAAAAGATTCCAGTCATAAACGATATCGCTGGCGCATGCGGCGGCAATTCTAAACCTCTCTTCCGAGCCTTTCAAAGCATCCAGCAAACGGGCGTTTTCGACAGCTCCGGCGGCATTGGTGGCGAATAGCGACAGAAGACGAGCGTCAGCTTGAGTAAATTCGCGTTTGGTTCCAAGCAACTCGTGAATGCCGAGCACGCCAACCAGTTGGCCTCCCCGCATCATTGGAACGCAGATAGTTGCGCCGATCGGCAGTTGTTTCAAGGCTGTTGCGCGCTGAGGCCAATGTTGATAATCATTTACGATCAGGGGTTCCAGCGTCTGGGCTACGCGCCCACCCAGTCCTTCATTTAACGGAAGGTGCGAACCAATGGGCATGCCCACTCCGGATTCCGCCGCTATTTGAAAATCATTCTGGATTTTATCGTGAAGGAAAATGGCGCCCCCATCCGTGTTCAGCAGAGAGGTGGCCCGCTCTATTATGCTGCGTAAAATCACTGGAAGATGTTGCTGTATGGAAATATCCTGAGAGGTGTCGTACAGGGCGGCTATTTCGGTAGCGCGCTGATTCGCTTCCAGCAGCAAGGCTGCGCTCTTGCTTGCTTCAATTTTCGCATGTCCGATAATCCTGGTTCCGCAAAGGATCGCGCCGGCCAGCATCAGGAAAGCAAAAAGGAGGAGCACATAAAGAACTGGATGTTCGATGCGACCATAAAGGAACGACAGCGAGACAAAAATGGCGGCGCCCACGATCAGAATGCAACAGATTCTACTAAGTCGGAGAATGGGGTCCATTGTCCGATCATTTGCAGAAATCTGCAAATCAGGCTTGGAAAAAGCCTTCATTTCTCATGCTCCCGGCTCAGCGCGTCGAATTCAGGGATAATGCGCTGTAAATCCGCTTCAATCTCAGCCAACGATTCCAGGGCTCCGGTTAAAGCATGCGTTCGCCCCATCGCTTCCAACTGTAAGGCCTTTTCACGCAAGTCATTAACGCCGAAAAAAGCCAGTCGGCCTTTGAGAGTATGGGCGAATCGCTCCAGCCCATCATAATCCTTTTTTGCGATTGATTCACGCGCCTCAAGCAGCAGGCGAGGGCAGTCCTGTGAAAACATCTCTGCAAGTTCTGCCAGGAGACCTTTATCCGAATCCACATGGGTTAAAGCCACAGTCCAATCAATCGGCATAAACGGATCTTAATCCATTCCGCCCGAAAAATGCCAAAGATATATTTATCCTCGAACCTGCTTTTTACAGCGCATAGTTCCAACCCTTGGGCGGACATTTTCTTTTCAACCGATTTGCGTCTGCGGTATGATCAAAATTTGTACTAATATTCCAGTACGGCAAAATTTTCCAGGGAGATGGAATCATGCGACGGTGGTATGAAGAATTATTTGCCAATTATGCAAAAACCTATGACGATGAATCATTCACAACCGGAACGCCGGGTGAAGTTGATTTTCTCGAGCAAGAGCTTAATTACGATAAAACCAAATCCATTCTGGATATCGGTTGCGGTACGGGGCGCCACTCGATCGAACTTGCCCGGCGCGGGTATTCTGTCACCGGGATAGACCTATCCGCCAATCAACTGCAACGCGCTGAGAAAAAAGCCAAAGCCGCGGGAGTGCGGATTGATTTTCGGCGACTCAACGCCTGTTCCCTGCCCTTCAAAAATGAATTCGATTTCGCCCTGATGCTCTGTGAAGGAGGTTTTTCCCTGCAGGAAACGGATGAATTGAATTTCCAAATTCTTGAAGGCGCTGAACGCGCGTTGCGCTCCCCGGGTAAATTCGTTTTTTCCACATTAAATGCTCTTTTCCCGCTCTACCATAATCTCAAAGATTTTCTCAATACACATCCGAGCGGCGTAAAAACCGATGTATGCACATTTGATCCGATGACGTTCCGCGATCGCACTACTGTCACAATCACAGATGACGATGGAAACAAAAAGACTTTGGAAAGCGATGAGCGCTATTATGCCCCCTCGGAGATTTCCTGGTACATGGAGTCTCTTCGCTTTAAGAAATGCTCTATCCACGGCTGCCGGCTCGGCAACTTCAGTCGCGATCATGCCCTGACCCCGGATGATTTTGAGCTGCTGGTCATAGCGGAAAAATAGCGAAATCCGAGGCGCGCGGCAACGGCCTCGTCAGGAAATAATCGATGCCTAAATGGAAACTTACGATTGAATACGACGGCACCCGCTATCGCGGGTGGCAGGAGCAGGTAAACGCCCAGACAATTCAGGGAGAACTGCGGAAAGCCGCCGAAGGCTTCTTTGAAAGAACTGTTGAAATTGCAGGTTCCGGACGGACAGATGCCGGAGTTCACGCATTGCGCCAGGTCGCACACCTGCAATCTTCCCGGACAATGCCCGCCGGACTTTTAAAACAACATCTTAATGATCGCCTCCCTTCAGACATATACATTCGTGAAGCGCTGGCGGTTCCGGCGCGGTTCCATGCCCGACATCACGCAGAGGAACGTTTTTATATTTATCAGATCTCAACCCGCAGAACCGCGTTCGGGAAGCGTTTCGTCTGGTGGGTCAAAGACCGGTTGAATGTGCAGCGAATGAAGGAGGGCGCCGAGACTTTTGTGGGCATGCATGATTTCGTCGCTTTTCGCGATAAACGGGAAGAACCTTCAAGCACGTTGGTCGACGTGACACAATGCGAGTTGCGTTTGGATGGAGATTTGATATTGTTCCGAATCGGCGCCTCGCATTATCTATGGAAGATGGTGCGCCGGATTGTCGGCGTTCTGGTGGAGACCGGACGGGGGAACCTGTCGCCTGCAGATTACCAACGACTGACCCCGAATGATATTGCACGCTGGACAGCGCCTCCATCCGGATTGTTTTTGGAATACGTGCGGTATCCCGGAGAAGCGCCGCCCGGCCCTCTCACCCCGGCGATTGGTTGGAATACCGGCGTCTCCCCTGATGAAAGGATTATGAAATCATGAGCAACCCTCTGGATATTTTAAGAGACGAAATAAAAAACCGCGCACAAATCTACGCCCACATATATCGGGAACTTTCCAAGGAAGCAGGCCGGAAAAAAGCTGCAGAAATTTTGAAGAGAGCTCTTTATGCCAGAGGACAGGAAAAAGGGAAACAGCTTGCGGTTAAATTAGGAAAACCGAATCTGAAAAAACTGGCTGCCGCTTTTATCGAGGGCAAAGCCGACATGGACGCATTCGGGCATGAAATTGTGGAAGAACATTCGGATTCCGTCGTTCTTCGATTGAATAAATGCCCGCTGGTAGACGCATGGAAAGAAACAAATCTCTCCCCTGAAGAAGAGAAGCATTTGTGCGATATCGCCTGCCAGGTCGATTTCGGTAAATTTGAGGCGGCCGGATACAAGTTATCCTTTGATTGCCGGGTCGCAGACGGATGCCAAAGCTGCGATCTGCGCGTCACTATTTAAATCAACCACAGATTGCCACGGATCGTACGGATTATCGCGCGCGGTGTGATTTTTCAATCATCACCATGCCCGAGCTTATCGGTTCCGGCAATTTAACAATAGAGCTCAGATTGTAGCCGTCCCGGACAGTGCCTGTCACTACGACTTTGGCGCCGTTCCGAGGAACTCCGGACTTAGATACAACCCAAAGCTTGCCGGTTCCATCCTCAATTTCATAAGCGCCGTTACCGAGAATCGAATAGCTTTGGGTGACACTGCCGGCCACCGAGACCTCCCGGTTGGCATACCGGCTCGGATCAGCCCGGATATCGTTGATGCTCTTCACTTCGCAACCGGACATTGCCAAAACCAGAATAATGCCTGCGGCAATAAAGGCTCCCGTCTTGTATCTTTTTATCATGGTCGTCGCTCCAGTGAAAATTTGCTATCATTATATACATTAATGGGAGAGTAGCGATGGCAAATACCGGCAGCTTGAAATTCGGATACGGAAAATTCCTGGACTTGCCCTTCGAAAAAGCTGTGCAACGAACAAAAGAAGCGCTGGCGGCTGAAGGTTTTGGCGTCCTGTGTGAAATCGATATCAAGAAAAAACTGAAGGAAAAGCTGGGCGTCGATTTCACAAACTACATAATTCTGGGCGCTTGCAATCCTGCACTAGCCTATGGCGCATTGCAACAGGAGATGGATTTGGGCCTGCTTCTCCCATGCAATGTGGTTGTTTATGATAAAAAAGGAAAATCGTATGTGGCGGCTATCGATGCTTTCAAGATGCTTTCGATAGTCGGAAATACCTTGCTTGAGGCGACGGCTAAGCAGGTAAATGAAAAATTATGCAAGGCAATTGATGCTATCTAGAGAGAAAAAAATGAACCAATGGTGGATTTTTCTGCTGATTTTTGCAGCGTATTTAATTCTGATGCGCTGGGTATTGCCCAAATTTGGCGTCAAGACTTGAATGTCCCAAACGTGCAGCGTCGAGTCTCGACGCGATTCGCCGCCTAAAGATGCCGATGGCGAAAAATAACGTTTGATGGTTGTTGAGAACTGCTAGCTGCTGTCTCTCTTGGCACCGAAGGGGGAACTCTGTAATTGGTGACAAGCGCCATTTTTACTGGACGCTGCACTGAAAAACATGAGGTGGAGTCCGTCATATATTTAGGCGCCGTATCATAAACATATTTTGTTCAAAATTGCTGACACGACGCCTCATAGGATGCAATGGATCTAGCATTTTTCAGCTTTTTCAATGCTCGGAAACCCGACTCTTAGAACATACAGCCTTCGGCTGATAACAAAGAACCAGCAGTTGGTCTTCTTTCAGCGCCAGACCGGCATAGGACCGACCATCATTACCGTGAACTCGACTTCGAACACACCATAATCCAGCAACTCCACAAAAGTTTCCACCTGCCGAGGCGAAGTTTGCGATTGGGCAGATCATCAGTCAGCATCAGTCAGCGCCACAACATCGAGAAGATTGATTCCTTAATCAGGGACTTAATCAGGGACTTAATCAGGGCTAATCAGGGACCTAATCAGTAATCAGGGGATAATCAGGGGTAATCAGGGAGGGTAATCAGGGATGGTAATCAGGTAATCAGGGAGGTAATCAGGGATAATCAGGGACACCCATTATTTCGCAATTTAGTTTGGCTCATTCCGGGAGTTCGCCATTAGTTGAAGAAGGAGGGCGACTCCA